>NZ_JAURXB010000137.1 GCF_030654605.1 Bradyrhizobium sp.
GCCCCGGTTCAGCAGATGGGTGGCAAAGGAATGCCGCAGCGCATGCGGCGTGGCGCTGTCGGGCAGGCCGAGCGCGCCGCGCAGCCGTTCCATGGTCAGCTGAATGATTCGCGGACTGAGCGGGCCGCCGCGTGCGCCGACGAAAACAGGGCCTTCCGGCTTGAGCTGATGCGGGCACATCGCGACATAGTCCTGCACCAGCGCCAGCTAGTATAGCAGCACCGGCACCATGCGGGTCTTGTTGCCCTTCCCGGAAACGATGATGATGTCGCCCTCGCCCGGCAACGGTACTTCGCGGCGCTTCAGGCCCAGCGCTTCAGAAATGCGCAGGCCCGAGCCGTACAGCAGCGCCATCACGGCGGCGTCGCGCGCCCAGATCCAGGGATCGCGGGTATCGCCGGCGCGTTCGTCGGCGTCGGCAAAGCGTTTGGCCGCCGCCATCTGGATCGGCTTCGGCAGGCTCTTGCCGACCTTGGGCGCCCGGATGGCCGAGAGCGCGCCGACCTTGCCCTTGCCTTCCTGTTCGAGGAAGCGCCCGAACGAGCGCAACCCCGCCAGCGCCCGCATCAGCGAGCGGCCGCCGATATCGTCGGCCCGGCGCATCGCCATGAACGCCCTGACGTCGCTGGCTTCGAGGGCGGCAAATTGCGCCAACGTCACCCGCCCGCCCCAGTGCTGGCTGAGAAACACCAGGCACTGGCGCAGATCGCGGGTATAGGCCTCCAGCGTCTTCGGCGACAGCCGCCGTTCGGCGCGCAGATGCGACAGCCAGCGCGTCATCTGCAGCGCGACGTCGTCGGCGGCGCAGTCGAGTTCGATCGGCTGAATGGCTGTAATGGACGCTTTAGTGGATTTGGCCACGGCGCTGCCCTGCTGATTCTGATGGACTATATCGCACTTCTTTCGTTTACCGTTCGCTAACTGGCGCAAGCACCGGTTCCCGCACTGGCTACGGCTCGCGCACGGTCTTAAGTTAGCCCCGCTCTTTCCGGCTTCGAGTCTGATTCTCCGATGGACGATTCCGCGCGTGCCACCTCATCCGCCTCATCGACGCGCGTCGTCGATGTGCTGGTGCCGGTCGCGCTCAATCAGAATTATTCCTACCGGGTGCCGCGCGGCATGGATCTGAAGCCGGGCGATGTGGTGTGCGTGCCGCTGGGGCCGCGCGAGGTGGTCGCGGTGGTTTGGGCGGAAAATGCCAATCCGGATCCACGCCTGCATAACCGGCTCAAGGACGTCGGCGAAAAACTCGACGTGCCGCCGCTGAAGCCGGAACTGCGCTCGCTGGTCGACTGGGTCGCCAACTACACGCTGTCGCCGCGCGGCATGGTGCTGCGGATGACGTTGCGGATGGGCGAACATCTCGGGCCCGAGCGGGTGCGGATGGGCGTGCGGCTGATCGGGGCGGCGCCAAAACGCCTGACGCCGGCGCGGCGCCGGCTGATCGATCTATTGTCGGATGGCCTGCTGCACGGCAAATCCGAGGCCGCCCGGGAAGCCGGCGTCAGCGCCGGCGTGATCGATGGCCTCGTCGACGAGGGCACGCTGACGGTCGAGCCGATGCCGCGCGCGCTGCCGCCGCCGGCGCCCGATCCGTCGTTCTCCCAGCCAGACTTTACCAGCCAGCAGCGCATTGCCGTGGACGCGATGCGGGCGTTGGCGGCCAACGGCAGTTTTCACGTCGCGCTGCTCGACGGTGTCACCGGCTCCGGCAAGACCGAAGTCTATTTCGAAGCCATCGCTGAAGTGATCCGTCGCGGCAAGCAGACGCTGATCCTGATGCCGGAGATCGCGCTGACCGGCCAGTTCCTCGACCGTTTTGCCGAGCGCTTCGGGGTGCGGCCGCTGGAGTGGCATTCCGAACTGACCCCGCGCACAAGGCAACGCAACTGGGCCGCGATCGCGGCGGGCGAAGCGCCTGTCGTGGTGGGCGCGCGTTCCGCGCTGTTTCTGCCTTACGGCAATCTTGGGCTGATCATCGTCGATGAAGAGCACGACCAGGCTTACAAGCAGGACGAGGGCGCGCATTACCACGCCCGCGACATGGCGGTGGTGCGCGCGCATATCGCGAAAATTCCGATCGTGCTGGCGTCGGCGACGCCGTCGGTCGAGACCGAGGTCAACGCCCGAAAAGGCCGCTATCAGCGCGTGGTGCTGCCGGCGCGCTTCGGCGGCCAGCACATGCCGCATATCGAGGCGATCGATCTGCGCCGCGCGGCGCCGCCACGCGGCCGTTTCATCTCGCCGGTGCTGGCCGAGCAGGTAAAGGTCGCCATCGAACGCAAGGAACAGGCGCTGCTGTTCCTCAACCGTCGTGGCTACGCGCCGCTGACGCTGTGCCGGGCCTGCGGTCATCGCTTTGCCTGCACCATCTGTGACGCCTGGCTGGTCGATCACCGCTTTCGCCAGCGCCTGGTCTGTCATCACTGCGGTTTCTCGATGCCGCGTCCGCAAGTCTGCCCGCATTGCCAGGCCGAGGAATCGCTGGTGGCGGTCGGCCCCGGCGTCGAGCGCCTGCAGGAAGAAGCCGCGCAATTGTTTCCGGACGCGCGCACCATGGTGCTGTCGAGCGACCTCATCACCTCGATCGAGACCATGCGCAGCGAGTTGAACGAGATCGCGGCCGGGCGAG
>NZ_JAURXB010000145.1 GCF_030654605.1 Bradyrhizobium sp.
AGCCCTTGGTGACCGCCTTGGTGGTGTTGCCGACGGCGTCGAGCGCGTCGGTAGCCTTGCGGACTTCCTTCGGCAAACCCGCCATTTCGGCAATGCCGCCGGCATAGTCGGTGACCGGACCGAAGGCGTCGAGCGCCACGATCATGCCGGCCAGCGCCAGCATGGTGGTGGTGGCGATCGCGATGCCGAACAGGCCGGCAAGGCTGTAGGTGACGAGGATGCCCGCGATGATCACCATTGCCGGACCGGCGGTGGATTCCATCGAGATCGCGAGACCCTGGATCACGTTGGTGCCGTGACCGGTGACCGAGGAGGCCGCGATCGACTTCACCGGGCGATATTCGGTGCCGGTGTAGTATTCGGTGATCCAGATGATCAGGCCGGTGACGACGAGGCCGACGATGCCGCACTGGAACAGCGCCATGCCGGTGTACTTCACGCCCGCCAGCGGACCGAAACCGATCAGCCAGTAGATCACGGCGGCAACGCCGACCAGCGACAATACGCCGGTGGCGATCAGGCCCTTGTACAGCGCGCCCATGATGGACTGGCTGGCGCCGAGCTTGACGAAGAAGGTGCCGACGATCGAGGTCAGGATGCAGACGCCGCCGATCGCGAGCGGCAGCGTCATCATCGGCACCAGCAGCGGCGAGGTCGCGAAGAAGATCGCGGCCAGCACCATGGTGGCGACCGCGGTCACCGCATAGGTTTCGAACAGGTCGGCGGCCATGCCGGCGCAATCGCCGACATTGTCGCCGACGTTGTCGGCGATGGTGGCCGGGTTGCGCGGATCGTCCTCGGGAATGCCGGCTTCGACCTTGCCGACGAGATCGCCGCCGACGTCCGCACCCTTGGTGAAGATGCCGCCGCCGAGACGGGCGAAGATCGAGATCAGCGAGGCGCCGAAGCCGAGCGCGACCAGCGAATCGACCACGATGCGGTCGTTGGCCTTGAGGCCGAGGATCTGGGTGAGATAGGCGAAGTAGATGGTGACGCCGAGCAGCGCCAGACCCGCAACCAGCATGCCGGTGATGGCGCCGGCCTTGAAGGCGAGTTCAAGTCCGCCGGCCAGCGAAGTGGTGGCGGCCTGCGCGGTGCGCACATTGGCGCGGACCGAGACGTTCATGCCGATGAAGCCGGCAGCGCCCGACAACACGGCGCCGATCAGGAAGCCGATCGCGACCTTCATGCCGAGGAAGTAGGCCAGCAGCACGAAGATCACGGCGCCGACGATGGCGATCGTCATGTACTGACGCTTCAGATAGGCCTGCGCGCCTTCGCGCACCGCGGCCGCGATTTCCTGCATTCGCGGATTACCCGCATCGGCCTTCAGGACCGATGCCGTCGCCCAGATGGCGTAAACGATGGAAAGCACTCCGCAGAGCACAATCGCCCATAATACTGTCATTGAATTTGCCTCAGATCCTGGATCTACCCCACACCACACCGCGGGAGCGGCGGGCGCCTAAAAACAAGGCCTGCCCCTGCCCAAAGGGGTGGCCCTAAATCGGCGGGACCATGCCAAAATCGTATCACCTGCGCAACGCTGCGGAGGGCCAAAACCAACGATTTCGGCAGGTATTTGCATCCAAAGCGGCGGTTTTTGCAAGAATACTGGAGAATTCTAGAAATGGCTGTAGGACAGCCGCTTTAACGCGATCTGGCTGCCCTTGGTGTCGAGGAATCGCGGCACCGACGTCCCGCTGATCACCGATCCGATCGAGGTCACGGCCACCCCGGCCAGCCTGGCCGCCTGCGCGAACGCCGTGAAGCCGGCCTCCGGAATCGCACACAGAATCTCGTAATCATCGCCGCCGGAAACGATCGCCTCGATGCCGGCCGTGCCCTCGGCCAGCAATACCGCGGCCGGAGCGGACAACGGGATACTCTGCGCATCGATGACGGCGGATACCTGGGACGCCGCGCACAGCTTGGCGAGGTCCCCCGCCAGACCGTCGGACACATCCATCGCCGCGCTGGCATGGTCGCCGACCGCCTGCGCCAGGGCGTTGCGCGGCTGCGGCACGCGGTAGCGGCCGACCAGCATCTGGCTGGCCGCGGCGTCCCGCGCGAGCGCAGTCGCCACCGCGCCGCCTTTCAGGATTTCGAGGCCAAGCGCGGCATCGCCGATCGTCCCGGTCACGACGATGCGGTCGCCGGGCGCAGCGCCGCTACGCCGGACCATTTTGCCTGGCGCCACCCGCCCGAACGCGGTGACCGAGATCATCACCGGCCCCGGCGTCGACACCGTATCGCCGCCGAGCAGCGGACAGCCGAACAGGCCGGCATCCTCGCCAAGCGCGCGCGCGAACGGCGCCAGCCAGTCATCGTCCTGGGTGCGCAGCGCCAGCGTGAGGACGAAACCCGCAGGGCTAGCCCCCTTGGCCGCGAGATCGGACAGGTTCACCCGCAGCGCCTTGCGCGCGATGGTATCCGGGGGATCATCGGGAAGAAAATGCACGCCTTCGACAATGGCGTCGGTGGTCACCACGATCTCACCGCCGCCGGCCTGCAGGATCGCCGCGTCGTCCACCAGGCCGAACGCACCGGGGGCGGTCGCGAGCGGACGGAAATAGCGGGCGATCAGGGAGTCTTCACCGGATGTGGTCTGTTTGGGATCGGTCATGGTGCGCCATCCCCAAGACTGTCATCGCCCGGCTTGACCGGGCGACCCAGTATTCCAGAGACGCCGGCGATCAACTGAGAGGCCGCGGCGTACGGGGTCACCCGCTTTCGCGGATGATGACAATCGAATGTACGGCGAGCGCCCATCCCGACCTACCCCCGGGAAAACTCGTCGGCACGAAACTGGCGGGCGATCTGGTCGAGCACCGCGTTCACCATGCCGGTTTCCTCGGACTCGACGAAGGCGTGTGCGACGTCGACATATTCCGACACCACTACGCGGCCGGGCACGTCCTTGCGGTGCTCGAGCTCGTAAGCCCCTGCCCGCAACACGGCGCGCAAAATGGCGTCGATCCGCTTCAACGGCCAGCCTCTTGAAAGCGCCTCGTCGATCACGGGGTCGAGCCTGGCCTGGTCGCGCACCACGCCGGCGACGACATCCTGGAAGAACGCGGCCTCGGCGGGCAGATAGGTATCGCCCTCGACCTCGTTGCCGAGCCAGTGGCTCTCGAACTCGGCGAAGATGTCGTTGATGCCGGCGCCGCCGATGTCCATCTGGTAGAGCGCCTGCACCGCGGCGAGCCGCGCGGCGCCGCGCCGGTTGGCCTTTTTATCGGCGGGGCCCTTGTTGTCAGAGCCTTTTGCCGGCGCAGGCTTCTTGTTCTCTGCCATGATCAGGCCTTTGCCAGCCGGCGCTTGATCCGCAGCATCGCCAAGGCCGCGCGCGCGGCGTCGCCGCCCTTGTTGAGTTCGCTGGCGCGGGCCCGCGCCCAGGCCTGCGCGTCGGTGTTGACGGTGATGATGCCGTTGCCGAGCGGAAACTTCCTGTTCACCGCGAGATCCATCAGCGCGCGCGAGGATTCCATCGACACGATCTCGAAATGAATGGTGTCGCCGCGCACCACACAGCCGAGCGCAATCGCCGCGTCGTAAGGTTTGCCGTTCTTTTCGGCGGCATCGAGCGCGATCGCGATGGCGGCGGGAATTTCCAGCGCGCCGGGCACCGTGATCACCTCATGGCCGACGCCGGCCGCCTTCAATTCGGCGATCGCGCCTTCCAGCAGCGCATCCTGGATGTCGTCATAGAAACGCGCCTCGACGATCAGCGCGCGTGCGCCCGATATGTCGGTCTGGTCCTTCAACTGTGCGCGCCGCGCGTCCGCCATGACTTCTTCCGTTTCAACGGGTGGTGACCCTCATCCTGAGGAGCGGCCGCTTGGCCGCGTCTCGAAGGATGAGCTGGTTGCACTCATGGTTCGAGACGGCGCAAGGGCGCCTCCTCACCATGAGGATATCGTGCGCGTTGTAGGCGCGGCAGGCCGCCGTGCCAAGGCCTGCTCACTTCATTTCCGAGAGCCGCGCGGCGTAGCGCGCCATCAGGTCGACCTCGAGATTGACCTCGGTGCCCGCGCGCCAGCCGCCCAGCGTAGTGACATTGAGCGTATGCGGAATGATCAGCACCGAAAACGCGATGTCAGCAACGGTATTGACGGTCAGCGACACGCCATCCAGCGTCACCGAGCCCTTTGTCGCGATGAAACGCGCCAGTTCCCTTGTGGTGGAGAGCTCAAACCGTGCCATATCGGGCAGACTGTCATGCTTGACGACGGTGGCGACACCGTCGGCGTGCCCGGCGACGATATGGCCGCCGAGTTCGTCGCCGATCTTCAGCGCCCGTTCGAGATTGAGTTTGGTGCCGGTAGCCCAGTGTTTCGCCGTGGTCATGGCAAGCGTCTCGGCGCCGGCGTCGACATCGAACCAGGTCTTGTCGGCCGCGACGCCCGAGGCGACCACGGTGAGGCAGACGCCGTTGCAGGCGATCGAGGCGCCGTCGGCGATGGTGGCGCGGTCGTAGCGGCAGGCGATGCGCAGCCGATGCAACTGGCCCTGCGCCGTCGGCGTCAGGCTGACGATTTCGCCGATGTCGGTGATGATGCCGGTAAACATCTGGTCCTTTCGCCGTCATGGCCGGGCTTGTCCCGGCCATCCACGTCCTTCTTTAACATCTGCCGCCAAGACGTGGATGCCCGGGACAAGCCAGGACAAGCCCGGCCATGACGAATCTGGATCGCTCTATGCCCGCTCGTAGATGGTCAGGGTGTCGCCTTGCAGCGTTTCGCTAGCACGTAGCTTGAACGCGGGCGACTGGGTGATGGCGGAGAGCGGCAATGCCTCCAGCGCAGGGACGCCATCGGCGCCGACCGGACGGGCGCCGCGCAGCAGCCAGACTTCATCGACCAAACCGGCGGCGACAAAGGATGCCGCCACCCGGGCGCCGCCCTCGACCAGCAGGCGCGTGATGCCCTTTTCGGCCAGCGCATGCAGCACGGCGGCGAGATCGAGCCCCGGCGGCGGCGTGGTCGTGGTCGGCACACGGTTCACCTGCGCGCCTGATGCCCCGAGCTTCATCGCAGCGGGCGCTTCCGACAGATTTGACGTCATCACCCACAGCGGCGTCTCGCGCGCCGAATGAACCAGGCGGCTGGCGCCGGGCATCCGCAGGGCGCGGTCGAGCACCACCCGCACCGGAGAAAGCGCTTCCATCCCCGGCAGTCGGCAGGTCAGCATGGGGTCGTCCGACAGCACCGTGCCGATCCCGACCAGAATGGCGTCGCATTGCGCGCGCAGCAGATGCACCCGCGCCTTCGCCGCTTCACCCGTGATCGCGACGGGCTTATGGCCGGCGGCGGCGATCTTGTCGTCGGGCGAGACCGCGAGCTTGAGGATCACATGCGGACGCTTGTCGCGTACGCGCCGGAAATGCCCGGCATGATCGCGCGCGGCTTCCACAGCGCCCGTCCCGATATCGACCGCGATTCCGGCGGCGCGCAGTTTGGCGTGGCCCTGCCCCGCCACTTCCGGATTGGGATCCTCGATCGCCGACACCACCCGCGTAATCCCGGACGCGATCACCGCATCGGCGCAGGGCGGCGATTTGCCGAAGTGCGCGCACGGCTCCAGCGTTACATAGAGCGTGGCGCCGCGCGCGGCCCCGCCGGCCCGCGCCAGTGCCTCGGGCTCGGCATGGGGGCGGCCGCCGGGCTGGGTCCAGCCGCGGCCGACGATGACGCCGTCCTTGACCACGACCGCGCCGACCGCCGGATTGGGCCAGGTGCGGCCCTGCCCGCGCCGGCCGAGCGACAGCGCCAGCGCCATGAAGCGCTGGTCGGCAGCCTTCGATTCCCTCGATTTCTGCGCGTACTGGTCTTCCAGAATGCGAAAGATCATTTGCGTAACGTGGCGAGCCGCGCTTCGTCGTCGCCGGAGAGCTCGCCGAGCACGGTTTCGAAATCCTTGGCCTCGCGAAAGTTGCGATAGACCGAGGCGAAGCGGACATAGGCGACGTCGTCGAGCTGGCGCAGATGCTCCATCACGATCTCGCCGATCGCCTCCGATGAAATCTCGGCCTCGCCGCCGCTTTCGAGCTCGCGCACGATCGCCGAGACCATCTTCTCGACCCTTTCAGGGTCGACCGGACGCTTGCGCAAGCTGATCTGCAGCGAGCGCACCAGCTTGTCGCGGTCGAACGGCACCCTTCGGCCGTTGCGCTTGATCACCGTCAGCTCGCGCAGTTGCACCCGTTCGAAGGTGGTGAAGCGGAAATTGCAGGCGACGCAGACCCGGCGGCGCCGGATCACGGCGGAATCCTCGGTCGGACGCGAATCCTTCACCTGCGTATCGAGACTGTTGCAGCTCGGGCATCGCATCCGCTGAAGACCTTTACTGGTAGATCGGGAAGCGGTCGGTGAGCGCCTTGACCCGTTCCTTGATCGCGGCTTCCACCATCGGCGCCGAACCACCTTCCGACTGCGCGATGGCGTTGAGCACTTCCGAGATCATCATGCCGACCTGCTTGAATTCGGCGACGCCGAACCCGCGCGTGGTCGCCGCCGGGGTGCCGAGACGAAGGCCGGAGGTGACGAACGGCTTTTCCGGATCGAACGGGATGCCATTTTTGTTGCAGGTGATGGCGGCGCGGACCAGCGCCTTTTCCGAGACGTTGCCCTTGAGGCCCTTCGGCCGCAGGTCCACCAGCATCAGGTGGTTGTCGGTGCCGCCGGAGACGATGTCGAAGCCCTGGGCGCGCAGCGTCTCCGCCAGCGCCTTGGCGTTCTCGACCACGTTCTTCGCATAGATCTTGAAATCTGGCCGCAGCGCCTCGGCGAACGCCACCGCCTTGGCGGCGATCACATGCATCAGCGGGCCGCCCTGCAGGCCCGGGAAGATCGCCGAGTTCAGCTTCTTGGCCAGCGCTTCGTCGTTGCACAGGATCAAGCCGCCGCGCGGTCCGCGCAGCGATTTGTGAGTCGTGGTAGTGGTGACGTGGGCGTGCGGCACCGGCGAGGCATGCGCGCCGCCGGCCACCAGGCCGGCGAAATGCGCCATGTCAACCATCAGATAGGCGCCGATCGAGTCGGCGATCTCGCGAAAGCGCTTGAAGTCCCAGGCGCGCGAATAGGCCGAGCCGCCGGCGATGATCAGTTTCGGGCGAACCTCTTCCGCCTGTTTTGCCACGGCGTCCATGTCGATGATCTGGTCCTCGCGCCGCACGGTGTAGTGCGAGGCCTTGAACCATTTGCCGGACATGTTGACGGGCGAACCATGGGTGAGATGGCCGCCGGCGGCGAGATCGAGCCCCATGAAGGTGTCGCCGGGCTGCAGCAGCGCCAGGAACACCGCCTGGTTCATCTGGCTGCCGGAATTCGGCTGCACATTGGCAAAGCCGGCGCCGAACAGTTTCTTGGCCCGCTCAATCGCCAGCGTCTCGGCGACGTCGACCCACTCGCAGCCGCCATAATAGCGATTGCCCGGATAGCCCTCGGCATACTTGTTGGTCATCACCGAGCCCTGCGCTTCCAGCACCGCGCGGCTGACGATGTTTTCCGAGGCGATCAGCTCGATCTCATGGCGCTGGCGGCCGAGTTCGCCCTTGATCGCGGCGGCGATCTCGGGATCGGCCTGCTCGAGGGTGGCGGTAAAGAACGAGTCGGGCGCGGAAGCGGTCTTGGCGCTAGTGGCAGAAGAGCTCATGAGCGAAATATCTCCACCGCCGCAACCTGTTAGCTGAGGGTGCGGCCGGTCACGTGTGGCGATCGAAAGCGGCGCTGGCGGGATACCATATCAGGCGGCGGCGGCCAAGCGCTTGCGGGTCATGGCTGATATTTATGCAAGATATGGTGGGACGGGGATGACCGGGCCGGCCTCCCCCAAGCCGTCGCCCCGGCCCTGAGCCGGGGCCCATACCCCGCGGCGCCCGCGACCAAAAGGAGGTGTCTGACACCCTGCCCTTGCAAGACGGCACGGCGTATGGGTTCCGGCGTTCGCCGGAACGACGAGAGCGTCACTTCGCAAACCGGTACGCCCCGCCCTTCTCGACGGAGCGCTGGAATGCCGGCCGCGCATGCATCCGCGTCAGCCACGCTGCCAGGTTCGGATACGGCGCGAGCTTCTCGAACACTTTTGCCATTTCGCCGACAAAGCTCATCTGGATGTCGGCGCCGGACAATGACGTTCCGACAAAGAATTCCTTGCCCTTCAGCGCACCATCGACATAGCCGAGATGATTTGCCATCTCGCTGTCGATCCGCGGATGCAAGGGAGCGCCCGCTTCCTTCAGCCTGGAGACATAGAGGTTCAGCATCAGTGGCAGCATCGCCGAGCCCTCGGAATAATGCAGCCACTCATTGTAGGTTTCGTAGTCGGTGCTGCCGGGCGTGGGCATCATCGCGGACTTACCGTTTCCTTGGCCGTAGGTGCGAATGAGGTAGTCGACGATCGCGCCCGACTCCGCGATGGTGATGCCGCCATCGGTGATCACGGGCGACTTGCCGAGCGGATGTACCGCGGTCAGTTCCGGCGGCGCCAGCCGCGTGGTCGCGTCGCGCTGGTAGCGTTTGATCTCATAGGGCGTGCCGAGTTCTTCCAGCAGCCAGAGGATACGCTGCGAGCGGGAGTCGTTGAGGTGATGCAGGGTGAGCATGGGTTTCCCTAGGGTGATTACTGCCCCAAGGTGTATCGGCTCTGCGCGGTGTCAGCAACGCAGACAGATGTACGCCGCCGCAGTGCCCTTTCCTCTACAGCCCCGTAAACCCCGCCTTCACCGGATCGCTCGATCCATCGAGCTCACGCAAATAGGTCAGCCCGCACACGGTCAGCCGGTGCGTATCCTTCTCGCCGGCTTCCATCAGCGTGGTGAGATATTCCGTCACCTTGGCGCGCGCTTCGGCGCTGGCGGCGGCGGTGCGGTTCAAGAGCAGATCGTAAGTCATCATGATGCGGTCGATGGCGGGTTCCATGCAATCCTCTGAGTTCCACGATCAAACGAGTTCGCTGGCTTCGAATTTCGCGATCGCCCTGTTGGCGAGGCGAAGCCGGTTGAATTCGCCACGCTGGAACATCTGGGCGATGATCTCCAGCAGCCGGTCGTTGGTGGCGAGCGTATCGGGGATGGCGCCGGAGCGGCGCAGATAGTTGGCGGCGATGGCATAGGCATCGCCGACCACCTCCACATTCATCACCTGCAATCCGCGCTCGACCAGCATGCTCGTTCTCCGATATAGGAGACAAGCCCTGTCGGGGGCAAAAGTTCCATTTCCCGAAACTTGCGCCGCCGGACGCCAAAAACCCCTGCAAAAACAAAACGCATCGGCCCGGTGATCCGGGCCGATGCGCTTGGGGAAGTCTTGATCTAGTTGCCGCCGGTCTTTTGAGATGCCGGCTTGGCCTGATCCCGCAGTCGAATAAGTCTCAGAGCCGATACAGGATCTGGTCGGTCCAGAACCGCTCGAGCCGGTGCAGCGACTTGTTCAGGGTCGCGAATTCCTCGTTCGAGATGCCGCCGACCTGCTCCACCGTCTTGACGTGCTTCTGATAGAGCGCATCGACGATCTTGCGGATTTCCTGGCCCTGCGCGGTGAGCCGGATGCGGACCGAGCGGCGATCGACGCGCGAGCGCTGATGATCGAGGAAGCCGAGTTCGACCAGCTTCTTCAGATTGTAGGAGACGTTGGAGCCGAGGTAATAACCGCGCGTGCGCAGTTCGCCCGCGGTCAGTTCCTTGTCGCCGATGTTGTAGAGCAGCAGCGCCTGCACCGAATTGATGTCGGCGCGACCGCGGCGATCGAATTCGTCCTTGATCACGTCGAGCAGCCGGCGATGCAGCCGCTCCACCAAAGTCAATGCTTCGAGATAGAGCGGCTGCACCGGAGCCTGGCCCGGAGCGCGTTCGGTGGTTTCAGCCACCGTTGCAACGGCTTTCATCATGACACTTCCCCTGCTGTCGTTTTTATCGACTTATTCGACGAAACTTGTGTCCCGCCTGATAGCTTCAACTTAAGGGGCCGGTTTGAAGATCCGCTTAAATAAGACAATAAAGAGATCATGAATTTAAGACAGTGAATCGCGGATTAAGCCCGTCAATAAAGGGCTTTTCGCAACCTTTCGATAACGGTGGAACGCCCCTGTTCACGCTTCGTTGGCGCGTTCTGTCGCATATGGGAACAGGACCGTTCAAATTCGAAACGACTGCGTAACAGGTGTGACCGCGGCGTTAGGGTGACTCAAAAGTTACCGCGAAAATTCCCGAAAATTTTAGGCAACCGAACTCGGGTTTACCCGAGTTCGGCAACATTCATTATTGTCCAAGTCGACAACAGCCGACTTGGATGGCGCGCCGTTTTTTGCACTCCCCGCGAATTTACTCTCACTCACCAGGGTAATCGTTCGCGCGCTATGGCGGCCGTTCGCGCGCGGCCATCCATGCCAGCGCGAGATACGCAGCCAGCATCAAGGCTTCCAATCCCACCACCGTCAGGCTGCCGCCGTAAATTCCGGGAAACATCAGTTCGATCACCGCCATCGACACCACGGTGGTCAGCCACACCACCGCACCCCACGGCGTCGCCAGCCACAGCCCGACCGCGGCGACCAGTTCGATCACGGCGAAATAGACCGTGGCGGTCTGCCACGCCATCGGCTGGTTTTCGAACGCCTCTTCCTCGCCGCCGATGAAGCCGGTGACCTGGGCCCAGTGATAGAGCCCTTTGGCCACCGAGACGACGGCCATGATGCGCAGGAAAAACACCAGCCGGCGGGTCCACACATTGTCGTCGGATTCGATTCGCTCCGACGAAATCGCCGCCACCGACATCGCATTGTCGCGCGGCTGGTCGCGCGATGGGGTTTCAGACATGCGGCTGGCTGTTCTTGACCGGGGAAATCGACTTCATTGTCGATTCATGGCCCCTCGGCGCGGCAAAATCAATCCGCCAGGGGATGCACCGGCCGATTTGCGCCAGGTCAAGATGCCAATGACGTCCGCCATGCAAGATGTTAGAATTGGAACAAGTCCATTCTGCCGCCTTCAGGAGTGACCATATCATGGCGATCAAATTCGGCCGTCCGATCGAACTGCGCGACGCGCCGCGGCGGGAAACCGCCCTCGCCGCCCCCTCGCTCGATCTCGTGGTTCGCCCGCGCCGCAACCGCAAGGCGGAGTGGGCGCGGCGGCTGGTGCGGGAAAACGTGCTGACCGCCGACGACCTGATCTGGCCGCTGTTCGTGGTCGACGGCCACAACAAGCGCTCAGCCGTCGCCTCGATGCCCGGAGTCGACCGGCTCAGCGTCGATCAGGCGGTCCGTGACGCCGAGCGCGCGGTGAAGCTGAACATCCCCTGCATCGCGCTGTTTCCCTACACCGAGCCTTCCCTGCGCGACGAGCACGGCACCGAGGCGCTCAATGGCGGCAATCTGGTCTGCCAGTCGGTGCGCGCCATCAAGAAGGAATTTCCTGATCTCGGCGTGCTGTGCGACGTGGCGCTCGATCCCTACACCAGCCATGGCCATGACGGCCTGATCGAGGACGGCCGCATCCTCAACGACGAGACCGTCGCGGTGCTGGTGCGCCAGGCGCTGGTGCAGGCCGAAGCCGGCTGCGACATCATCGCGCCTTCCGACATGATGGACGGCCGGGTCGGCGCCATCCGCGAGGGGCTCGACGCCGCCGGCTTCCTCGACGTGCAGATCATGGCCTATGCGGCGAAATATGCCTCGGCCTTCTACGGCCCGTTCCGCGACGCCGTCGGCTCGGCGAAGACGCTGACCGGCGACAAGCGCACTTACCAGATGGACTCGGCCAATTCCGACGAGGCGCTGCGCGAGGTCGAACTCGACATCGCCGAAGGCGCCGACATGGTGATGGTGAAGCCGGGCATGCCCTATCTCGACATCGTGCGGCGCGTCAAAGACACCTTCGCGATGCCGACCTTCGTCTACCAGGTGTCCGGCGAATACGCGATGATCGCGGCTGCCGCCAATAACGGCTGGATCGACGGCGAGCGCGCGATGATGGAAAGCCTGCTGGGCTTCAAGCGCGCCGGCGCCGACGGCATCCTGACCTACTTCGCGCCGCAGGCGGCGGAGAAGCTGAAGCAGCAGGGGTAGGTCTCTCAACCCGTCGTCCCGGCCTCCGAGCCGGGACCCATAACCACCGATGTCCGTGGTTTACGACTGATCGTCGAGCAGCCGTCTCGAATCGACAGGTCACGCGGTATGGATCCCGGCTCGGCACTCGCGCTGCTCGCTTGGCCGGGACGACGGGTCAGATTGCCGCTTGTTAATGTGTGCCGAGGTCTTGCACCTGCACCGCCGGTTCCCATGTGCTTCACGGGAATGCACGGTCTGGAGGACGGACATGTCTTACAATGGTTCGGGAAATAGCGGCGACGCCTGGCGCAGCGGCGGCGGGGTGCAGCCCCATGCCTTCGATCCGCAAGCGCAGCCGGAATTGTTTCGCGGCGTGCTGACGCGGCGGGTGTTCGCGTTCCTGATCGACCTCGTGGTGCTGACGGTCCCGGTAGTCCTTGGCTACCTGTTCATCGCGGTGTTCGGCGTCATCACCCTGGGGCTCGGCTGGATGCTGTTCTGGCTGGCCTGGCCGGCCACCGTGGTCTGGGCGATGGTCTATTACGGCGCTTCGATCGGCGGGCCGCATTCGGCCACCCTGGGCATGCGCGTGATGGATCTGGAACTGCGCACCTGGTACGGCGCGCCGGGCTATTTCGTGCTCGGCGCCATGCATGCGGTGCTGTTCTGGGTGTCGATCTCGTTCCTGACCCCGCTGGTCCTGCTGGTCGGCCTGTTCAACGGCCGCCGCCGGCTACTGCACGACATCGTGCTGGGCACCGTGGTTATCAACAGTTCGGTCCGCACCCAGATCGCGCAGCCCGCGCGAACATTTTGACCACAACCGATTGACCGTCGGCCTCCGCGGCGCGATGCTGTGTGTTGCTGCTTCGGAGGCCTGACGACTCAACGTGACCCAGCACTCGCGTGACACCCCGCAATTCTACCTGACCGCGCCCTCGCCCTGCCCCTATCTGCCGGGCCGGCACGAACGCAAGGTGTTCACGCATCTGGTCGGCGACAAGGCGGGCGATCTCAACGATCTGCTCACCCATGGCGGGTTCCGGCGCAGCCAGTCGATCGCCTATCGCCCGGCCTGCGACCAGTGCCGCGCCTGCGTGTCGATCCGCGTCATCGCCAACGAATTCCGCCTCTCGCGCAATTTCCGCAAGATCATGGCCCGCAACGCCGACATCACGGGCGAACAGCGCAGCGCGGTGCCGACCTCCGAGCAATATTCGGTGTTTCGTGCCTATCTCGACGCGCGGCACCGTCATGGCGGCATGGCCGACATGACCGTGCTCGACTACGCCATGATGGTGGAGGACAGCCACGTCGAAACCCGCATCATCGAATACCGCAAGCGCGGCGTCGATACCGGCATCACCGGCCGTGGCCAGGAACTGGTGGCGGTGGCGCTGACCGACGTGCTCAGCGACGGACTGTCGATGGTGTATTCGTTCTTCGAACCATCGGAGGAAAGCCGCTCGCTCGGCACCTTCATGATCCTCGACCATCTCGCCCGCGCCCGCCGCCAAGGGCTGCCATACGTCTATCTCGGCTACTGGATCGAAGGCTCCAAGAAGATGGACTACAAGGGCCGCTTCCTGCCGCAGCAGCGGCTCGCCCCCTCCGGCTGGCTGCGCATCGACGCCTCGGGCGAGGTGTTGTCCGAGCCGCAGGATTGAATACGGCCGTCTTGATCCGGAAAAAATCGGATGATCCAAGGTTCGGACTGAAGAAGCCCGGCGTCCGCTCCACATAATTCCGGTGTGCAAACTTGCGAAGCTCCCGCAGTTTGCATGAAGCGATGCAATGCACCTATGCGTCCCGCTTTGCGTTGATTTCCGTCAATAGACCCCGCGCGGCGTCTGATAATCACTCAGCCACTCCCTTCTTTGGCGACCAAGCCATCGAACCCGAAAACTCAAGATCCGAGGAACTGATGTTGAAATTCCGCAAAGCCCTAATGGCGCTGTCGGCGCTCGCGCTCGCCTTCGCCTCTTCGTCCGTCGCACAAGCCGCCGAAAAAAAGGACATGGGGCTCTACGTCAATCTGGCAACCAAGGACACAATCAAAGCCGGCCATGCATTCGCCCATGCGCTCAAGCTCAACGAGCGCGGTCACCCGATGGCTTTCTTCCTGAATGGCGATGCGGTCTTGATCGCGGTCAAGAATGCTCCGCAAACCAGCTTCGAGGGCAAGCCCCTGCAGGCTTGGCTGAAGGATGTTATGGCCAAAGGTGGCAAGGTCATCGTCTGCAATGTCTGCATCAAATTGCACAACATCAAGCAGGAGGATTTGATCGACGGCGCTACGCTGGGATCGCCTGAAATCGTTTCAGAGTATCTGTTTGACCCCAACTATCAGGTCATCAGCTGGTGAGACTGGCGAGTTGCCCGAAGCGCGCAGCAATTTGCTGCTGCGCGCTTTGCTGCAAATATGGTGCACGTTCGGATTGCCTCAAGTACTCATTGAGATTCCATTCGGGTCCGGACTTGTAAGCAGGCAGCTGCGTACCCGCCCTCACCCGAAAAACGTCTCGAACAGCAGCTTCACGTTCAAGGTCACAATGATCCCGGCGACGATCCACGCCACGGCCGCGACCGGCAGCGAGATCGCGAACTGGCCCATCTTGCGCCGGTCCGACACGAACCGCACCAGCGGAATCACCGCGAACGGCAGCTGCATCGACAGGATCACCTGGCTGAACACCAGAAGCTGCCCGGTGCCGCGCTCGCCGTAGAGCGCGGTGACGACGATGACCGGGACGATGGCGATGCCGCGGGTCAGCAGCCGCCGCGCCCAGTTGGGCAGGCGCAGGTGCAGAAAACCTTCCATCACGATCTGGCCGGCCAGCGTCGCCGTCACGGTCGAATTGAGGCCGGACGCCAATAGCGCCACCGCGAACAGCGTCGATGCGATCGACAGACCCAGCAGCGGCGACAGCAGTTCGTGGGCCTGGCTGATTTCGGCGACTTCGGTATGGCCGCTGGTGTGGAAGGTGGCGGCGGCGACGATCAGGATCGCGGCATTGATGAACAGCGCCATCATCAGCGCGATGGTGGAGTCCGCCGTCGCCCATTTGATCGCGTCGCGGCGGCCTTCATCCGACCGTTCGTAGGCGCGGGTCTGCACGATCGAGGAATGCAGATAGAGATTATGCGGCATGACGGTCGCGCCGATGATGCCGATGGCGATGTAGAGCATCTCGGGATTGGTGAAGATCTCGGTCGACGGTACAAAACCCTTCAGCATCGCGGCGACCGGCGGCGCGGCGGCGGTGATCTGGATCGCAAAGCAGACCGCGATCACGATCAGCAGCGCGATGACGAAAGCTTCGAGGAAGCGAAAGCCCTTGTTCATCAACAGCAGCAGCAGGAAAGCGTCGAGGGCCGCGATCAGCGCGCCGCCGACCAAGGGAATGCCGAACAGCAATTTCAGCGCGATCGCGGTGCCGATGACTTCGGCGAGATCGCAGGCGATGATTGCCGCCTCGCAAGCCAGCCAGAGCATGAAGTTGACCGGCCGGGAATAGGTGGCGCGGCAGGCCTGCGCCAGGTCGCGATCGGTGACGATGCCAAGCCTGGCGGCCAGCGCCTGCAGCAGGATCGCCATCAGGTTCGAGAGCAGGATGACCGACAGCAGCGTGTAGCCGAACTTCGACCCGCCGGCGAGGTCGGTCGCCCAATTGCCCGGGTCCATGTAGCCGACCGAGACCAGGTAGCCGGGACCGGCAAAGGCCAGCAGCTTGCGCCACCACTGGCCGCCCAGCGGGACCGCGACGGTGCCGTACACCTCGGGCAGGCTCTTCTGGGTGCCCGCCGCGGCGTCGGCACGCCATGTCGATCCATCCGGCAGAGGTTCCGCGCCGGGATCAGAGGGCAAGACAGGGGTTTTGGCGTCCATTCGTAACAAGATGGGCGTGCCGGCAGCTTAAAGCAACTCATCAGCGACGGCTTCCCGTCGATCCTGCCGTCGGGAAACGGGTGGCTTGGCGGTCCCGGGACGAAGACCATGGCAGCCAACCGATTTGCCCGGAATCCACGCCATGTCTGCGATCCATCACACGCCCCGCCTGCCCGCCACCTTCAATCGCCTCGCCTGGTCCAATCTGGCGGCGCAATCGGCCGAGCAGATCGCGCTGGTGGCGGCGCCCATCGCTGCCGTCATCCTGCTCGGGGTCGGCGAAGGCCAGACCGGGCTGCTGCAGACCGCACTGACGCTGCCGTTCATCCTGTTCGCGATCCCCGCCGGCCTGCTCGCCGACCGCATCTCACGGCGTCGGCTGATGGCCGGCTCGGAAGCTTTGCGCGCGGCGGCGCTGGCCGCGATCCTGCTGCTGATCTGGCTCGATTGGCTGTCGCTGCCTTTGCTCGCCCTGCTCGGCTTCGTCGCGGTATGCGGCACCGTCGTCTACAGCGTGGCGGCGCCCGCGCTGGTGCCGTCGCTGGTGACGCCTGAGCTGTTGCCATCAGCCAATGCGCGGATCGAGCTGGCGCGCACCGTGGCGTTCGCCAGCGGCCCGGCGCTGGGTGGCGTGCTGGTGGGATGGACCGGTGCGGCCCCCGCCTTCGGGGTCGCCGCGGCGCTCTCCGTGATCGCCGTGGTGCTGCTGTCGGGCATCCATGAGCCGGCGCGGATGCCCGTGCCGCGCCGCCATCCGCTGCAGGAGATCAAGGAAGGCGCCGCGTTCGTGCTGCATCATCCGCTGCTGCGGCCGGTGTTCGTCACCCAGTTCATCTTCAACACCGCGTCGTTCCTGCTGCTGGCGGTGTTCGTGCCCTATGCGGTGCGCCGGCTCGGACTATCGGCGACCGGCGTCGGCCTCACGCTCGGGATGTACGGCGTCGGCATGGTGTTCGGCGCGCTCTTGGCGACGCGGGTGATGCGCCGCCTCGCCTTCGGCACCGTGATCGGGCTCGGACCGGTCACCGGCTTCGTTGCCGCCTGCGTCATGGCGCTGACGACCTTGATCCCGTCGCCGGCGCTTGCGGGCTTGAGCTTCTTCCTGCTCGGCGCCGGCCCGATCCTGTGGGTGATCTCGACCACCACCCTGCGGCAATCGGTGACGCCGCCGTCGCTGCTTGGCAGAGTTTCGGCGATCAACATCATGAGCTATGGCGCGCGCCCGCTCGGCTCCGCGCTCGGCGCCCTCGTCGGCGGGTTTTACAGTGCCGAGATGTGTCTCTACCTCGCCGTCGCGATCTTCGGCGCCCAGGCGCTGGTGATCCTGCTGTCGCCGGCGGTGTCGCTGGCGCGGCAGCCGGACATGGTCGGCGAGCCGGCGAAGGCATAGCGTTTTCGTCATTGCGAGGAGCACTTGCGACGAAGCAATCCAGTTTTGCCACTGTAAAGCTGGATTGCTTCGCTTCGCTCGCAATGACGTGTTCCCGAATTTGCATCCCTGCCCGGCGCAATAGGGCTTTCCTGCGCTATTTTATATGATATACATCATATTATTGCGGAGCATTTCAAATGGCCGACCAGACCGTAGCGATCGATGCCACTCCCCGGCCCGAGGTGTCCTCGACCTTCCTGCAGATCGCGGTGCTCGCCGCGCTGTCCGCCACGGGAACGCTCGCCACCAACATCCTGCTGCCGTCGCTGCCCCAGATGGCGGCGTCGCTGTTTGTGTCGACCGCCGAGGTGACGGCGTCGATTACGGTGTTCCTCGCGGTATTCGCACTCGGCCAGCTCGCGGTCGGGCCGATCTCCGATCGCTATGGCCGGCGCTGGCCGGTGCTGGCCGGCTTTGTCGTGTTCATCGCCGGCAGCATCTGGTGCGGCCTCGCCACTGATCTGACCGGCCTGCTGGTCGGCCGCGTCATCCAGGCCGCCGGCGCCTGCTCGACCTCGGTACTGTCGCGCGCCATCGCCCGCGACCTGTTCACCGGCGCGGCGCTCGGCCGCGCCATGGCGCTGATCATGATCGCGATGGCGGCGGCGCCCGGATTCTCGCCGCTGCTCGGCGGCGCGCTCGACCATTATTTCGGATGGCGTTCCGAATTCGTCTTTGTCGGCATCTTCGCAGCCATCGCGGCGATGGCCTATGCCGCCGTGCTCGGCGAGACCCACCATGCAACACGGACGCCGCTCAATCCGCTGGCGATCGCCCAAAACTATCTTGGCCTGATCGCCGACCGCCGCTTCGTCGTCCCGGCCGCGACCGTCAGCCTGATCATGGGCGGCCTGTTCGGGATATTTTCCGCTGCCCCCCGCGTGCTGATCGAGGGCATGGGCTTCACCCCGATCGAGCTCGGCCTGTTCTTTGCGGGCACGGTCCTGGTCGTGTTCTCCGCCGGGATGACGGCCACCAGACTGGCGCCGCGGCTCGGGCTCGACCGCGCCATTCAGATCGGGCTCGTGCTCGCAGCCGCCGGCAGCGTCGCCATCCTGCTGGTGTCGTTGTTCAACGCCGCCTTCCTGCCGTTCCTCGCCAGCCTGTGCGTGTTCCTGCTCGGTATGGGCATCGTCAATCCGCTCGGCACCGCGCAGGCGCTTTCGCCGTTCGGCGAAAAGGCCGGCGCCGCCTCGGCGCTGGTCGGCTTCTGGCAGATGATGAGTGCCGCTACCGCGGTCTGGCTCACCGCCACGGTCTCGCATCAGGCGATGTTCGCGCTCGGCAGCGTGCTGACGGTGGCGTCCCTGGTGGCCGTCGCGCTGTACACGCGGCGGGCGAAGGCGGGCTAACCCGCGAGGTAGCGCTCATAGCTGCCGGCCAACACCTCGTCCGCGGCGATATCGGGATCGAGGGTGTAGAGGTCCTGCGCGCGGCTGATGCCGCGCAGCGCGAACCGGCCGGTGGACACCAGATATTTGCGCCCTGACGCATCGAGCCCGGTGCGAAAATCCGAGGACATCAGCAACTCCCGGTCGACCGAGCGGCACATCGACGCGATGCGACTGACCTCGTTGACCGCCGGTCCCACCACCGTGAAGTCGAGCCGGTCGTCGCTGCCGATATTGCCGTAAAACACTTCGCCGACATGGAGGCCGACATGGGCCGTCGTCACCGGCCAGCCCTCGGCGGAACGCCTGGCGTTGAGCGCCTTCACGTTGCGCCGGAAGCGATGCTCGGCCCGCAGCGCCGCGCGTTTTGCCGCTACCATGTTCTCGTCGGTGAACATCGCCAGCACGCCGTCGCCGATCAGTTTCAGCACCTCGCCGCCGGCGTCGTGAATGGCGTCGATCGAGGCTTGCGCGTAATCATTCAGGAACGGGATGATCTCGTCGGGCCCAATGCTTTCGCCGATTTTTGTCGAACCGCGCAGATCGGAAAACCACAGCACGGTATTGATGCGCTCGGCGACGCCGCGCGAAATTTTTCCGCGCAGCACCTGTTCGGAGGCGTCGCGCCCGAGATAGACCCGGCCCAGCGTGCGGGCAACTTCGGCATGAGCGGCGGATTTGATCGCGAGCCCGAGTACCGGGACGAGGTCACGCAACGCCGCAAGGCCCTGCTCGCCAAATCCCTCCGCGCGCCGGGTCACCCATGTGGAATAGAAGCAATCCATCTGGCCCATGGTGCCGGCTTCGCCGAACCGGTGCACGAAAGCGACAAAATGCTTGTGCCCCTTGGCGGCGAGATCCTCGATCATGGAAAAGTCGAGCGAGGCGATGTCGGAAAGGTCGATCCTGATCTCGTCGGTGCCGTGCTCGAGCATGTGGTAAAAGGTCGAGCGCCGCCAGTTCTCCGCAGCCGTACCCTCATTGCTCGATCCGTATTCGAAGACGTCGCTCTCGTTGCTGTCGGCCTCGTTCCAGCGAAAGCCGCGCCCCTCGAAGATCGGATGCAACGTATCGATGAAGACCAGACCGCGCGACAGCTCCAGCCCGCCGGCCCGGCAGCGCTCGCAAAATCCGCGTAGCAGATCGTTCTCGGGCAGTCCGGTCAGTCCCTGGCGAACCAGCCAGTTCATCAGGCGCAGGCGGGGCGTGAGTTCCATGCGGCTATTATGCCGCGTAATAGCGAATGACGGAAGATGCCACAGCCGTCATTGCGAGCGGAGCGAAGCAATCCAGCTTTTGTGATGAGACAAGAGGAAGAAAGCTGGATTGCTTCGTCGCTACGCTCCTCGCAATGACGGTTCTCTCCTCCCACCCTACGAATCCCGCGTAGCAACCTCGCCGTTCTCTTTCACAAACGAGGTCACCGGATTTTCGAGCAACTCCAGCACCGCTTCCGGCGGCCGGCACAGTCTGGTGCCCTTCGGAGTCACCACGATCGGCCGGTTGATCAGGATCGGATGGGCCAGCATGAAATCGATCAGCTCGTCATCGCTCCATTTGGGATCGGCGAGCCCGAGCTCCGCGTAAGGCTCACCCTTTTCGCGCAGCAACGCACGGGTCGAGATTCCCATCGCCTTGATCAGTTCCTGCAGCCGCGCGCGATCGAGCGGATGCTTCAGATACTCGATCACCTCGGGCGCCTCGCCGCTCTGCCGGATCATCGCCAGCGTGTTGCGCGAGACGCTGCAAGCCGGGTTGTGATAGATCGTCACGCTCATGTCCGCGCTTCCTTGCTGACCGCCGCGGCGGCCCCGGCGCCGGCCTCGTACCAGCCCCGTGAAGCTTTCACCAGATAGACCACCGACAGCATCACGGGCACCTCGACCAGCACGCCGACCACGGTGGCCAGCGCCGCGCCGGAGTTGAGGCCGAACAGGCTGATGGCGGCGGCGACCGCGAGTTCGAAGAAATTGCTGGCGCCGATCAGCGCCGCCGGCGCGGCGACACACCATGCCACGCCAAAACGACGGCTCAACCAATAGGCCAGCCCCGCATTGAGATAGACCTGGATCAGGATCGGCACCGCCAGCAGCACGATCACCAGGGGCTGGGCGATGATCTGTTCGCCCTGGAAGCCGAACAGCAGCACCAGCGTGGTCAGCAGCGCGACCAGCGACACCGGCTGCAGCACGTGCTGGGTCTTCTGCAACGCCGCCGGGCCGCTGGCGAGCAGCGCGCGCCGCCATAGCTGCGCCATGATGACGGGTACGACGATATAGAGCACCACCGAGATCAGCAGCGTAGCCCAGGGCACCGCGATCGAGGCGACGCCGAGCAGCAGTCCGACCAGCGGCGCGAAGGCAAACACCATGATGACGTCGTTGAGCGCAACCTGGCTCAACGTGTAATGCGGCTCGCCCTCGCACAGGTTCGACCAGACGAACACCATCGCCGTGCACGGTGCCGCCGCCAGCAATATGAGCCCGGCGACATAGGATTGTATTTGCGCCGACGGCAGCAACGGCGCGAACAGATGGCCGATGAACAGCGATCCCAATAGCGCCATCGAGAACGGCTTCACCGCCCAGTTGATGAACAGGGTGACGCCAACGCCGCGCCAGTGCTCGCGCACCTGGCCAAGCGCGCCGAAATCGATCTTCAGCAGCATCGGGATGATCATCAGCCAGACGAGGCCAGCCACCGGCAGATTGACCCGCGCGACCTCCGCGCCGGCAATGACGGCAAACGCACCGGGCACGAGATGCCCGAGGGCTACGCCCGCGACGATGCACAGCGCCACCCACAGCGAGAGATACCGTTCGAACAGATTCATACTGGTTCCGACATTCCGGGCATGAGTCGTGGCGCCCTTTCCTCAGGCTTTATCGGCTGTATCAAACAAGGTTGTGAATAGGAGAAATCTGCGGAATCCTCCATAATATCTCTTGATATCTCGACAGATGGAACTAATATTTTCACAAAATTGGCAGCCTTTGGGCATTTTGTTCCATTTCGTCATTCACCTGTCATCCAATAAGTCCAGAAACATCGACATGAATTCAACATCCTCACTTTCCAGCCCAATGGACGGAAGTCATCGAGAAGCGATTGCCATCCACGGCTTTGGATCGCTGGCGCAGCCGACCCGCCTCGCTGCGGTTCGGCATCTGCTGGCGGTCCATCCGCAAAGCCTGCCTGCCGGCGAGATCGCGCGGCTTTGCAAGGTGCCGCACAACACGATGTCGACCCACCTCGGCATTCTCAGCCGGGCCGGTTTGATTTCAGCCGAGAAAGACGGCCGCTCGATGAACTATCGGGCCGACGTCACCGGCTTTCGAGGCCTGCTCAAATTTCTTTCTCAGGACTGCTGCCACGGGCGTCCGGAACTGTGCGGGGATGCGTTCGACCTGCCATCCCAAATCATCGCCGTGGAACCGACGGAGACCTTCATGAAGCCCGCGTTCAATGTGCTGTTCCTGTGCACGCAGAATTCCGCCCGCTCGATCATCGCCGAAGCCCTGCTCGAGAAGATCGGCCGCGGCCGCTTCCGGGGCTATTCCGCCGGATCGAATCCGGCCAAGGAACCCGTTCCGGAGGTCATCGAGCGGCTGGCGGCCCTCGGCCACGACGTATCGCACCTGCATTCCAAATCGTGGGACGAATTCAAGGGACCCGACGCTCCCCGCATGGACTTCATCATCGCGCTCTGCGACTCACCCAACGGTCAGTTTTGTCCCGATTTCGGCAATCAGTTCGTCACCGGGGCCTGGCCCCTGCCCGACCCGGCGCAATTCACGGGATCGCCGACCGAGCGCACCACGCTTCTGAACGAACTCTACGCGATGATCCGGCGCCGCATCGAGATCTTCACCAGCCTGCCGTTCGACTCGCTGGACCGCATGGCGGTCAAGGCACGCCTCGACGAGATCGGCGATACCACGCGCGTCTCGCCTTGAGGGAATTCCCATGAAAGTTGGCATCAATGGCATGGGCCGCATCGGCAGGCTCGTATTGCGCGCGGCCCTCGGCGGCATTCACCGTCCAGACAGCGATCCCCGCGCCGGCAACCGGCTCGACGTCGTACACATGAACGAGTTGAAGGGCGGTATCGCGGCCACCGCGCATCTGCTGGAGTTCGACAGCCTTCATGGACGATGGCAACAGCCGGTCGAGGTCGCTTCCGAAAATGTCGTTTCGATCGGACAGACCCGAATCGGTTTCAGCGAACGGGCCAATCCCGGCGACGTCGCATGGGGCGATCTCGGTTGCGACGTCGTACTGGAATGCACCGGAAAATTCCTGAAGCCGGATCAGCTGCAGGCCTATTTTGACCGGGGCGTCAAACGGGTGATCGTGGCTGCTCCCGTCAAGGACGAGGCCGCCCTCAACATCGTCGTCGGCGTCAACGACCAGCTCTACGATCCCGCCCGCCACCGGCTGCTGACGGCGGCATCCTGTACGACGAACTGTCTGGCGCCGGTCGTCAAGGTCATCCACGACGCCATCGGTATCCGGCACGGACAGATCACGACGATCCACAACCCTACCAACACCAATGTGGTCGTCGACGCCCCGCACAAGGATCTACGCCGCGCAAGGTCGGCCATGCTCTCGATGCAGCCCACCACGACCGGAAGCGCGACCGCGATCGCGCTGATCTATCCGGAGCTCAAGGGCAAGCTGAACGGTCACGCCGTGCGGGTGCCGGTGCTGAATGCCAGCCTGACGGATTGCGTGTTCGAGCTGAAACGCGCCACCACGGTCGAGGAGGTCAACCAGCTGTTCAAGTCCGCCTCGGAAAACGTGTTGGCGGGCATCCTGGGTCTGGAGGCGCGGGCACTGGTATCGGCCGACTACAACAACGATCCGCGCAGCTCGATCGTCGATGCCCTCAGTACCATGGTGACCGACGGGACATTGCTGAAGGTCTACGCCTGGTACGACAACGAGGTCGGATACGCCTGCCGCATGGTCGATCTCGCCAACATCGTCCAGCGCGCGGGCGTCTAGTTCCGACGATGCAAGATCGGTGAGTCGCTTGCTGCCCATGCTTCGAGACGCTCGCGACGCTCGCTCCTCAGCATGAGGTTGTTGTGTTTCAACAAGTTTACCTCATCCTGAGGAGGCCACGAAGTGGCCGTCTCGAAGGATGGGCAGCAGTACTGATTTATGATTCTAGGTACTAGTTCCATGGTCCGAAACTACCTCATCGTCACGGCGTCCTATTGGGGCTTCACGCTGGTCGATGGCGCCTTGCGGATGCTCGTCCTGTTCCACTTCTTCCGGCTGGGATATACGCCGTTCACGCTGGCCTTCCTGTTTCTCCTCTATGAGGCGGCCGGGATCGGCGCCAACCTCGCCGGCGGCTATTTCGCGTCGCGCTTCGGCATTCCCCGCATGCTCGCGGTGGGCCAGATGCTGCAGATCGCCGGCTTGCTGATGCTGTCGGCGCTCGATTCCGGCTGGGGGGCCGCGGCATCGGTCGCGTGGGTCGTGATCGCCCAGGGCATTGCCGGCGTCGCCAAGGATTTGACCAAGACCGCTTCCAAATCCGCGATCAAGGCGACATCGGCCGAAGGCAGCGGACAATTATTCAAGTGGGTCGCATGGTTCACCGGCTCAAAGAACGCGATGAAGGGCATCGGGTTTTTCATCGGCGGCCTGTTGCTGGACCTCGCCGGATTCACCCATGCGCTGTGGATGATGGCAGCATTGCTCGCCGTGATCTTCGTCGCGGGGCTGCTTCTGCTGCCCTCCCAGCTCGGCAAGGCCAAGTCGTCGAAGACCATCCGTGAACTGTTCGGCAAATCGCGCGGCGTGAACCTGCTCGCTGCCGCCCGCGTCTTCATGTTCGGCGCGCGAGACGTCTGGTTCGTGGTCGGGCTGCCGGTGTTTCTCTACGCCAATGGCTGGCGCTTCCTCGAAGTCGGCGGGTTCCTCGCGGCCTGGACCATCGCCTATGGCGGTGTGCAGGCCATCGCCCCCCTGCTCGTCAGCCGCAGCCCGGACGGCCTGAGCCGCGAGGTGCCGGCCGCCCGGCTCTGGGCTGCGATGCTCGCCGCCGTGCCGATCGCGCTGGCTATCTTCATGCAGACCACCGGCATCGGCCGCCCCGATCTCGTATTGGTGATCGGACTGGCGCTGTTCGGTTTGCCGTTCGCGGTGAACTCCTCACTGCACTCCTATTTGATCCTGGCTTATGCCGGCTCCGAAAAAGCCGCCGAAGACGTCGGATTTTACTACGCCGCGAACGCCGCCGGACGGCTGCTGGGAATTACGCTTTCAGGCGTTCTCTACCAGTTTGCCGGCATCACCGGATGCCTGGCGGGTTCGGCGATCATGCTGCTGCTGTGCTGGCTGATCACGTTTCTGCTTCCGACCAACCAGGGCCTGTCTCGCGCTCACGCGCGGTCGTGAGAATCAGGCCGTTCACGCCGCCTTGCGCGTGATCAGCTCGCCACCCCTGGCGGCAGCGCGCGAACTTCCATTTGCCGGTTTGACACTCAACTCCTCATCTTAGTAGCTATACGTGATGGTCATTTGATTTGATGCCGCGACCGTTTACCCAGGTAAGAGCCATGAACTTAACATTTTTGCCCGCCGTGGCTTTTCTGATTCTAACCTTAAGCAGTGCCGCGGCCGAACAGGTCGGCGGAGACAAGGCGTTCTCGTTCGTGGTGCTGGGTGATCAGCCTTATGATCTGCCAGATGACAGCATCAAATTTGACCGACTGATTGCCGCCGTCAACAGGCTGAAGCCCGCCTTCACACTGCATGTCGGCGACATCAAGTCGTCCCGCGTCCCCTGCAGTGACGCGATCTTCCGTCAAGCGCTGGCGCAATTGCAGACTTTCGAGGGTCCGCTCGTCTACACCATCGGCGATAACGAATGGACCGATTGTCATCGAAAACAGGCAGGCAGTTTCGATCCTCGCGAGCGCCTGACGATGCTGCGTCAGTTGTTCTTCGCAAATCCCGGACAATCCCTGGGCAAGGCGCCCATCGCCGTCACCAGCCAGGCGCAGACGATGCCGGCGTTTTCAGTCTACGTCGAAAATGCTCGTTTCTCGAAAAACGACGTGCTGTTCGCCAGCGTGCACGTTCCCGGCTCCAACAACGGCTTCGAGGCCCAGGACCCCGAGTCCGCGAAGGAATTTTTCGCCCGTGACAAGGCCAATGTCGCATGGATCGGTGCCGTCTTCGCCGAGGCAGAGGGAACCGGAGCGAAGGCCGTGGTGCTGTTCATGCAGGCAGAGTTTGATCAATCGCGGTTTCCGAACGGCGCGATGCCACGGCAATCCGGCTTCCTGCAGACGCTTGATGCCATCGAAGCCGGCGCAAGGCGTTTCGGCAAGCCGGTGCTGCTCGTTCACGGCGATGAACACTTCCTTTCGCTGACACCCCTGAAGAACAGCATGGGCGCGCCAATGCCAAACGTGCTCAAATTGATGGTCTATGGCGAAACGCTGGCGCATGCGGTGCGGGTACTGGTCGATCCGGATAGCCCCGGCGTGTTCGGATTCATTCCGCTCATCGTGCCGGAGAACGGCATGGGCAACTGATCAGGCCCAAGTCTTAGGCCCAAGTCTTAACCTCAAGCCTTGTATTTCTATAATACTAGAAATACGGTTGACAGCAATCCCGCCGTCTGAAACATTGTGATCATGAAACTCGATGACGCCGCTGCCCATCTGGAAGCCCTGGGCAATCCGACCCGGCTGAAAATCTACCGCGCGCTGGTTCGCGCCGGAGACGCCGGGCTGCCGGTCGGGCGGCTGCAGGACAAATTGAAGATCGCGCCGTCCACCCTCTCCCATCACATCAAGACGCTGATGGTGGTCGGCCTGATCAGTCAGGTGCGGGAGGCAACGACGCTGGTCTGTCACGCCAACTACGATGTGATGCGCGATCTCTTGGGCTTTCTGGTCGCCGAATGCTGCACCGAGACGACCGAGGTCAAGGACGCCAAGAGCGCGGCGTAGTTTTTTCTTCCGTCCTTAATTTCGATACTTCTGGTTTGACAGGAGAATGCCATGAACCAGCCAAAGACCGTCGCGATCATCGGAGCCGGCCCGGTCGGACTCGCCGCAGCCGCGCATGTGCTGGAGCGCGGACTGACGCCGATCGTGCTGGAGGCCGGCGACAGCGTCGGACATTCGGTGCGGCAATGGGGCCATGTCCAGCTGTTCTCGCCTTGGGAATACAATGTCGACCGCGCCGCGGCACGCCTGCTCGCCTCGACTGGCTGGAATTCTCCCGAGCCCGAGCAGTATCCGACCGGCGCCGAGCTGGTGGAGCGCTATCTCGAACCGCTCGCGGCCAGCACGGCGCTGGCGAGCCACATCCATACCTCAAGCCGCGTCACCGACATCAGCCGCATCGGCTTCGACAAGCTCAAGAGCAAGGGCCGCGAAGCCGCCCCCTTCGAACTCCGCTATCAGAACGGGCAAGGCCCCAAAAGCGTGC
Source organism: Bradyrhizobium sp. (assembly GCF_030654605.1). GTDB lineage: Bacteria > Pseudomonadota > Alphaproteobacteria > Rhizobiales > Xanthobacteraceae > Bradyrhizobium. The sequence goes on from NZ_JAURXB010000145.1 coordinate 27,227, forward strand.
GGGCCGATGCCGTGATCGACGCCTCCGGCACCTGGCATTCGCCCAATCCGGCGGGCGCCAACGGCTTGCGCGCCATCGGCGAGGCGCAGGCAGCGGACAGGATTGCGTATGGGATGCCTGACGTGCTGGGCAAGGACCGCGCGCGCTATGCCGGCAAGACTGTCGCGGTGCTCGGCGCCGGCCATTCGGCGATCGGCACGCTGACCGATCTCGCGCGGCTCGCGACCGAGTCGCCCGAAACCAGGCCGGTCTGGCTGCTGCGGGGCAACGATCCCGCCAAGGCTTTTGGCGGTGGCGCCAACGACAAGCTCGCCGCCCGCGGCGAACTCGGTCTGGCCTTCGCCGCGCTGGTCGCGGCGGGCCGGATCACCGTGGAGAGCGAATTCCGGGTTTCGCATCTCGGCACAGACGTCCCTCGCCTCACGGTCGCCACTGGCGCCGGCAGTTGCTGCCGTCAGGTGGTCGTGGACCAGCTGATCGTGGCCACGGGATTCCGGCCGGATCTGGATTTCGTCCGCGAACTGCGCATCCAGCTCGATCCCGCGATCGAATGCCCGGTTGAGCTCGCGCCCTTGATCGATCCCAACGAACACAGCTGCGGCACGGTGCGGCCGCACGGCGCGCGCGAACTGGCGCAGCCCGAACCCGGCTTCTATTTCGCCGGCATGAAGTCCTACGGACGCGCGCCGACCTTCCTGATGCTGACCGGCTACGAACAGGTCCGCTCGATATCAGCCGAACTCGCCGGCGACCACGAAGCCGCGGCGCGCGTCGAACTGGTGCTGCCGGAAACCGGCGTCTGCAGCCGCGCCGATGCGCCCGGCGCAAGCCAGTGCTGCGGCGGACCGGCGCCATCGGCTGTTGACGCCTGTTGCGTCGACGACGCAAATGCAAAGCAACAAGGAAAAGCCGGATGCGGCTGCGGCTCCTGACCCCTTCTCCCTCGCCCCGCTTGCGGGGAGAGGGTTGGGGTGAGGGGGACTCTCGACAGGGTCGGACTCGCGGAGAACCCCCTCACCCGACGCTTCGCGCCGACCTCTCCCCGCAAGCGGGGCGAGGTGATTCAGAATGGAGCAAATAAAATTTCGCTGGAGGGCCGATCCGTCATCGTCGCGATGTGCCTGGGGCAGCTCGGCAGCCTGCTTCCGCATGTCGTGGTACCGTCGGTTCTCGCCGCGTTCCTGATACCGGAATGGCAG
>NZ_JAURXB010000165.1 GCF_030654605.1 Bradyrhizobium sp.
GCAGCGGCGACGGGCCGGCCGGTGCTGACGACGCCGGACAGCGCGGTGATGAAGGTGAAGACGTTGCTCGGGGTGAATTGAACTGCGGGAAAAATCCTCACTGTCGTCCCAGCGAACGCAGGGACCCATACCGCGTTGTGCTGTCGGCAAAGAAAGATAGCTAACACCGCGCACAACACCAAGGCCGCGGCGTATGGGTCCCTGCGTTCGCAGGGACGACGTTGATGGAGTTCGCTAGCGACCACGCAGGGATTTTGTTGTAGAATGAATCCCTACCTCAACAGCCAATCCATGTTTCGCGCATGTACTACGTTTACATTCTCGCGAGCCGCCGTCACGGGACCCTCTACATCGGGGTGACCAATTCTTTGCAGAAGCGGTTGGCGGAGCACCGAGATGGTAAGGGTTCCTCTTTCGTCAAGACCTACGGCGTCTACCGGCTGGTGTATGTCGAGACTTACGAACGCGCGGATGAAGCGATCGCGCGCGAGAAACAGCTGAAGCGATGGAAGCGGGACTGGAAGATCGAACTGATCGAGCGCGAGAATCTCGAATGGCGCGACCTTAGCGATTTGCTGGTTTGACTCTCAACATCCGTCGTCCCTGCGAACGCAGGGACCCATACCGCGTTGTCCTCTCGATCAAGGCAAAAATGTCTAACGCCACGTAACGACACTGCGCCCTGTGGTTATGGGTCCCTGCGTTCGTGTTCGCAGGGACGACGAGGAGAGTTGAATTCACCTCAAAACAAACTCCCCTGCCCCTCATCCTCCGGCGCCACCGCCGCAATCTTGCGCGGGGCCTTCTTCGCCGGCTTCGGCGCTTCCGCCGCCCGCTCCTCATCCGTGATCGGCAGGATCAGTTGCGCGTCGTCGTTGGCGACGCGGTTGACCCGTGTCGACACCTCGTGCCAGGCGAACTCGCCTTCCTGGGGCGCAATCATCATCGCCATCACGCCCTCGGCGCTGTCATCGCCGCAGTCGAGCCAGCGCGCGAAATCGCTCGCGTGGATGGTGACGGGGACGCGGTGGTGCAGCACGCTGAGATCGGCGCTGGCCGCCGCGGTGACGATCGCCACGGTGTCGAGTTCTTCGCCGTTGGGGCCGACCCAGGTTTCCGCCAGCCCCGCCAGGCCGATCGGCTGCCCGTCGCGACGATGGATGAAATACGGCCGCTTGGGCTTGGCCGAGCCCTGCCATTCATAATAGCCGTCGGCCGGAACGAGGCAGCGCCGCCGCCGGATCGCGTTCTTGAAGGCCGGCTTTTCCGCCACGGTTTCCGAGCGCGCATTGATCAGCAGGCTGAATTTCCGGGGGTCCTTGACCCAGGCCGGCAGCAGGCCCCAGCGCATCAGCCGGAAATGCCGGACGCCGTTTTCCACAATGACGACAGGTACAGGTTGCGTCGGCGCAATATTATGTCTTGGCGGGAAATTGGGCTGCTCGAGGTAGCCGAAAATCTGCCGCAAAGCCGCCGGTGGCGATGTTATGACGAAGCGTCCGCACATTCTGTGGCCTAAAATAGGGTTCCGTTCAGGTCCTTTTAACCCCAAACGTTAACACTGCGCCGGATGACCACGACGGCTGCCACATCCGCATTATCAGATCTCTCGGCACCAGGCAGGGCTGGCGGCGGTGATGCCGCCGCGCGGGCTGCGCTGTTGAAGGCCGCCAACATCAACCCCCGCACCGGGCTTGCCACCGATTATCTGAATCACTTCAACGAAGCCATCATGCTGCTGGAGATGATTCCGGACATGCCGGAATGCGCCGATGATTTCCTCGAATGGCATCCGCTGTCCTATGCCGAGCACTTTACGGCGTCGAACTTCAAGGCCCGCGACCTTGCGATCTCGGCCTATGATACCGCCGATCCGAAGATCCGCACCGCGTTCGACAACGTCACCAGCGCCATGACCTCCATCCTGTCGGCAGTGAGCGATGCGATGCGCCAGGCCAAGCAGGACAAGACCCGCGCCACCCTCGCCGAACAGGCCACCGGCTGGGTCAAGCCGCTGGTGATGCAAACCGCCGGCATCATCAATGGCGACCGCGAGGCCGACGTCGACTACATCATGACCCACTGATGTCAGTGGCTTCCCCGGCCCAGCCGTCGCATCCCCAACTGGCGGTTTCGGCGGCGATCTTTCGTGACGGCAGGGTCTTGCTGGTGCGACGGGCCAAATCGCCGGCCAGCGGCTTTTATTCGCTGCCCGGCGGCCGGGTCGAGTTCGGCGAGACGCTGCACACCGCCCTGCATCGCGAGGTCGACGAGGAAACAAGCTTGCGAATCGAGATCGCCGGCCTCGCCGGATGGCGCGAAGTGGTGCCGGGCGCAGGCGGCGGCGGCCACTACCTGATCATGTCGTTCGCGGCGCGCTGGCGCTCCGGTGAGCCCGTGCTGAACGATGAGCACGACGATTTCAGGTGGCTGACGCCGGAGGCGATTGACGGTCTCCTTGGCGATCTGAAGGTCACCGACGGGCTGCCTGAGATCATCGAGGCGGCCCGGCGCCTGCTCCAGGCCTAGTCTGCGGGGGCCGATGCCTTGCTTCCAGCGCATTGAAAAGGCATATCAACGCGGTCCCGGAACCCTTCATGTCCAAGTTTTTTTCAAAGCGCTTTTCCAGGCATTTGCTGGCCGCTCTCATCCTGGTCTCGGCGTGCGTTGCCGGCCCTGCGCGGGCCCAGGATGCGGCTGCGCCGTTCGACGGCGAGTTACAGCGGCTGGCCGAGATCCTCGGCACCCTGCACTACCTCAGGGGCATTTGCGGCACCAATGAAGGCCTCAAATGGCGCAACGAAATGCAGGCGCTGGTCGATGCCGAAACCCCCTCCGGCGAACGCCGCGCCCGCATGATCGCAGGCTTCAATCGCGGCTATAATGGCTTCCAGCAAACCTACCGGACCTGCACGCCGGCCGCCTCGATCGCGATCCGCCGCTATATCGAGGAAGGCTCGAAAATCTCGCGGGACCTCACCGCCCGCTACGCCAACTAATGCGCGGGGGCCGGCCAAATTCGAGCCGGTTCCAGTTGCAACGCGAAACGGAAACCGCCGTTAACCTTTCTTAAAGAACTGGTCTAGGCAGTCCGCGGCCTCATGCTACATCTCATGCGTCAGACGCGTTCCGCCCTGGATCGCGCACAGTGCCGCAGAGTCTCATGAGCCATCCAGTGTCCTTCACGTCAGCCCGCGACCCGCTGCCCGATCACGAACAGAAACAGGCGGCGCTCGGCTATCTCAACGAGGCCTGGGCGGAGGCGCGGCACGACGGCGTCGATGGCGACTGCCTGGCGCAGGCCAGCCTGTTCGCGGCGTTCGCCGAACTGGTCGGCACTTACGGCGAGGACGCGGTGGCGAAGTTCGTCGAGGGACTGCCGAGCCGTGTTCGCAACGGCGAGTTTTCGATTCGGATGGCGAAGCAGTAAGGCGCGCTCGCGTCCGTAGCGCGGTGCGTGCCACAACCACCGCTGTCATCGCCCGGCCCCGACCGGGCGACCCGGTATTCCAGAGACGTTAGCGATCAATCGAGAAGCCCCGGCGTACCGGGTCGCCCGATCAAGTCGGGCGATGACACCTGTTGAGGTGCCCGGTCCGTACCTCGCCGACCCGACGTGATGCGACAAAATAACCCGTCGGGTAAAATTTCGCTTTTTCCGAAGGGCAAATCACCTGTAAGAATCACGCCATCCCGTCCCGACAAGAGGGGCGTTGCGCAAGGTCACCAATGCGGGACGGGGATGCGGTGGACGCGGAGGGCGCCCCTGACCAGGGCGCCTGAAGTGGACGGCGAAGTCGTGTGGTTCCGACACCCTAAGGCTGGTGTCAAGTTCGCAGCTCAGTCGCGCGGACGACGGTGGCAAAAGTGCAAAGCTCACCGAGGAGAGCACGTATAAGCCTTAAACCACTGCGCAGGGAAAGCCGGATGCCTCCGCTTCACCTGTATGCTCGTGTGCCGCCTACCTCTACCCTTTTGCACACGAGACCGCGGGTGCAGCGTGCACCCGGCTTTCCCTGCGCCCTCTGTTTGAGAGGGCGAGGAGTTTGATAGCAAACCTCGGGCGAAGCGCGCCGCGAGATCGCGAAAGTGTGTTTGTGGACACGCGCCGTTTGAAAATCGAATCTGTATCAACGCAAGATTTGTCATCGCCCGGCTTCGACCGGGCGACCCAGTATTCCAGAGACGTTAAAGTTCAATCGAGAAGCCGCGGCGTACTGGATCGCCCGCTTCCGCGGGCGACGACAGCTGAAACTGGTGCGACGGCGTTGCTTCCGTCTAGCCACGCCTACGCCCTCAGCGTCTCCAGAAACCGCACCGGCTCGCCGCTCGACGGTCCCACCAGTTCGCCCTGCCACATCACGCGACGACCGCGCACGAACGTGCCGACCGGCCAGCCGGTGACGCGCACGCCGTGATACGGCGTCCAGCCGGCGCGCGAGGCGGTCCACTCGTCGGTGATGGTCTCGCTGCGCTTGAGATCGACCATGGTAAAATCCGCGTCGTAACCGGCGGCGATGCGGCCCTTGCAGGCGATGTTGAACAGCCGCGCCGGGCCGGCGCTGGTGAGATCGACGAAGCGCTGAAGCGACAACCGTCCGGCATTGACGTGATCGAGCATCAGGGGCACCAGCGTCTGCACCCCGGTCATGCCCGACGGCGAGGCCGGATATGTCTTGGCTTTTTCCTCCAGCGTATGCGGGGCGTGATCGGAGCCGAGCACGTCGATGATGCCCTGCTCGATGCCGCGCCAGATGCCCTGGCGGTGATCGGCCGAGCGCACCGGCGGATTCATCTGCGCGCGGGTGCCGAGCCGCTCGTAGCATTCGGGCGCCGCCAGCGTCAGGTGATGCGGCGTCGCTTCGCAGGAGGCGACGTCCTTGTGGTCGCGCAAAAACTCGATCTCCTCCTTGGTGGAGATGTGCAGCACGTGAATGCGTTTTCCGGTCTCACGGGCGATCCTGACGAGGCGCTGCGTCGCCATCAGCGCCGCGATTTCGTCGCGCCACACCGGATGCGATCGTGGGTCGCCTTCGATGCGCAGGCCCTTGCGGTCGTTGAGGCGATACTCGTCCTCGGCATGAAAGGCGGCCCGGCGCTGGATCACCTTGAAAATCCGACGCAGGCTTTCGTCATCCTCCACCAGCAGCGCGCCGGTGGAGGAGCCGATGAAGACCTTGACGCCGGCGCATCCGGGCGCACGTTCCAGCTCGGGCAGATCATCCACATTGTCGCGCGTACCGCCGATGAAGAAGGCGAAATCGCAATGCATGCGATGACGGCCGGCCTTCACCTTCGCGGCGAAGGTCTGCGCGGTGACGGTCAGGGGATCGGTATTCGGCATTTCGAATACCGCGGTGACGCCGCCCATGACCGCGCTGCGCGAGCCGGTTTCGAGGTCTTCCTTGTGGGTAAGACCCGGCTCGCGAAAGTGCACCTGGGTGTCGATCACGCCGGGCAGGATGTGCAGGCCCTTGCAGTCGATCACCTCGGCGGCCAGGGCATGGCCGAGCGAGCCGATTTCGGCGATGCGCCCCGCCACGAGGCCGATATCGCGCACGCCCTCGCCGTCCTGATTGACCACGGTGCCGGATTTTAGAATGGTATCAAATCGCTGACTCATGAAACCTCAGTGCCCGCTCTATGGAACTTGATGTCGCGGGCCTTGTTCGTGATACCTTAGCGGCTTACGTTGCCGTGTGATATCCGGCAGTCGCCTTTTCCCAAGAACTTTGCCAGAGAACCCCTTATGAAAGCAGCGTTTCTTCCCGACCGGGGCGTGGTCAAGGTCAGCGGCGAGGACGCCCGCAACTTTCTCAACGGCCTCGTCACGACCGACGCGACGCTGCTGCGCCCCGGGCTCGGCCGGTTCGGGGCATTGCTGACGCCGCAGGGCAAGATCACGGCTGATTTCCTCATCACCGAGGCGCCTGCCGGCCATGGCGGCGGTTTCCTGATCGACTGCCCGCGCGCGCTGGCACCGGGCCTCGCCGCCAAGCTCGGTTTCTACAAGCTGCGCGCCAAGGTCACGGTCGAAAACCTGTCGGACAGCCTCGGCGTGCTGGCGGCGTGGGATGGCGAGCCCGCGGTAAAACCCGATCTGGCCTTCGCCGATCCGCGCCAGGCCACACTGGGCTGGCGGATCCTGGTGCCCGAAGAGCTGGCGCCGAAGCTCGCCGACCTGATCGGCGCCGAAATGCTCGACAGCTCAGCCTATGACGCGCATCGCATCGCCGCCGGCGTGCCGCGCGGCGGCCTCGACTTCATGTATGGCGACGCATTTCCGCACGAAACCAACATGGACCGCCTGCACGGCGTCGATTTCGACAAGGGCTGCTATGTCGGCCAGGAAGTCGTGTCGCGGATGCAGCATCGCGGCACCGCGCGCACCCGGACCGTGCGCGTCATTCTCGAAGATTTTTCGCCGGAACCGGGCACCGCGATTCTCGCCGGCGACAAATCGATCGGCACCATGGGTTCGACCTCAGGCCAAAACGGCCTGGCACTGGTCAGGATCGATCGCGCCGCCGATGCGCTGGATGCGGGATTGCCGCTGACGTCCGGCGGCCTCGGCCTCCGCCTCGCCGACCCCGACGATATCCGTCCCGCGCCGAAGCAGACAGTCGCATGACCAAGTCGGCGCGCCTGCATGCCGACGGCCTGACGCGGTGCCCGTGGCCCGGCGAAGATCCGTTTTACATGGCCTATCACGACACCGAATGGGGCGTGCCGGAATATGACGACCGGGCGCTGTACGAAAAACTCATCCTCGACGGCTTCCAGGCCGGGCTGTCGTGGATCACGATCCTGCGCAAGCGCGACAATTTCCGAAAGGCCTTCGACGATTTCCAGCCCGAGAAGATCGCGCGCTACAGCGAGAAAAAAGTCCACGCGCTGATGAACGATGCCGGCATCGTCCGCAACCGCTCCAAGATCGAGGGCGCGGTCAACAGCGCCAAGGGCTATCTGAAGATCATGGAAGAAGGCGCCGGCTTCTCGAAGTTCCTGTGGGATTTCGTCGATGGCAAGCCGAAGGTCAACAATTTCAAGACCACCGCCAGCGTGCCGGCATCGACGCCGCTGTCGATCAAGATGTCGAAGGAATTGCAGGCGCGCGGCTTCAAGTTCGTCGGCCCGACCATCGTCTACGCCTTCATGCAGGCCACCGGCATGGTCAACGACCATCTGGTCACCTGCTTCTGCCATCAGGCCTGCGCCGGAAAGAAGCGCAGCCCGCGGCTCAAAGCAAAATGACGGCGAGAAAACCGTCCGCGGTCGCCTCTATCAGGGTCTGGCAGCGGATGCTGTCGGGACGCCGACTCGATCTGCTGGATCCCTCGCCGCTGGATATCGAGATCGCCGACATCGCCCATGGCCTGGCGCGGGTCGCGCGCTGGAACGGGCAGACCAGCGGCGCGCATATCTTCTCGGTGGCGCAGCACACGCTGCTGGTCGAAGCCGTGTTGCGCCAGCAAAAACCGCGGATCGATCTCAGCTTCCGGCTCGCGGCCATGCTGCACGACGCGCCGGAATACGTCATCGGCGACATGATCTCGCCGTTCAAGGCGGTGCTCGGCGGCGATTACAAGGTGGTGGAAAAGCGGCTGCTGGCGGCGATCCATATCCGCTTCGGACTGCCGCCCGAGCTCGCGGACCACATCACGCAGGCGATCAAGGCCGCCGACCGGGGGGCGGCCTATCTCGAGGCGACCGGGCTGGCCGGCTTCGCCGAAGCCGAAGCCCGGCGCCTTTTCGGCAAGGATCCCGGCCTGCCGCCGGCGATGCAGCAGGAATATTTGACGCCCTGGACCGCGGCCAGGGCCGAGAAGCAGTTTTTGGCGCGGTTCAAGGTCTTGAACGCGCCGTAGGGTGGGCAAAGGCGCGCTTCGCGCCGTGCCCACCATCGGCTCAAGGTGGTGGGCACGGCGCAAGAGCGCCTTTGCCCACCCTACGCTCTACGTACTATAATCGGCGCCAGCCAGAAGGACTGCCATGATTCACGTTTGTTCGCTCGCCGCACTCGCCGACACCGTCAAGGCCACCGGCGCCAGCCATGTCCTGACCGTGATGGCCAATGTCGCTCAGGTGCAGCGGCCGGAGTCGGTGCTCGAGGCCAACCATCTGAGAGTCCAGATGGATGACATCACCGAGCAGATGGATGGTTTTCTGGCGCCGTCGGATACGCATGTCGAGCAGGTGCTGAATTTCGTGCGCGGCTGGGATCGTAACGCGCCGCTGGTGGTGCATTGCTACGCCGGTATCAGCCGCTCGACCGCGAGCGCCTTCGCCGCCGCCTGCATGCTCAATCCGCATCGCGACGAGATTTCGATCGCGCGGCAAATCCGCGCCGCCTCCCCGATCGCCTCGCCGAACCGGCTGATCGTCAGCCTGGCGGACCGGGCGTTGGGGCGCGAGGGCCGGATGCTGCGCGCGCTCGACGAAATGGGCCCGGGCAGCATGCTGGTCGAAGGCCGGCCGTTCCGCGTCGATCTCGAATGACGATCGCAAACGGCGCCAGATGAGCGAGAAGCTGCTGACGCCGATCGAAATCGGGCTGACCGCCGCCATCGTCGCCATCGAGGGCAACGAGCCCCTGATCCTCACCGCGTCCGCCGGCGATGGCGACAAGCTCGCCGGGCTTCCGTTCGGACCGTTCGACGCGGTGTCACACCGTACCTTCGAGATCGGGCTGCGCGCCTGGGTGGAAGAACAGGCCGGGTTGCGGCTGGGATACGTCGAGCAACTCTATACGTTCGGCGATCGCGGCCGGCATACCCAGGCCGGCGACACCGATGCCCATGTCGCCTCGATCGGTTACCTCGCGCTGACCCGCGCCGCCGACAACGCCTCGCGCGTGCCGGGTGCTACCTTCGAGCCCTGGTACCGCTTTTTCCCGTGGGAAGACTGGCGGGAAGCGCGGCCCGGCATCATCGAGGCCGCGATCTTTCCCGCACTCACGAACTGGGCGACACAATCCGAGCAACCGGACAGTACAAGGGCGCTCAGCCGCAAGGATCGCGTAAAACTGTATTTCGGCGCCGAGGGCGCGCAGTGGGACGAAGAGCGTGTGCTCGACCGTTACGAGCTCTTGTACGAAGCCGGACTGGTCGAGGAGGCGCGGCGCGACGGCCGCCCGGCGGCGCTGTCGCGACGGTCGCTTCCCATGCTCGGCGTTGCCATGCGCTTCGATCACCGCCGGATTCTCGCCACCGCGATCGCCCGGCTGCGCGCCAAGCTGAAATATCGTCCGGTGGTATTTGAACTTTTGCCTCCCGAATTCACACTTACTGAATTGCAGCGGACCGTGGAAGCGATCTCGGGACGGCATCTGCACAAGCAGAATTTCCGCCGGCTGGTGGAAGCCGGAGCGCTGGTTGAACCGACCGGCGTGATGTCGACACAGACAGGCGGGCGCCCCGCTGCGCTGTTTCGCTTCCGTCGTGAAGTATTGCAGGAGCGGCCGGCACCGGGGCTGCGGGTTCGCGTTCGGCGCTGAAGATTTTTTGATGCGGTAGGCCCCGACGCCGGGCGATCGCCTGGAGGCTGGATGTTCGATTTGCCGTTCGACTTTTTTTCACTGGCGGTTGCCATCGTCGGGCTCATCGTCGCCCGCAAGGCCTTCGATCAGATCGCCGTACTGCGCGCGCGGCTGGATTTG
>NZ_JAURXB010000171.1 GCF_030654605.1 Bradyrhizobium sp.
GGCGGTGCGACCACCTCGATCGCGGTCTCCTGGAACGCGCGCTCCAGTTCGTCCAGCGACACTTCGCCCGGACGTAGCTCCCGCTCCAGTATCTGCGGCACCAGGGTGCCCTGCTCGACCGCCGGTGCTGATGCTACCGGCGCGGTTGACTCTGCTGATGCTGACACGACGAGCTCCGCTTGCGCTGACATCGCGGCCATGCCGCGCTCGACCAATTCCTGGAGCTGGACGATCAGATCCTGATCGGTGCCCTCGGGCTCGGCCTCGGTGGCCTCGAGGCCCGCGAGAATTTCCTTGATGCGATCGATGCTGGAAAGGATCAGCGACACCGCTTCGGACGTGACCGGCATGCCGTCGCGGAATTTGCCCATCAACGTTTCGCCGGCGTGGGCCAACGCTTCGAGGCGCGGCAGGCCGAGGAAGCCGCAGGTGCCCTTGATGGTGTGAACCAGCCGGAAGATGTTATCCAGAATCTTGGCGTTGTTCGGATCCTGCTCGAACCGCACCAGCTGATTATCGACCGTATCCAGGCTCTCGCTGGTCTCGGTCAGGAACTCCCGCAACAAATCATCCATGAAACAGGCCTTCGAACGCATCGGCGCGCGATTTCGACACGCCTCTCGGAACGTGGCCAGCTTCTATGCAAAGCGTTTAATATTGGTTGAGCAATTGGAAAAGAACGGGCTCAACAAAGAGATAAGACGGCTTCGTTGAAGCCGGGGGCATGCGTAAACCGCTGGTTAACCATGTTTGCGCGTCAGCGCGCTGATATCTGCGCATATTCCGATCGCAAACCGGCATTCCCATGGAATCGCGCAGGGCATGTCGGCGGAGATACCCGCTGACGCTCAGGAGGCGGTCACGACCACCGCTTCGCCCTCGGGAGCGAGCACCACGTTCAGCCCGCAGGCCTGCGCCAGCAGCCGCGTATAATAAGGCTGCACCGCGTGCGCATCGATGCTGGAGGCCGATCCCGAACTCAGCATGTCCGCGATATTCTGCGGCATGCGGGCGTTGAGCCCGGCGGCTGCGACGCGAAAGCCCATGGCTTCGCCTTCGCCGACCTGATCGACCGTCAGCACCCCGCCCCGCGGGATGGTCTGCTGCGCAATCACCATCATGTTCAGGAGCAGCTTGACCCGGTTCTTCGGCAGCAGCACCCGCGGCAAATTCCACGTGATCTTGGTCTTGGCGTCCTCGAGGTGACCGCGCGCCATGGCCTGCGCATCGCCGAGGTCGATCTGGGCGCCCGCCGATCCCGCCGCCCCGAACGCCAGGCGGCAGAACTGCAACCGCGCGGAGGCGGTCTTGGCGCTCTTGCGGATCAGATCGAGCGCAAATTCGCGGTCTTCCGGCTTCGGATTGTCGTCGAGGACCTCGAGCCCGTTGACGATGGCACCGACCGGGCTGATCAGATCATGGCAAACCCGCGAACACAGCAGCGCCGCCAGTTCGAGGGCGTCGGGGGCGGGACCGGGAGTCGTGGTGCCAGACATAAGGTGTTACCTGGAGGTTCTACCTGGGGAAATCCGTGACAGACGCGGACACGGCGAATCACGCATGCTTGCTGGCTTGATACACTGCGAACGCGCGTGCTGCCACCACAAGGCGGCTCGGCGGGAAAGACGGAACTGTAGATGAGACCCGCCCAAAAAACCGATCGAGCGATCGGCCGAGAAACCGCCCGGGAAACCGCCCATGAATGAGGCACGTTCGTCAGGACCGACGATCGATCGCGAGGCCGCAGCCGCGCTGATGGGGCCCCTGACCGTCCTGGTGGTCCGGGACGGCGCCGCCATTCTCGCTGTCAACCGTTCCGCGATGAAGATCGACGGCAAGCTCGACGGATCGCCGGTAACGGAGGCGGATCTCGCCGCCGACCGAATCATCGGCGAAGGGCTGGCAAGACTGGCGCCAGACATACCGGC
>NZ_JAURXB010000176.1 GCF_030654605.1 Bradyrhizobium sp.
GGCCCCGTGCCGCCAGTCGGTGGGCAGGAATTCCACATCGAGCTTGAATTTCTCGGCAATGCCGCGCCACAGCACCGCGAACTGGCCGGTCTCGGCCATCAGCACCTTGTCGCCGGGCGACAGCGTATTGACGATCGCCGCCTCCCAGGCGCCCGTACCCGACGCCGGATAGATGATGACCGGCTGCTTGGTCCGGAACACGCGCTGGCAGCCCGCCAGCACGGCATGACCCAGCTCGGCGAATTCGGGACCGCGATGATCCAGGGTGGGCATGTCCATCGCCCGCAACACCCTGTCGGGCACGTTGGTCGGGCCTGGAATCTGGAGAAAATGTCTACCAGTGTGCAGGGTCATGTGGCGTCCTTCCCAGTCTTGCCTTGGCTTCGCACGGCCCGAATATCACTATTCCTTGGGCTTGTCCCGAGCAGAGGTCAACGTTTTATCTCCTTGGAATTGCACGCGATTGCATTGCAACATCGCCGAGTTTGGCTGCCAACAGCCTCGGGCGGCCGAAACAATCGCAACCACCCCCGCGACACAAAGCCTCGTCATTTCCGGGCGCTCCATAGCCGGCGCAAGCGCCGTTTCGCGCGGGCTCTCATATCCACCAGAGTTCGGCTCATCCCGAACCACCGCGCGTCCCTTTCCGCGCGCAGACGTCTGAGTTCCCGGTCGTGAACGAGATTGTAGTGGCCGGCGTGATCGCGGTCGCGGCGCAAATTTGCCCACCGCTCGATGTACGCTCCGTCCAGCCGGTCGGACCAGACCGCGGCGACCTGATGACGCTCGAACATGCGGTCGAGCCAGCTCCCATTTGGCGGAGCGATGTTCTTCGGCACCCCGGCCTTGCGCCACATCTCGTTCCACAAATGAACAAAGGTGGAATTACCGGTGCGCGCTTCGATCTCTTCGCGGGCTTGCGGAAGAAAGAATTTCTGGAATTCCTCCGAGCCGATTTCATAAGTGCTCTGGCGCGGCGCGATCAGCATCTCCGGCGCAAATAGCGGCTGCAATTCGGTCAACAGTTTGGGGCCGGTTTCGCCCCAGCGCGCGTCCTCCAGGCCCGCCGCCGCTCGCTCCAGCGCCGCCTTCATCAAGGGATGGCGCGGCGGAAAGCGCATCGCGCCGACCGCTAATTCCTGATCCGACTGTTGTGCGATGAAAGTCGTGACCGCCGGCAGTTGGGCGGCGGTCAACATCACGTCGGTGTCGATCCACCAACCTCCCAATTTTTCGAGAAGCGCGTAGCGGAAAATGTTGGCATGCAGGGCGGGGCTGGGTCCGTCGAATTCGTGCCGATAGAAGACGACCTCTTGGTCGAGAATTTCCCGCGCATTGCGCCAGATCACACCATCAGGCAGGCCGGGCACAGGCGCTTCCGAAAACAGTTCGACGCCAACCCCGGCGGTCACGAAACTGGACAGGCACAGCGCTTCATAGGGCGAGAACGGACCATGCCAGAATGTGCGCACCACGCGATCGGGAATGAGCCCGGATTTCTGGCTGATGTCCCCGAGATCGATCTGCTTGCCTGGGTCCATGATCCGCCCGATTTATGGACAGGGCCTCATCGGCCGTCAAGCACCCCGTACACTGAGGTATTCCTTGCAAAGGCAGAACCTGAATGCAAGACATGGAAACAATCACGAGATTGGACCGATGGCGGCGACGCAGACCGACAAGTCTGGAAATTCGGCTGAAAACAGCGCCATTGCAGCGCGCCTGACCCGCGAGATCGACGGGGAGGTATTTTTCGACCCGTTCAACCGCGGCCGCTACGCAACCGACGCCTCGTTCTATCAGGTGATGCCCGCCGGGGTGGTGATCCCTCGGACCATGGACGAGGCGCTGCGGGCGCTCGCGATCGTCAGGGACGCCGGCCAGATCGTCACGCCGCGCGGAGGCGGCACGTCGCAATGCGGCCAGACGGTCAATCACGGCATCGTGGTCGACTTCTCCAGGCACCTCAACCGCATCGTCTCGCTCGACCTCGAGAACCGCTCTTGCGTGGTCGAGCCGGGCATCGTGCTCGACGACCTCAACCGGCAGCTCAAAAAGCACGGGCTTTGGTTTCCGGTCGATGTCTCCACCGCCTCGCGCGCCACCATCGGCGGCATGGCGGGCAACAATTCCTGCGGCGGCCGTTCGCTGCGCTATGGCACCATGCGCGACAACACGCTGTCGATGGATGCGGCGCTGGCCGACGGCAGCCGGCTGCATTTCGGCGAGGTGAATTCCGGCGACGAAAGCGTCGCCCTGTTCTGCGCCATGCTGGATCTCGGCGCCCGCGAGGCAGCCGAAATCGCCGAGAAATTCCCGAAAGTGCAGCGCCGGGTCGGCGGCTACAATCTCGATGCGCTGGTGCCGCGCAATGCGCCGAACAATCTGGCGCATCTGCTGGTCGGCTCCGAAGGCACGCTGGCCTTCACCACTAAGGTCGAATTGAAGCTATGGCCGGTGATCCGCAACAAGGTCCTGGGCGTCTGCCACTTCGGCAGTTTTTACGAGGCGATGGATGCCGCCCAGCATCTGGTGAAATTGCGTCCGATCGCGGTCGAACTGGTCGATCGCACCATGCTGACGCTGGGGCGCGAGATCGCGATGTTCCAGCCGATCATCGGCACCGCCGTGCGCGGCGATCCCGATGCCGTGCTGATCGTGGAATTCGCCGAGGAGGATCAGGCCGAAAACCTCCGGCGATTGAAGCAGCTCGGCGAGCTGATGGCCGATCTCGGTTTTGGCTGGGACCGGCCGCAACGCAAATGGGGCGGCGTGGTCGAGATTACCGAGCCAAGCCTGCAGACGGGCATCGCCGAATTCCGTGCCGCCGGCCTCAACGTCATGATGTCGATGAAGCAGGAGGGCAAGCCGGTCTCGTTCGTCGAGGACTGCGCGGTGCCGCTGCCGCATCTCGCCGACTATACCGCGCGGCTCAACGAGATTTTCGCCAGGCACGGCACCCGCGGCACCATGTATGCGCACGCCTCCGAAGGCTGCCTGCATGTTCGCCCGGTGCTCAATTTGAAGCTGGAGAAGGACGTCAAGGCGATGCGCTCCATCGCCGAGGAAACCTTCGCGATGGTGAGGGAATACAAGGGTTCGCATTCCGGCGAGCACGGCGACGGCCTGGTGCGCTCGGAATTTCATGAGGCGATGTTCGGCCCGCGCATCATCGCCGACTTCCGCGAGGTCAAGCAGCGCTTCGATCCAGGCAACGTGCTCAATCCCGGCAAGATCGTTGACGCGCCGAAGATGGACGATCGCGCGCTGTTCCGCTATCCGCCGGATTACCGCGTCCTGGAACTGAAGACCGCACTCGATTGGTCCGTATACCCCGGCGCCGGCGGGGGTTTTCAGGGCGCGGTCGAGATGTGCAACAACAACGGTGCCTGCCGCAAGCTCGAAGGCGGCGTGATGTGCCCGTCCTATCGCGCCACCCGCAACGAGAAGGACGTCACGCGAGGCCGGGCCAACACCTTGCGGCTGGCGATCTCGGGGCAGTTGGGGCCGGATGCGCTGGCCTCCGACGAGATGATGGACACGCTAAAACTTTGCGTGTCCTGCAAGGCCTGCCGCCACGAATGCCCCACCGGCGTCGACATGGCCAAGATGAAGATCGAGGTGCTGGCGGCGCGGGCAGCCAAACACGGGCTGTCGCTGCGGGACCGGCTGGTGGGCTATCTGCCGCGCTATGCGGCGCTGGCTTCGCGCTTCGCCCCGCTCGCCAATCTTCGCAACCACAGCCCGCTGCTGCGAAAGCTGTTCGAGAAGTTCGCCGGCATCAGCGCACAGCGCGCCCTGCCGGCATGGCGGCGCGATGTGTTCAGCTCTGACGTCGAGGCAACCGGCCCAGTCGATGGCCGCGAAGTCGTGCTGTTCGCCGACACGTTCAATCGCGCCTATGAGCGCGAAAACCTCGACGCCGCGTTGCGCGTGCTGGTCGAGGCCGGATACCGGGTCCACATTCCGAAGCCCGCGGATCGCGGCCGGCCATTGTGCTGTGGACGGACCTTTCTCTCGGCCGGCCTCGTCGATCACGCCCGCGCCGAGCTCGATCGGCTGGTCGAGACCTATGCGCCGTTCGCCGCGCGCGGCGTACCGATCATTGGGCTGGAGCCAAGCTGCCTGCTGACGCTGCGCGACGAACTGCTGTCGCTGCGATCGGACGTGACAGCCAGGAGCGTCAGCGCGCATGCGCTGCTGTTCGAGGAATTTCTGGTGCGCGAGGCCGAGGTCGGCCGCCTCTCGCTGCCGCTCGGACCTGTTGCCGCGAAAGCGATGGTGCATGGCCATTGTCACCAGAAATCGTTCGGCGCCTTCAAGCCGGTCGAGCAGGTACTCCGGCTGATCCCCGGCCTCAATGTCGAAACCATCGAATCCAGCTGCTGCGGCATGGCCGGCGCCTTCGGCTACGGCGCCGATACCTACAAGACCTCGATGGAGATGGCCGAACTGTCGCTGCTGCCTGCCATCAGGCGCGCAGACGAGGCCACGCTCGTCGTCGCCGACGGCACCTCGTGCCGGCACCAGATCAAGGACGGCGCCGGGCGTGGCGCCCTTCACGTCGCGCGCGTGCTGGCGATGAGCCTCGACAGCGCGGGCTCCACCCCCTATCCCTCCCTGATCACAAAGGAACCGACCCATGGCTGAACTGACCCTCGACGTCGCCCGCAAGATTCTCGACGTCGCTCTCGCAAAGGGCGTCGAGAAGAAACTGAAACCCCTCGTGGTCACCGTTCTCGATGCGCGCGGTTGCGTC
>NZ_JAURXB010000189.1 GCF_030654605.1 Bradyrhizobium sp.
GGCCAGCAGTCTGGCATAGGGCTCGGACGCCGAGCGGATGCCCTTCATCTCTGCATCGGGGATGTCCATCAACAGCCGCCGCGCGTCGCGGGTATAGACCACGGCGCCGCCGAGGAAATACGCGGAAGCGCCCGGCACAGCGAGCAGACTTGCGGAAATCAGCCCGCCGGTCGAGGACTCCGCGATCGCGATGGTCTGCTTCCGTACGGTCAGTCGGGCGGCGATCTGTTCGGCGATCGGGACAAGGTCTTTCATCGGATCTCAATTCCTTCGGAAGATTCGCTTGAGCAGAGAGGGTTTCTCCGGCTTGTCGGAGAGCGAGTGGTAGACGACGCGGACGAAATTGCTGGCCGCGAGCTCCGTCGGCGCCCATTTGGCATCGAGATCGGCGAATGGCTTCAGGGCCAGTACCTGATCCTCCGTCTTGCCTTCCCTGACCAGCTTGGCCATCCGGTCTCGCGCGGTGACCAGCATGGTGCGGTATTCCCGGAGCGCCGCCTTGTCGGCGACCGGCCCGTGACCCGGCACGATTCTCGTCCTGGCGTTGGTCAGCTTGAGGTAGATATCCGCCGCCGCGATCATGCCCTTGATGTTGCCGCCATTGGCGAAATCGATATCGGGGTAGCGGCCATTGGTGAAGGTACCGCCGGTGGCCAGCACGCGGGCGGTCTTGAACCAGACATAGGTGTCGCCATCGGTATGGGCGTTCGGGACGCGCTTGAGATCGGCAACCCGCCCACCCATCCTGATCTTGGAAAAGTTCGTATAGGTGTCGGATGGCAACGCCGCCGGCGCCGCCGGCGGCGTCTTGACGCCGGTCAGTCCGTCGGTGGTACCGGCCGCGAGCCGGACCTTGACGTTGTCCTGGGCAACGATGGTGACGCCTTCCCTGGCGAAGGCCTCGTTCCCGCCGGAATGGCCGCCATGATAATGCGTGTTGATCAGATACTTGACCGGCAGGTTCGAGATCGCAGCGATGGCGGCCTTGATCTTGTCGTGCAGCGGCGCGAACTGGCCGTCCACCAGGATGATGCCGTCCTTGGTCACCACCGCGGTGATGTTGCCGCCCTGGCCTTCGAGCATGTAGGCGTCGTTGCCGAGCGGGATGGTCTTGATCTCGACCCTTGAATAATCCGGCGGCGGCGCGGCTGGTTGTTGCTGTGCGAAGGCCGGTACGGAGAACGCCAGCGTGGCCGTGATGACGGCGATTCCCAACCCCAGCATGCCATTCCCCTTGCGACTTCCTGTTATGTGCTAGCACAGGATTGCATGGCTGCCGACTCGCAAGGCATTGGCTCCGCCGATGGACCGGGCAGTGCCCGCGCCCTATGCTGAGCAGGGGCTCTGCGAGCCAACGCGGAATTTGAAGGACGCCACGCGCGAAGAGGAAACCCGAGGTCATGACGTCACCGCTCGCGGGCGGCGTGGATTGCGATCTGCATCCTGCCGTTCCTCATCTGACCAGCCTGCTGCCCTACCTCAACGATTACTGGCGCGACCAGGTGACGACGCGCGGCATGACCGACCTCGTGTCGCAATCCTATCCGACCAACTCGCCGATTTCGTCGCGGCCGGACTGGCGACCGGCACAGGGCAAGCCGGGCTCCAGCCTCGACGACATGAAGGCGCAGGCGCTCGACCGTTTCGGGGTCAGCACCGGCATCTGCAATCCCCTTTACGGCGTGCAGATGGTGTTTTCCGAGGACATGGCGGATGCGTTCTGCCGCGCGCTGAACGACTGGCTCGTGAAAGAGTGGCTGGACAAGGAACCGCGGCTGCGTGGCTCGATCGTGATCCCGGTGCAGAGCGTGGAAAAATCGGTGGCGGAAATCGAGCGCTGCGCCAAAGACCCGCGCTTCGTTCAGGTGCTGATGCTTGTGATGGGCGACATGCCCTTGGGCAAGCGCGCCTACTGGCCGATCTATGCCGCGGCCGAGCGGCTGGGACTGCCGATCGGCATTCACGCCGGCAGCAACTATCACAACCCGCCGACCTCGGTCGGCTGGGGCTCCTATCACATCGAGGATTATGTCGCCCAGGCGCAGGCGTTCCAGACCCAGTTGACCAGCCTGATCGTCGAGGGCGTCTTCGCGCGGCATCCTGCCTTGAAAATGGTGATGCTGGAATCCGGCTGGAGCTGGCTGCCGTCCTACCTGTGGCGGCTGCACAAGTTCTGGCGCGGCGTGCGCATGGAAACGCCGTGGGTGGATCGCTCGCCCCAGGAAATTGTGCGCAGCAACATCCGGTTCTCGCTGCAGCCGATCGATGCGCCGCCGGATCCGGCGATCCTCAATCGCCTGTTTGACCATATGCAGTCGGATGAATTGCTCCTATTCTCGACCGACTATCCGCACTGGCAATTCGAGGGCGACCAGGTGCTGCCGGAGGGAATTTCGCCGGATCTGGTGCGCAAGATCATGGTCGATAACCCGCACGCGACGTACCCGCGCTTGAAGCAGCCGGTGGCCAAGGAGACGACGCCATGAACATCCAGTTCCGCGATCGAGCCGAGCCGAGTACGCCCATCGCCGTCAAGACCGCGATCGCCGATTGCGACATCCATCCGGCGCGCGCGACCAAACAGGAACTGTATCCGTTCCTGGCCAAGCGCTGGCACAGTCATCTCGAAACCTGGGGCGTTCATCCCTATCAGGGCATGATGGAAGGTCCGCCCTATCCGAAGGCGCAGCCCAATGCATCGCGCCGCGATGCGTATCCGCCGGAAGGCGGCCAGCAGGGCTCGTCGCTGTCGTTCATGCAGCAGCAACTGCTCGATCCCTACAATGTGGCGCTCGGCGTGCTCAATCCGCTCGGCGCCACCGGCCAGGGCATGCGCAATCACGATCTGGCCGCGGCGCTGGCGACCGCCATCAATGACTGGCAGATTGCCAAATGGACCAGCCAGGACAGCCGCCTGAAAGGCTCGGTTGTGGTCGCCAATGAAGACGGCGTGTCCGCCGCCGCCGAAATACGCCGCCGCGCCGGCGACAAGAACTTCGTGCAGGTGCTGCTGCTCAGCCGCAACGTCGAGCCGCTGGGACAGCGCCGCTACTGGCCGATCTATGAAGCGGCCGAGGAGGCCGGGCTCCCGGTCGGCGTCCACGCCTTCGGCTTCGGCGGCAACCCGATCACCGCCTCCGGCTGGCCGAGCTTCTACATCGAGGAAATGGTCGGCCATTCGCAGTGCCAGCAGACGGCATTGGCCAGCATCGTGCTGGAGGGCGTATTCGCCAGTTATCCGAAACTGAAGATGGTGATGATCGAAGCCGGCTTCGGCTGGGCGCCGTCGCTGTCGTGGCGGCTCGACAAGATCTTCGCAAAGCTGCACGGCGAGGTGCCGCATCTCGAGCGCAAGCCGTCTGAATATATCCGCGACCACATCTTCTGGACCACGCAGCCGATGGAAGATCCTGAAAGACGCGACCACCTGTTCGATGTCATCGACTGGATCGGCTGGGACAAGCTGCTGTTCGCCACCGACTATCCGCATTGGGACTTTGACGAGCCGTCGCGCGTGCTGCCCGCCGGGGTCAGCGACGCCAACCGCGAGGCGTTTTATCTCGGCAATGCGAAAAAACTGTACGGGATAGCTTGATGGTTCGTCACGTCATCGCCCCGGTGGATGAGTTGCCGCCGGGCACCCGCAAGTTCCTCACCATCGACGAGCGCCCGATCGCGATCTTCAACATCGAGGGCGAGTTCTTCGGCCTGTTGAACCGCTGCCCGCACCAGGGCGCGGCCTTGTGCGAAGGCCCGCTGATTGGTCTCGCGCAATCCTCCGATCCCGGCGAGATCGAATACACCAGGCAGGGCGAAATCCTGCGCTGCCCGTGGCACGGCTGGGAATTCGACATCCGCACCGGGCAGTCCTACTGCGACCCCAAGAAATTCCGCACCCGGGCCTATCCGGTCAATGTCGAGCCGGGCACCAATGTGGTGAAGGGGCCGTATGTGGCGGAGACGCTCGCGGTGTCGGTGGAGAGCGATTACGTGGTGTTGGATTTGTAGATCTCTAAATGTCATCGCCCGGCTTGACCGGGCGACCCAGTATCCAGAGACCCATCGATTGAAAACGAGAATCTCGTATTCATGCCCCGGCAATTTCAGGGTAAAGATCGATCCAGCCCGTAGGGTGGGCAAAGTGTTAGCGTGCCCACCATCTGTCACAACACCGATCTCGATGGTGGGCACGGCGCGAAGCCGCGCCTTTGCCCACCCTACACGCTCGCGTCCTGCCGCGTCTTAGCGCCAGCCCTGCGGCCCCCGGTAATACTGCCCGCCGCGCTGGGGTGCGTATAATCTCGGCTGGGGTTCCGGATTGCGCGGGAACATGAGGCCGAAGAAGTCGCCATCGCTGCCGCTCGCGACCTGCATATCTATCGGGGGCGTGCGCGGACGCGTGATGAAGCCGCCTTGCGGCTGATGGCTCAACACCGCGACGAACTCGGTGCGATAATTGGTCTCGACGCTCAGCGGCTCGTCCGAGATCACGATCGAGGATCGCGGCAAGGCGGTCGGCGCGATGCGGTCGAGCACGGCCTGCGGGATGGTGACGCGGTCGAGCGCGGCCCTGGCGTTATCGGCATGGTCGATCGTGACCGCGCTCCAGCGCAGACCCCCGTCGTTGGGCGCCATCGCCGTGAACACATGCGTGCCGGTCGGCTTGCCGGGATCGCGGATCGTGACCGGAACCTCGATGGACGTATCGAACACCTCGCCGCCGCCGTCCGGCGCCGGCTTGTGGGTGTTGCGGCGCACGTAGAGTTTCTGCGTCGCGCGGCTGATGAAAATCGACACCGGCTCGAGCGCGAGCTTGGCGTCGAGTGCCGCCTTGGCGGTGTCGGCCTTTCTCGTCGCGGCAGCCTTGGCGGCGTCCTTGGCAGCGGCGGCAGCTTCGAGCTTCGGCTTTGCGTCGGCTTTGGCGGTGTCGAGTTGTGCGGCCAGATCCGCCGCCTTGGCGGCGGCCTTCTGCTTGAGGTCCTCGGCCCGCGCTTTGGCCTCGTCGGTCTTGGCGGCGGCGAGCGCCTTGTCGGCGCTGGCAAGCCCGGCGTCGGCGCGGGCCTTGAGCCCCTCCAGCTTGCGCAATGCCGCCGTCAGCGCCGCTGTCTCGCGCGGCGCCTTCGCGGCGGCCTTCTTCGTCTCGTCGGCGGCCTTGGCAGCCTCGGCCGCCTCGCGGGTGAGTTCCTCGGCCCCGGCCGGCGCGGCCGCGATGGCCTCCTGCTTCGGCCCGAACAGCGCCGGATGGGAGAACTCGACCGGCTCGGCGTTCTCGGGCGAGATGATCACCCGCATCCCGATCCGCGTCTTGTCGAACAGTTTTTCGGCAAAGCCAAAGGGCATCCGCACGCAGCCGTGCGAGGCGGCATAGCCGGGCAGCGGCCCGCCATGCAGCGCGATGCCGTTCCAGGTGATGCGCTGCATGTTCGGCATCGAGGCATCGTCATACATGTTCGAGCGGTGTTCCTTGTTCCGCTCGAGGACGGCGAAGACGCCGGCCGGCGTCTCGCGTCCCGTGGTGCCGGTCGATACCGGCGCGCGCAGGATCCAGCCGTCGGCGTCGTAGAGCGTGACCTGCTGGCTCTTGATCGACACGATCGCCATGATCGGCTCGCCGGCCTCGCGCGGCGCCACAGCCTCGGTGGGGGCGGCGGGGCGCGCCTGTCTCGGCGCGGCTTCGGCGGTCAGTGCCGTCAGAGTGGCCAGCGCCGCGAGCGTCGCAATCGCCGTCGTAAATCGCTTCACCATGCCCAGCCCCGGTTGGAACGCCTGTCCGCATCCGCGTCGATTCAAGTGATTCTGTCATATACGACAGCCCGCGCGGGCGGAAGTGTGGGCTGATGGCAACCTTGGCTGCGACAAATTAACCCGACGGGGCAAAATTTCGCTTTCGCCATCGGGCAAGAGACCCGGGGTGGTCGCACAAACACCGCTGTCGTCGCCCGGCTTGACCGGGCGACCCAGTATTCCAGAGAAGCCAACGATAGAGCCGACAGGCCGCGGCGTACTGGATCGCCCGGTCAAGCCGGGCG
>NZ_JAURXB010000204.1 GCF_030654605.1 Bradyrhizobium sp.
GCCGCCGCATTTGCTGACACGCACCCTGGCGTCGCCGGCCTGGGTCAGCCAGACGCCGGTCGCCTCACTGGCCTGCGCAGGCGTGGCGGGAGCGCCAAGCAACGCCGCCAGGATCGCCAGGTTCGCAACGATGGTGCCGAATCGGCAAGACATAGGCCACTCCCTTGAAAGCGGGCCTGCATAGCAAAAAATCGAACTTGTGCAATGCGGAACTCACTTGCCCCCAAGCTCACTTGCCCCCAAGTTCATTTACCCCAGCGCGTCAACCAGACCGATGCGGCGACGCCGACGCCGAACAGCACCATGGCCGCGCCGACCAGCGCGAACAGCGCTGAAGCCGGGGCATCGATCGACACCAGCCACCAGCCGCCGAGCGCGACCAGCAGCAGGCGGCCGGTTCCCGCCAGCACCGGGCCGCCGACCTTCGCGGCACCCTGCGACGCGAAATAGAGGCAGGTGCCCAGCCCGAAAAACGCGAATGCCGGGCCGGCCCAGGCGAAATAGGAATAGGCCGCCGCGGTGACGCCGGGATCGCTGGTGAACATCGACACCCACAGCACCGGATGGACCGCGACGATCAGGCCGATCAGCCCGACGGTAAGGGCTGATGCAATGCCCGCGGTCCACGCCGCCTTGCGGGCGCGCGCCACCATCCCGGCGCCGATGGCCATGCCGACCATCGGCACCGAGGCGACGCCGAAGGCGAACGAGATCGGGGTCAGCAGGAATTCGAGCCGCGAGCCCATGCCATAGCCGGCCAGCGTCGCGGTGCCGTAGCCCGCCAAAATCCTGGTGAAGATCAGGATGGTGAGCACGCTCTGCAGCGGCGCCACGCAGGAGATCGCGCCGACCTTCAGGATATCGAGGAACATGGTGCGCTGAAATCGGAAGGCGCGGAAATCCAGTGTCAGCCGGCTGCGGCCGCTGGCGAGGATCCATGCGAGGAACATCGCGCCCAGCGAGAACGCGATCAGTTGGCCGGCGGCGACCCCGCCCATGCCCAGTTGCGGCAGGCCGGCCAGCCCGAGACCCAGGGCGCCGCCGAGCACGATCTGGATGATGGCGACCCCGATCAGCGTCGCCGACGGCAGCCGCATGTCGCCGGTGCCGCGCAGCACCGACGCCAGCGTATTGACCAGCCAGATCGAAACCGCGCCGGAAAACAGCACCTGCGAATATCGTAGCGCCTGTTCGAGCACGCCGCCGCGCCCGCCCAGCAGCATGAAGAACTGCCGGCCGAACAGCAGCATGACAGCAGTGAAGAACAGTCCGCCGAGCAGGCCGATCATGACGGCGTGCAGGGCCAGCGTCGCCGCGCGGTCGCGGTCGCCGGCGCCGATGGCGCGGCTGACCGCGGATGAAACGCCGCCGCCCATGGCGCCGGCCGACATCATCTGCGTCAGCATGACGAAGGGGAAAACCAGCGCGATCGCGGCCAGCGGTTCGATGCCGAGGCGGCCGATATAGGCGGTTTCGGCCACCGCCACCAGCGTGGTGCCGACCATCGCGATGGCATTGGGAAGCGTCAGCTTCAGCAGCGTCGGCAGGATCGGCGATGTCAGCAGGCCGTTGGCCGGGAGCTTTGCCGGTGCTGCGGGCGGGGCCTCAATGGTCATGCGTCATCCCAACCCCGGCAAAAGTATTATGACTGACATATGATCAGCCGACCCCGCGACGCCACCCCGCAATACGCATGGTCACCATGGCAGGCCGCATAGGTCGATCACGCCCTGCCGCGGCTTGCGGGTGAAATCGAACACGAAGGGCGCCATCGCCTCGAAGCGAACGCGTCCCTCCGGCTGTTCGACGTAGACTTCGCCGCTGAAGGGGTGCCAGCCGCGCGATTGGTAAAACGCGAAATTGTGCGGCTCGCAGAACAACAGCCCGAATTGCACCGCTTCGTGGTGGCGCATGGTCTGGACCGCGGCGTCGAGCGCGAGGCTGGCATAACCCTGACGCCGGCAATCCTCGCGGGTCGAGACTCCGCCGATGCCGCCGATATGAACCTTGCGGCCGTCCCAAATGGCATGGCGGAAGTAGATGCCGACGTGGCAGGCCAGGCCGCCGGTAGGCGCATCGATCAGCACGCGCAGATCGGCATTGGCCCATTTGACATGGCCCCATGGCAGTTTCTCAACCATTTCGGCCGGCCAGACCGCCTTGAACAGAGGCTCGGCCACAGGCCACGATGTGTCCCCGTTCAAAACGTCGATCTCGATGCTCATTTTTCGTTCTTTCTCTCGTGCGCGGTCTGTCCTGGCCGTCCCAAATTGCTGTGTTTAAGATCCCTGGAACCTTCTATAAGGGTTCCCGTTAAGCCCACGTCTCCCATCATTGCGGACATCCCCCATGACCTTCACGCTTCCCACCCTTCCTTATGCCTATGACGCGCTCGCACCT
>NZ_JAURXB010000212.1 GCF_030654605.1 Bradyrhizobium sp.
CGACAAAGGCCTGGCCGAATTCCTTCTTCACGCTGGGAAATTTCTCCGGGTTGACCAGCATGACGCCGTACTGGTTGAACAGCCGCTTGTCGCCTTCGACCACGATCTCGAGTTCGCCGCGGTTCTTGAACGAGATCCAGGTGCCACGGTCGGCCAGCACATAGCCGTTCATCGCGCCCGCGGTATTGAGCGCGGGACCCATGCCCTGCCCGATCTCGCGGTACCACGGGCCTTTTGTCGCTGCGATATCGACGCCGGCCACTTTCCACAGCGCCAGTTCGGCCGAGTGGGTGCCGGACTTGTCGCCGCGCGAGACGAACGGCGCGGCTTTGGACTGGATCGCTTTCAGGGCGGTCTCGATGTCCTTGCCCTTGACGCCGGCCGGATCGCTCTTCGGCCCGATCAGGACAAAATCGTTGTACATCACGTCGAACCGCTTGACGCCAAATCCGTCGGCGACGAATTTCTCCTCCTGCGATTTTGCGTGAACGAACACCACATCGGCATCGCCCCGCCGGGCGGTGTCGAGCGCCTGGCCGGTACCCTGCGCGATCACTTTGACGTCGATGTTGGCCTTGGCCTTGAACAGCGGCAACAGATAACCGAACAGCCCGGAATCCTGCGTCGAGGTGGTGGACGCCACCACGATCGAACGATCCTGCGCGCCGGCCGATACGAGACCGGCGAGGACGCCGAACACGAGGGCTGATGCAAATGACGCAAAGCGAGATGCCATGGTGTGCTCCTGTTGTCGAAATCAGATCACGAGATCGCCGCGCAAGAACGCGGTGGCTTCCGGGGTCGATGGACGGTCGAGAAAATCGGCGGCGGCGGAGCGCTCGCGCAAGCTGCCGCGCACCATGAACATCACCTCGCCCGCGAGCCGGCGGACCTGGCCGAGATCATGCGAGGCCATCACGATCTTGATGCCGGATTGCGCTGCCATCAGCACGATCTCCTCGACGCCGCGGGTCGCGGCCGGATCGAGGCTGGCGGTGGGCTCGTC
>NZ_JAURXB010000224.1 GCF_030654605.1 Bradyrhizobium sp.
CCGCCGATGGCGTTCGCGCTGGAACAGGCGATCGACGAAGCCGCACTTCGGATGAAGCTCGATCCGATCGCCCTGCGGAAACGCTGGGATCCCAATCCCAACCGCCAGCGTCTCTATGATTGGGCCGCAGGCCTCGATACATGGCGCAACCGGAAGACGGCTGCCGCGCAGACCGGCCGCTATCGCAGGGGCGTCGGCGTCGCCACCGGCTACTGGCTCTATATCTGGCAGCCCGGCGTGAAGATCGAACTCAAGGTCGAGGGTGGACGGCTGATCGCGAGCACCGCGACCCAGGATATCGGCCAGGGCAGCCGCACCGTGATCGCCAACACGGTCGCGCACGAATTCGGACTTGAGCCGCACGACATTGAAGTGCGGATCGGCGATTCCAGACTGCCGGAAGGACCGGGCGCCGGCGGCAGCCGCAGCACGGCTTCCATGATTCCGCCGACGCTGCTGGCCGTGCAGAAGC
Organism: Bradyrhizobium sp.; assembly: GCF_030654605.1. Taxonomy (GTDB): domain Bacteria; phylum Pseudomonadota; class Alphaproteobacteria; order Rhizobiales; family Xanthobacteraceae; genus Bradyrhizobium. Next base: position 473 of record NZ_JAURXB010000224.1, read on the forward strand.
TGAAGGACGCGATCGAGCAGAACGCCAAACGCAAGCCGGTCCCCGGCTCCAACGCGCCATGGCGCGAAATGATCGCAGCCTCGCCCGATCTCAGCGCCACCAGCGTGCGCCCCGAAGACGCCAAACCGACCGCTCCCGGCATCCGCTCGCCACTGAAGGAAGCGGGCTTCATCGGCATCATCTTCGGCTGGATGCTGCGCCGCTTTTCCAATCTGGCGGTCGGCGCCGGTGTGCCGAGTTCGGTGCAGGTGATCGAGGTCGAAATCGATACCTGGCTCGGCCATGTCCGCGTGCTCAACGTCCATACCGGCATTGCCGTCGGCAAGATCGCCGCGCCCGCGCTGGCGCGAAGCCAGGCCACCGGCTCGGTGATCCAGGGCCTCGGCTATGCGCTGTATGAAGCGCGCGAAACCGATCCGCGCAGCGGTAGCGTGCTGTCTGCGGGGATGGAGGACTACCGCATCCCCGGAATATCGGACACGCCCGCGATATCAGTGCATTTCGACGAAGCCGGTTTTGATCATGTGCTCGGCGGCAGTGTCGGGATCGGCGAGGTGGCGACGGTGCCGACATCGCCGGCGCTGGCCAACGCCATCCGCAACGCCACCGGCATCAGGCTGACGGAAATTCCGATCCGCCCCGACCGCCTGATATCCGCCTTGAAAGGGAGGACCGCAGCATGACGTCCGCATCGATGACGGCTTCCGCCGAATTCCGCGCCGCCGGCACCGACCTCAGCGAAAGGCGGCGCAGCGGCGTCTCACAGGGACCGCTGATCGATCTGGCCGCCGCACCCGACACGATCGGCGTGACATGGGGCGCGGATGGCGCCGCAACGATCGGCGCGCTCACCTCTATCGCCGCTGTAGGCGCCGACCCGCGCATCGGGGCGGCCTATCCCGGGATCGCGGCTTCTGCATTGGGCCTTGCCACGCCGCAGGTCCGCCATCTCGCCACGCTCGGAGGCAACCTCGCGCAGCGCTCGCGCTGCTGGTATTTTCGCGATCCGCACGTCGCCTGCCTGAAGAAGGGCGGCAGCGATTGCCCGGCCCGAACGGGCAATCACCTCTACAGCGTCGCCTTCGATCTCGGCCCCTGCGTGGCGCCGCATCCCTCCACCATGGCGGCCGCGCTGCTCGCCTATGATGCCAGCATCGTCACCAGCCAAAGGCCGGCGATTTCGATCGGCGAACTGCTGGGGGATGGCTCCAACGGAACGTACGATCATGCGCTGGCATCAGGCGAAATGATCCGAAGCATCCGACTGCCCGCGCCGCTGCCGAGCGAGCGCGCGCTCTACAAGCGCGCCATCAGCCGCAGCCACGCCGAATGGCCGCTGGCCGAAGTGTGCGCCCGCGCCGTGGTGACTTCAGGCACGTTCCAGTTCATCCGCATCGCCGCCGGCGGCGTCGCGCCGGTGCCGCTCCGCCTTGCAGCTTGCGAAGCAGCCTTGCAAGGCAAGCCGGCCAGCGCGGCTGTCATCGCGGAGGCCGCAAGGCAGGCGAGTTCGGGCGCAAAGTCGTTGCCGATGACGGGCTACAAGCTCGATCTGCTGGAGGGCGTCGTGCACGATTTGCTGCAGCGGCTGGCGATGTA
>NZ_JAURXB010000244.1 GCF_030654605.1 Bradyrhizobium sp.
GGCCACACAAAGCGTCTCGCACAGGCCGTTGCCCAGCAAGGAAAACCCGATGAATCCCGGGCCGCAGCACCATTCGAAGATGCGCTTTTGCCGCGGCATCCCGCGAGCATTGAAGAAGGAAATGAAGTCCTGTCCAAATTCAGTACCGCCGCCGTCAAGCTCTTCCCGATAGCGGATCGCAATGCCGCCGTAGCGGACACGGCGCGAGGGTCGCAGTTTGCGCAAGAGCGGCCTGAGGTAGCCGTGCTCGATCCGCTTCAAAAGCCCTGACATCTGCCGCTCCCTGCGTATTCGCCTGTCGAAATTCTAGGCCGATTTCGTCAACCGGTAGGGGCCCAGGAACAGGACGTCGAGGCCGGAGCAGAAATAGGTGTGCAGCGCCTCCAGCGGCGAATTCACCGTGGGCTGTTCGTTGATGTTGAGACTGGTGTTGATCAGGATCGGAACCGAGCTTGCCTTTCCGAATTCGCCGATCAAGCGGCTGTACATCGGATTGGTTTCCGAATGGACGCTCTGAATGCGAGCCGTCCCGTCGACGTGAACCACGGCCGGAATCATCTGCTTGACCGTATCGTTGACCGGGAACGTGACGACCATGAACGGCGCATCGAACGCATCATCGAAATATTCGCTCTGGCGCTCGTACAGAACCGACGGACAGAATGGACGAAACTCCTCCCGATACTTGATGCCGAGGTTGATACGGTCCTTCATGCCGGCGGAGCGGGGATCGGCCAGGATGGAGCGGTTGCCGAGCGCGCGCGGTCCATACTCCATCCTGCCCTGAAACCATCCCACCGTCTTCTGGTCGACGAGATCGGTCACACAGCGGCTGACCGGATCCTCGAGCACCTCGTACCGCGCTCCGATCTTGTCGAGCGTGTCCCTGATCACGTCATTGGAATATTCGGGGCCCCAATAGGCGTGGGCGAGCGGGGCGATCGTGTAGCCGGCTTCGGCGCATTTCATCATCGCCGCACCGAGCGCGACGCCGGCGTCGTGGGGCACCGGCGGAACGTAAAGCCGGCCGACCGACGGCTCCGCCGCGATCTCCATGTTCATCTTGCAGTTCAGCGCAACTCCGCCGGCGAGACATACATCGGCGCAGCCGGTGGCCTCGATGGCGGAACGAACCACCTGTGTGGTGACGATCTCGAGCTGCTTCTGGCCGCTGGCCGCGATATTGGTGAACCGCTGATCGAGCGCCTCGCCGCGAAGCCGGCGGGGACCCAGGATATCCTCGAGCTTCTCGGTAAAGATCCGTTCCTGTCGCGTGGAAAAATCGCTGGTGTAGATTTCGGCATCGCGCTGGCGCTTGTCCAGCCCTCCGTCGAGTTCGTAGTCGATGCCGTTTGGACGAAGGATCGAGGCGAACCTGTCCAGATATTCCGGGCTTCCATAGGAGGACAGTCCCATGACCTTGTATTCGTCGTTGGTCATCTGGTAGCCGAGATATTGCGTGAGCATCCCGTAATAGAGGCCAAGACTGTTGTGACGGCCGAAACGGGTCAGCACCCGGAAATCGTTGCCCTTCATGTGGGCGACCAGGCCTGAACTGGAATCGCCGGAAAAATCGAAACAGGCAACGGTGGCTTCCGGAAATCCGGATCCGTAGAAGCTGCTTGCCGCATGACAGAGATGGTGATCGTAAAGCTCGATCTTCGGGCTGTGCCCGAACTGATACTTGAAGTATTCGGTCAGGCGCTGGCTGTAATTCGTGTAGGTCTTGAGCGGCGAGCAAATCCAGTCGACATCCCGGATGGTGATACCCGCTTGCCTGAGACAATATCCGATGGCACCGCGCGGCAGTTCGCCGCGCGCATGCTTGGCCAGCGTAAAGCGCTCCTCTTCGGCTGCAGCGACCAGCTCCCCGTCCCGGAGCAAGACCGCAGCACCGTCATGGTGGCCGTGCTTGATCCCGGAGCTAATTCCAATCACATACATTCGTTCGAACCTGCTGGCGGGACCAAGGAGAGGGGGTGTCAGAAAGAGAGAATCGAGGACGGTCGCACGATGTCCCGGACATCGACCGCATCGGCTTGCGTGGCGTTCTATATTAAGAAAAGCTCTCGGAAATCAAGGCGTTTGTGCGCATGCGACCCCGCAACGCGCATTCCGACAACGCGTCTCGATGGCCGGGTCACAACTGGTTCCATACCAATTGCCGATATCTCCGGATGCGGCACGGTCCTGCCACGCGGCATGAGACTCTCACGCCAGCGCCGGCGATACCGCCGACGCAGGCTGGGCGCGGAAGGTCTCCCTCAAACCGACGGCCGCACCCAGGAACGCGAACAGAACCCCGTCCCGGCTGAGACGTCCATGAGCCAAACTTATGAGGACCACATAGGCAAGGCTGCACAGCACGAACCTTGACGCATTGTCATATCTCGCCAGCGGTAGCAGCGAACCCGCGGCTACCGCCACGACAAGAAAAAGCAGCGCCCCGCCCAGCCAGCCAAACTCAACTGCTGCCTGGAGAATGGAGTTGTGAGCCTGGGTCCTCTTGATGCAGGAGGACTCCATGAAGGTATCGAGCCCTGTTCCGAACCACCCCGATCCTGGAATCAGAAAAACAGCGTCCTGTATCAGTACTTTTCTGATCAAGATGGAATTCAGAGGACTCACCTTCAGATAGCAGCTCGGCGCCATCCGCGGTTCGACCGAGTCGGAAGATTCCAGACTGCGGGACGGTTCCAGACTGCCGGACGATTTCAGGCTGCCGGACGATCCTGCCTTGCCAGCCAACCCGTTATTGCCGGACGGCAGCTCAACTACGGTCGGTCGCTCCATCGCAAAAACCAGAGATTGTTTCGCCTTGTCGGACCGGGAAAACATGCCGGCAGCGACGGCAACCAGGATCACGAGCGCAATGGCGACGACGTGTTTGCGCTGTTTGGCTTCGCTCAAAATGGCTGCCATGCACAAGGCGCCGGCGAGAGCAATGAATGTGAAGCGCACCAGCGACGCCGTAAAGACGATCATCGGCAGAAAAATCAGCGCGGATATGAGAAAGGTACGTCGCGTCGTCAGCTCGCCGGTGGTGACCAGCGCTATGACGAAAATGCTCAGGGTTCCCAGAAAATAGGTTCCTGCCGCGTTGAATCCGAAAACGAGCGGTCTCCAGTCTACACTATCCCACTGCCGCAACAGCGCGTTCGTCATCGCAATGGTGCCCAGCAGCGCGATGATGCCGATTACCAGGATGAACGAGGAACGTCCCGCAAGCATATCTGCCCGCGATATCAAGCGGCACGCCGGATAGGCGGCAAGCGAAAGCAGAAGCAACTGGTACTCTTTTGCGTCCGTCGTCCATCCGTTGATCACGGACGACGACGCGATGCAGACCACGAACGCAAGGAACAGATAATCCGCGGGCAGCAAGGCGATGTCGCGCCGGAGGCACAGCAAGCCTACCGCCATCGTGGCAAGCATCAGGACGGCACCGGTAACCGGACTGTTGCCCGGACTTCCTGTCATACCAAAACCCAGAACCAGGACGGAGTTCGGCGCAATCAGAATGGCAAAGGCAACACCGAACATGGCCTGGCGCAGGGCGTCGCGCGACATGCCATTCAGCATCGCGGAAGCAGGCTTGCCTAAGGGTAAAGACATGATACTTGACTCCAACCCCGGTCGACTCGCCCGAGGCCTCTCATTTACCAGACGAGCAACAATGCTCGGCAGAGAATAACGGTGGGTGACGACGGCCGAAGCACGGAATATAACGAGCTTCGCCGCCGACGCTAAACGATACGTTTGACCTCCCGATGCCGTCGATATCAGGGCAGACGGCAGCGACTTACCCCTCCAGGAACCATATTCCGGTGCAGGGCAACCCAGAGGTTCCGATGCAAAGCGTTCTGATCACCGGCGGCGCAGGCTTCATCGGCCAGAACCTGGTCCACGCATGGCGCGCCGGGCAGCCGGCCGATCGGCTGGTCGTGGTCGACGCGATGACTTACGCCGCCAATGTCCGAAGCCTCGAGCCGTTGATCGCCGATCGAAGCATTCTGTTCGTCAAGGGCGACGTCAAGGATGCGGCACTGATGCGGCGGCTGTTCGAGGAACACGAGTTCACGCGCGTCGCCCATCTTGCGGCGGAATCGCATGTCGACCGTTCCATCGCCGATCCCGAAGCGTTCCTGCAAACCAACGTGCTCGGAACCTTCACACTGCTCAGGGCCGCGCTCGACGCCTGGCGTTCGGCCGGAACGCTCGACCGGAGCCGCTTTCTCCATGTATCGACCGACGAGGTCTATGGCTCGCTTCAATTGACAGACCCGGCGTTTTCGGAATCGTCGCCGTACCGCCCCAATTCGCCTTACGCTGCCAGCAAGGCGGCAAGCGACCACCTCGTGCGCGCCTATGTCGAGACCTACCGCCTGCCGGCGCTGATCACCAACTGCTCGAACAATTACGGCTCCTATCAGCATCCGGAAAAGCTGATTCCGCTGATGATCATTCATGCGCTGGAGGGCCAGTCGCTGCCGATCTACGGCGACGGCTCCAACATCCGCGACTGGCTGCACGTATCCGATCATTGCGCGGCGCTGATGGCCGTCATCGAGCGGGGTCGCGTCGGGGAAACCTACAACGTCGGCGGCGGAAACGAGCGCAACAACCGGGACGTCGTCGGCCTGATCTGCGACACGCTCGACCGCGCCTTCGCCGCCGATGCCAATCTGGCATCGCGATTTCCGGCATGTCCCGCGGCATCGGGGAGTTCCTGCCGCGCGCTGATCAGCTTTGTGACCGACCGGCCCGGCCACGACCATCGCTATGCCATCGACGCCACGAAACTGGTTGACGAGCTCGGCCTCCGATGCAGCGTCGATTTCGAGGCTGGCCTCGGTCAGACCGTCCAGTGGTATCTCGACCATGAAGACTGGTGGCGCGAGGTGACCAGCGGCGCCTACAAGGACTGGATCGACAAGAATTACGGCTTCAGGATCGCGGTCTAGACGGTCATGCGCATCCTCGTCCTCAACGCGGACTATCCGCGCTTTCTGGCTTGGCTCTATCGCCGCCAGCCCGGACTCGAAAACGCCTCCTATGACGCGCAGATGGCCGCGCGGAATGCCAGCCTGTTCGGCGTCGCCGATTTCTATTCCAGGAATTTTGCGGCGTCAGGGCACCCTGCGGCGGAGATCCACGTCAACAATCCGTGGCTGCAGTCGGCCTGGGCGCGCGAGCACGGCATGAAAGTTCAACCGGCGCAGCCGCCGGGTGCAGCCGTGTCGCGAGCGCTACCCGGATGGCTGCAGCGCACCGTCACGCCCTTCAAGCCGCTGCTGCGGCCGCTGGCCCGAAAGGTCGGGTTGAGCCCGAGGCTGGACAGCGAGGCCGAGAATATTCTGCTCGCCCAGATCGAGGAGTTCCGGCCGGACCTGATCATCAACCAGGACACTTTCCATGTGAACGCCGGCCTGGTGCGGCGCATCAAGGGTATCGGCCGCCCGATCCTGATCGGCCAGATCGGCATCGCGCCATCCCGCGGCGAGGACTGGCCGGCCTACGATCTGATGATGTCGCAGATGGCCGCCAACGTGAACTACTTTCGAAGTCTTGGGGTTCGCGCCGAAGTCAATCACCTCGCGTTCGAACCCGCCATCCTCGACGCTTTGCCGGCGGCGCCCGCGGCGGATATCGATGTCTCGTTCGTCGGCACCGTGTCGGCCGATCACCGGCTGCGCATCGCATTGCTGGAGGCCGTCGCGGGACGGTACGATCTCAAATTGTTTGGCAGCCGCCCGCAGGCACTTCCGGACGCCTCGCCGCTGCACCGCTGCTTTCAGGGCGAAGTCTGGGGCGCCGACATGTACCAGGTCCTGCGGCGCTCCCGCGTCACCCTCAACTCGCATATCGACTTTACCGGCCGGGAAGCCGGCAACATGCGGCTGTTCGAGGCGACCGGCGCCGGCACTTTTCTGTTGACCGACTTCAAGGACAATCTCCATACGCTATTTGAGCCGGATCGCGATGTCGCAGTGTGGCATGGAGTCGACGACTGCCTTGCCGGCATCGACCGCGCGCTACGCGACGAGCAGAGCCGCGCCGATATCGCGCGCGCAGGCCAGGCCCGGACGATGGCGCAGCACACCTACCGTGATCGCACCCGCGAGATCCTCGGATTCGCCGAGCAGGCACAGGCGCGGCGATGAAGCTTCCCCCCATCATCAGAAAGTTTGGCGGCCGTATCATCAAGGCGACGCCGATCCTGCGGCGTCAAATCCTGTTCTCGACCGACTATCGGCTGCTGGCGGACGTGGAAGAAGCGAGAAGCGCCGCGGCATCGTCGGGCGGATGGCTGGCAGCCCGCACGGTCGCCCGGCAGGAGCGCGCCTATGACAGCCTGATCGCCGCGATGAAGCGCGGCGATCCGCGGCGCGATTTCAAGGTCGCTGCGGAAGCGATTGCAGCGACCGGCATCCCGCATCCGCGGCTGCTCGATGTCGGATGCGGCAGCGGCTATTATTCCGAGGTGTTCGCCACACTGCTCCCCGACGGCGTCGATTACACCGGCGTCGACTATTCGGCTGCCATGATCGAACGCGCCCGCGCCCGCTACCCCTCGACATCGTTCGAAGTTGCCGATGCAACCAGGCTGCCCTACCCCGACGGAACGTTCGACATCGTCTTCAATGGTGTATCCCTGATGCACATCATCGACTATCAGGCAGCCATCCGCGAAGCTGCGCGCGTCGCGGCGCGCTACTGCGTTTTCCATAGCGTGCCGGTGTTCGACGATTACCGGACGACCTATTTGAGTAAATACGCGTACGGCGCACCCGTCGTCGAGGTCGTCTTCGGCAGGCAGGACCTGATGTCGCTTTGCCAGGCCGCGGGGTTGCGCCTCGAGGCGGAATGGCCTGGTATTGCCTATGACGTATCCGCCGTCACCGGGCATCGCTCAGGCACCGTGACCTACCTGTTCGCTCTCTGATCAAAGCGGGGCAATCACGGTCCGCACATATGGCCCGATGACGTTGTCGAGCAATGTCATCGCCTTGATCTGGGACAGGCTGGCCCATCGATGGCTCGACTCGTTGATCTCCAGCCGGCCGGTATCCTCGACAAACAAAATCATGTTTTCGTTGGATTTCTGCCAGAACCGGCTTCCCTCCTCGTTGTGTTTCGACTTGTAGATCACGCGGACATTATCGGAGGCATCGAGACACTCCGCGAACGGCGCGCGCCTGGCTCCCTTCAGGCCGCGGATGTTTTCCCAGGTGCTCTGGATCGTCGGGCAAAACTGCAGGTAGCCGATGTTGCCCGGATCGGCCTTGGCCTGAAGCAGGAACTCGACGCCCCTGGCCGGCGTCTCGCGGCAAAGCAAGGCCAGAACGCCGCCTTCGGACTGCGTGAAGATGGGCTGATCCCAGCCGGATATCTCTCGCAAGCCCGGCGCGCTTGTTACCCTGACGCCCTCGATACGAAAGAACTGACCTGTGGTGCTGGCGATGTTGCCATTGTCGGCCTGCTGCCAGTTGGCGACATCCCGAAGCGGGATCAGATGGGCCGAAAACGGCACATCCCTGCGCCGCGCCTCGAGCCATTCCAGCAATTCCGAGGGATCCCGGGGCTCGACAACCAATGAGGCCTGCAAGCGCTCGCGCAGCCAGCCGATATGTTCCTGACCAGCCATCAGATCGCCGCCCTCACAACCGCAACGACCTCGTCAACTTCCTCGTCCTTCAGATGCGGATAGATCGGCAGCGAAAAGATCCGTTGCGCCTTTTGCTCCGCGACCTGGAATTGTCCCGCCCGGTAACCCAGATCCTCGTAGCCCCGCATCAGATGGATCGGCCATCGGTACTGCACGCCGCATTTGAGGCCGCGCGCGGCGATGCGCTGCAAGGCGGCATCGCGATCGCCTGACGTTTCCACCACGAACAGATGATAGACGTGCCGGCCATAGCTGTTTTCCGCCGGCAGCCGCAACCCGCTGCCTTCGAATCCCCGCCGGTACCGGTCGGCGATGTCGCGGCGGCGGTTAATCCAGCCGTCAATTCTGGGAAGCTTCAGCGCGAGAATCGCAGCGTGAACTTCGTCGAGCCGTGAATTGTAGCCGTGCCTCTCGGCGTAATAGCTCTCCTCCATGCCGTAGAAGCGCAGTGAGCGGGCGAGACGGACGACGGCTTCATCGTCGCTCAACACCATGCCGCCGTCGCCATAGCCGCCGAGCAGCTTGGTCGGATAGAAGGAAAACGTCGATGCGGTTCCGATGCTTCCGCATCTGCGGTTCTTGTAAAGGGCCCCCTGCGACTGGGCGCAATCCTCGATCACCTTCAGCCCGTGCCGCTTTGCGATTGCCATCAGCGGATCGAGATCGACACATTGACCGTACAGGTGGACCGGGACGATCGCTTTGGTACGCGGCGTGATCGCGGCCTCGATCTGGCCGACGTCCATCAGGAAATCCTCATCCCTGATATCGACGAAGACCGGGCGGGCACCGAGAACCTGAATGGCGGAGACGGTCGGCACCGCGGTGTTCGGCACCGTAATGACCTCGTCGCCCGCGCCAACCCCTGCCGCGGCCAGCGCGATATAGATCGCGTCGGTGCCGCTGTTGACCCCGACGCCGCCGCTCACCCCGACATAGGCCGCCATCGCGCTTTCGAAGGCGACACCTTCCGGCCCGAGAATGAGCTGGCCGGATTTGAAAACCCGGTCGACCGCGGCGAGAACCTCGTCGCGCAACTCATCATACTCGCGTCGATAGTCCCAAAATGGAGGTAACATCAGTCACCGGTTTCTGTACGGAACTTGACTTTGCGGAGGTATAGATCAAGAAGCAATAGAACTAACAAGCCCCCTCGGCAGTGTCGATATCGAGAATCGAACTTACGACACTGGCCATGGGAAGGCCATTGAATCACAGCCGCGGGAATTTTCATGACTGTTCGCGATACCCTTCGTGACGTAAAGAGGCGGCTGACGAGTCATCGGATGTTTCCGATCCTGAACTTCCCCAACCGGGCGATTTCCACGTGGTCGAACTATATTTGGCCGACGGTTCGCGCCTGGATTACTTGGCTTTTCAAGTCCCGCGAAGAAAGCAATTTTACTTACGCCCTGACGGAGCGCTGTCGGATAAACTTCATTGCGGGTTTATCGAACATCCTGAACCAGAGTCCGGATGTAATCCGGGAATATCTGAACGAAATTCAGGATGACGCGGACTTCAAGAGACACATAACCGGCCTGCTGCCGACACATCCGGATCGGTATCGCACCGACCTGGAACCGCACGTCGGCCGAAGGATGGTATGGTATGCGGTCGTGCGCGCCACCAAACCCGAGGTCGTGGTGGAAACCGGCGTCGATCAAGGCATGGGCGCAGTCGTGCTATGTGCAGCGCTGAAGCGCAACGCTTCCGAAGGCCATCCAGGAAGATACTTCGGAACGGACATCAACCCGCTCGCCGGCTATTTTCTCAAGGGCGCGTACGCGGAGTTCGGCAAGGTTCTGTACGGCGATTCTCTCAAGTCTCTTGAAACGCTGGACAAGATCGACCTGTTTATCAATGACAGCGACCATAGTGCCAGCTATGAACAAGCCGAATACGAACTGGTCAAGAACAAACTCACTCCCCGCGCGATCGTGCTGGGCGATAATTCCCATGTCACGTCTGAACTTGCGGAATTCTCCATGCGCCATGGCCGCCGGTTCAGCTTCCTTCCCGAGGAACCGGCAAATCATTGGTATAAGGGCGCTGGAATTGGCATCTCCACTGGGGATGTTTGCAATCTCGGCGTTTAATGCGCCTTGCCGCGAAAGACAAAGAACGCCCGCCCGGTCAAGACATCCAGCAACTGAAATGCGCGGTTACGCAGATTCCGTAGCTGGCTCTTGAAATATTGCGAGATATTGACGGTTGTCGACCGGCGATGAGGCGCCGTGAGGGAAACCTGCAGGACCGGATCAATCGCCCGTTCGATGGCCAGCAGTTCATCGACATAGGGTTTATATATGCAGTCTCGCATGGCGCCGGAAAACGGCGCGCGATACTGATGGTGGCTGTTGAAAATAAACCAGCCCAGCCCCTTCTTCACGCCCTGGAAGTGAAAAAATATCAGCGGATTCGTTGCGTCAATCATCACGCTGCTGTCGCGAAAATCAATCTGGTAGTTGCCGACATTCCAGGGCGCGAGATTGGCTCCGACATTCTCGATCACCTTGACCCGGGAAGACAGGCTCGGGAACGCGTCGAGATAACCCTGGTCGGCAAAGCGACCGCCATCGACGTAGTCATGACACCACTCAATGCATTTCTCCCGCCACCACGTGATGACCGCGACGCCGTCGGGATCGTTGCGGGCTCCCACCCAACCGACATTGTAAGTTCCGAACTTTCGCAACCGTGCGATCCTCGCCGGATAGCGATGCGGGATGATGGCGACCGAGGCGTCCTGCAGCTCCCGATAGATGGCTTCCGGCGACTCAAAGAAGAAAAGATCCCCGTCGAGATAGGTCACCCATTCGGCATCGGCCTCTTTCGAAAGGACGAAGCGCATCCATGCCGGCGTGCAGGTAAAGTAATATTCGATGGTGCTGCGCGTCGATCGGGTTGCCGCGACCTCGGGGTCTTCGGCTTCAAACTCGGCCAGCGATCGAAATACCAGGTTCGGCAGGCCGAGCGTCGCCAGGGTCCGGTAACACTCCTCATTCAGGCAAAGCACCCAAAGCCGTGCCTCAGGCGCGTGTCGCTGCAGCGAATGATAGAGAGCAACCCCGCGCGCCAGATAATTGTGATCGAAGTACGTGCAGTAGACCCGGTTTGCCATGATGCTCGTTGTCGGTCAGGCCGCGAAGTAAACTGGCGGATCACCGCTGCGAAGCGCTACGGCACGCCATTCCTACCGCACTGATCGGACAGGCGCAACGTGGCCGCCGCCACCGTAAACCCCTGATAATCTTCCACTATGATGAACCGCCGACGGCCGAAACCACGCCGGCGTGGAAAGCATTTTGTATGCGTAAGACCGCATGCTAACGAGACCGCTCTGAGTTCATTCCATCCCAAATGCGAAGAGTCTGGCATATGAGCCGCAAGGGAATAATTCTGGCGGGAGGCCGGGGAACGCGGCTCTATCCGCTGACCCTGGCAACGTCGAAGCAGTTGCTGCCGATCTACGACAAGCCGCTGATCTATTATTCGCTGACCACGCTGATGCTCGCGGGCATTCGCGAGCTCTTGATCATCACGACACCGGAAGAGGCTTCGCAATTCAAGCGCCTGCTCGGCGACGGGAAGCAATGGGGGATCGAGCTGGCCTATGCGATCCAGGATCATCCCGGCGGAATTGCGGAAGCCTTCCTGATCGGCAGAGAGTTTCTCGCCGGCAACCCGTCGGCGCTGATCCTCGGCGACAATATCTTCTATGGCGACAATTTGCGAGCGATGTTGCGCAACTCCGCGGAGCAGACCCGCGGCGCAACGGTGTTTGCCTGCTGGGTCGACGATCCCGAACGCTACGGGGTTATCGAGTTCGACAGCGCGCATCGCCCGCTGCGGATTGTCGAAAAGCCGAAAGCGCCGAAATCGAACTACGCCGTCACCGGCCTGTATTTCTATGACGAGCGCGTGGTCGACGTCGTCCGCGAGATGAAGCCGTCGGCGCGAGGCGAGCTCGAGATCACCGATCTCAATCAATGGTACCTCGAGCGCGGCGAACTTCATGTCGAACGGTTTGGCCGTGGCTACGCATGGCTAGACGCCGGCACCCATGAATCGCTGCTCGAAGCTTCGCAATTCATCCACATCGTCGAGAAGCGCCAGGGCCTGAAGATCGCCTGCCCGGAGGAAGTCGCGTTCATGCAGGGCTTCATCGACGCCGCGCAGTTGCTGCGGCTTGCCGAGCCGATGAAGGGCACCGCCTACGGGCAGTACCTCATTCGTCAGGCAGGCCTGTCATCCTAGCGACCCGGGCTAACGCGGGATTGCCGCAATCAGTCTGTTGCGCAAGCTGGCCTGCGCCAGCGGGCTCGCGACCAGGGCGACGACGATCAGCCAAATCATGCACTCGCTCGCCAAACTAACCGGTCCCGTTCCCGGCACCCACGACCGGACGATCATGCCCAACGCCCACCCGCCTGACGTCACGAGAATCATGATCGCAGCCAGAAAACCGACGTGCTGAAACGGCCGCTGCAGCGTTTGCCTGATGATGATGATTCCAAGCAGCCCGAATTGAATGAGAAGGTCGCTCGCGACGACCGCAATCGCGGCGCCCAGCGGACCCATCGGCTGGATCAGCAGAGCCGACAGCAACAGAAAGACGGCGAGCTGGAGCCCCTTCGTCCGCGCCAGAAGGTCGCCGCGATTGCTGTAGTTGGCGTAGACCAGCGCCAGGATCGACGGCGCAATGACGCTGGTGCCGATCAGCAATGTGGTCGCGAGCAACGGATCATAGGGAATGGCACCGTGGGTCCAGAGTACGAAGAAATCCGGCCAGAACGGCAATAATCCGGACACCACGATGCTCGCCTGCAGGGTCACGAACACCGATCCTCGCGCATAGAGGCTCCGCAGCCGGTCCTTCAGGCCGACGGCATAATCGTGGCCAAGCTCGGCGGCGAGCGGCAGCGTGGTCGCAATGCAGAGCGCCCGCAGCAGCCCGGCAACCACCCGGGTCAGACCCCATTGCGCCACGGCGACGCGATCCGACACCAGTGCGCTGACCATCAGAACCGGCAGGTTCAGCAATGCCAGTTCCGTCGCGCCGGCCACGGCGAACGGAACGGCCTTGCGAAACTGGCCGGCGATCCAGCGCCACGAGGATTTCGCCGAGGCCCCGCGCAAGAACGGAAACATGCGGGGCGCATCGAACATCAGCAGATAGATCGCGACGAACACTTGCGGCGCTGCAAACGCAATGGCAACGGCCAGCAGACTCCCGGTGGCGGCGATCGCAACCAGTTGGCCGATTTGCCCGGCCAGCAACGCCCAGTTCTGGAGTTGTCCCGCGCGACCGTACAATCCGCGCGCACGATACAGCCCCGACACCAGACCGGACGGCAGCGTCAGCAACATCCCCCCCGCCATCACGACGAAGGCCGCGTCAAAATTGGGGACGGCCTTAAATCCCAGCACCGCGGAAGGCGAAAGCAACTGTGTGCAGACCACCAGCAGAACGACGAGAAACCCGGTAAGCCCAATATAGATCCGAAGCATCGCCGCGTAGAAGCGTGCCGTCCGGCCGTCGCAATCGACGCTCGACTTGAGCCCGAGAAATCGGTTGATGGTGCGAAACTGGAGACCGCTGTCGGCGATCAGAACCAGATTGCCGACCGCGTAGATGACGAGCCAGGCGGCGAGGACCTCGCTCGTCCAAAAATGCAGGAACACCGGAACAAGGGCGACCTGCTGGGTCACTGCCAAAATCATCTGGAACAGATTGGCGGACCACCCCGCGAACAGGCGCCGCGCCCGGGTCAAGACGGTCATTGGCGCCCCCTCGGCGGAGCGCCCCTTGGCAGAGTATCGATCAATGCCGAAATCCCTCGCGATCACAAGCGGCTAACAGCCAATCAGAGGATTGTCGATAGTGGGACGGTCACCTATACCACGCTAGCTGCAAGACTGGACCGCTTGCTCCCTCAGGCACGTCCAGACTTCTCTTGTCATCGGAGACCTCTGAATGCCCTCTCCCCGCGCCTCGCAGGCCCTGTCCCGCTTCACCGTACTCGATCTCACCCGCGTTCGCTCCGGGCCGACCTGCGTCCGGCAGCTGGCGGACTGGGGCGCCAATGTCATCAAAATCGATGCACTGCTGGAGGACGCTGCCGGCGAGCAGCCGGGCGGGCCGCGCGGCGGTTCCGACTTCCAGAACCTGCACCGCAACAAGCGGGCCATGACCCTCAACCTGAAGGACGCCAGGGGCCTCGAGGTGTTCAAGCGTCTGGCGGCAAAGGCCGATGTGATCGTCGAAAACTTCCGCCCAGACGTGAAGACAAAACTCGGTATCGATTACGACAGCCTGCGCAAGATCAATCCGCGCCTCGTCTATGGCAGCATCTCCGGATTCGGCCAGGACGGTCCCTATCACAAGCGCCCCGGCTTCGATCAGATCGCGCAGGGCATGGGCGGGCTGATGTCGATCACCGGCGCGCCGGGCGAAGGCCCGATGCGGGTCGGCATTCCCGTGGCGGACCTCACCGCCGGACTGTTCTGCGCCACCGGCATCCTGACCGCGCTGTTGGAGCGCGAGGTGTCCGGCGAGGGCCAGTGGGTGCAGACCTCACTGCTGCAGGCGCAGATCTTCATGCTGGATTTCCAGGCCGCGCGCTGGCTGATGGAAAAGGAGGTCGCCAAGCAGGCCGGCAACAACCATCCGACCAGCATTCCCACCGGGGTGTTCAAAACCTCCGACGGCTACATCAATATCGCCACCACCGGCGGGCGGATCTGGGAGCGTTGCGCGCAGGCGATCGGCGCGCCCGAGCTTCTCAGCAATCCGGACTACGCCACCGCGCCGGCGCGCTCGAAGAACCGCGACGCGCTGAATGCGGTGATCGGAAAACTCACCGAAAAGAAATCCACCGACACCTGGGTCAGCGAGCTGAACGCCGCCGGCGTGCCCTGCGGCCCGATCTATTCGATCGACCAGATGTTCGAGGATGACCAGGTCAAGCATCTCGGCATCGCCCAGGACGTGCCCAATGCCGAGAACCGCCAGATCCGTCTGGTCGGCCAGCCGGTCACGCTGTCGCGCACGCCGAGCCGGATGGCGGCGCGGCCGCCGGAATTCGGCGAACAGACCGAGGAAGTGCTGGCCGAATTCGGCTTTGGCGCGGGAGAGATCGAGGAACTCCGGCAAGCCAAGGTGGTTTGAGGCCTACGCCTTCGCCGGCCGCACCAAGCGCCCGACGGTGCCGAACGCCTTGTCGATGACAGGCCAGAACAGCAGCACGATCGCCAGCGTGGTGATCGAGCCGACCAGGCCGTTCGACCAGAACACCTTCATGTCGCCGCCGGC
>NZ_JAURXB010000262.1 GCF_030654605.1 Bradyrhizobium sp.
TAGGACAGGTGCATGCACCAGGGCCGGCCGTCGGCTTCGGCCTCGGTGATGAAATCCATCGCGCGCCGCGTCATGTAGGGCGTCTCGGAATCCTCTTCCGCGACGCGGGCGGCCTTGTCGGCATGCACCAGCAGCCAGCCATTCTGCAGCGAGCCGTCTTCGTCGGCGCCGGAATTGGCCCAATGCTCCCACGGATTGGTAGCCTCGTAGCCGCGCTCCCGCAGATAGGCGTCGTATTTCGGGCGCGGCCGGCCGGTCGGGTGCAGGCCGTCGTCGCGCTCATAGGGTTCGAAGCCGCATTCGGTCACGTGCACGCCGATGATCGAATCCGGCGCGATCCCCAGCATCTTCAGGCCTTCGAGATCCGGCGTCATGTGGGTCTTGCCGACCAGCACGTTGCGCACGCCGATCCTGTTCAGGTGATCGCCGAGCGTCGGCTCGCCGACCCGCAGCGGCCAGCCGTTCCAGTGCGAGCCATGCGAGCGCATGTAGCGGCCTGTGTAAAACGACATCCGCGACGGGCCGCAGATCGGCGATTGCACATAGGCGTTGGAGAACCGCACGCCGCGCTTGGCCATCGCGTCGATATTCGGCGTCTTCAGGGTCGGGTGTCCGGTGCAACCCAGATAATCATAGCGAAGCTGGTCGCACATGATCCACAGGACGTTCTTGGGTGGTGACATGGTTAGGCTTCGCTCCGGTTGTAGGAATCGACGTAATTAAAACTGATGGAAAACAACGGCAACCCGAGGCGGCGGCCGGGCTGGTCATTGACGGATGGCTCGGCCAGTTCCCGCACGATCACGACGACGTCGGTTTCGCATGGCGGTACCGACGGGGCCTTGATGTTGAACGTCAGCTTTCCGCCGTCGATCGCAATATCGGTCGATGATAGCATTCGCCCTCCCGCGACCACAGCCATATCCGATGCGACAAGTCCGGGACGCAGGTTTCGCGTCTCCAGCGTCAACGTCCCCTGGCCGGCAACAAGCGCGAGGCGCAGCAGGAAAACCGGCTGGGTCCAACGAAAACTCCCTTCGCCCAGATGTTCCATGGAGTACAAGCCGACAACGGTCTGCCGGCCGGTTGCGGCAATCGGCCACTTTCGTTTCCCCATCCGGGTTTGGAGGGATTGCAGCGGATTGTGCGCCATCCAGATCATCTGCCCGGTTCGAACGACCCGACTATGGGCTTTGAGGAATCGCCGCCACAGCGTTGCTTCCGACACCGGCAGGTGCATCACCAGGAATTCGTCCGCAGCGGTCCTTGCCGCGAGCATTCTCGCCCGGTCCCGCAGGCTGACCAGTGCTGCCGACCAGAGAGGGGTGGTTTGCGCCAATAAATCCATGGCCTTGCGGGGCCGGTGCAGCGCCGTCACCACCAGCGCCCCGACCATGCTGCGCGCATGCCGCGCCGCCAGAATCATGTTGGCGTCCTGACTTGGCGGAGGTCCAAAATACTTCTCGAAGAAGATGGGATCGTTTGCGATCCGCGCATTCATCTCGCCCTGTGCGTAGTCTGCGGTATCGTCGTGGTGATGCGATATCTCTCGGGAATCGTCGTGCATGACGACGGAGGTCGGCAGCGCCGAGATGGCATAGCCGCATTGGTTCATGCGAGCTGACAGCAGCGGCGGGGCAAACTGGCCGTATTCCGGCTCGAAGGGCCCGACTTCCTCGAAGACGTCGCTCCGGATTGCAAACGCCGTACGATGAAAGCGGGGCCATGTCGAACTCGCGGACCAGCCGGCCTGGATCTCCGCAAACCATCGCTTCATGAGCGCCGCGACGTGGTGGCCACCGATATTATCGATGCGAAAATTGCACGCCTCGCCGTCCGGGTTCGCCGCAATCCACGCGGCGAGGGTGGACAGATTGTCCCGCTGGGCCACGCCATGAGCCTCAACGAACAGCAGCCATGGCGTGCCGGCCTGCTGCGCGCCTTCGTTCCAGTAATCGGCCTCACGCCCGTCTGCCGCGACGCGCAGGATGGCATCCTGACTTCGCAAGACACGCCGCAGTCTGGCTTCGTCAAGCTCCGTCCCAGCCCCTGCCACCACGATGACGCGATATGAAGGGCTGTCGAGATCCTGTTGTTCGGTCCAGAGCCGGACCCGCGCGTCGACATCCCCGCGCACGTCAAAGACGGGATAAATGACGGTCAGCAGGGGCGAGGGTTCCGACTGGGCCGCAAGGTCGGCCCCTGCCGCGGCAGCCTCCGTTGCCGTGGCTTGATTCACCAGCGCTGCATCGTCGAGCAGCCAGGTGCCGGTGCCAGTCAGCAGCTTGCGCTTGTCTTCAATTCCGACCGTCCAGTTCGCATGGAAAACGAACGGCATCAGTTCGCCTTCGATCCGGCATGGACTGGCACCGGAATTCAGCAAATTCCGGTATCCAAGTCCGTTTGGAAACAGCATTTCGGGCAACGGGCAAATGTCGCGTAACCAAGTGATGTCGTTTTCAATGAGATGCTGAGCGGCGACCTGATCGTCGTCGACGTCGTCGCTGCCAAGCTGGGCGGAATGGAATTCGATCAAAGCATCGAGGAAGGCAGTCG
Source organism: Bradyrhizobium sp. (assembly GCF_030654605.1). Lineage (GTDB taxonomy): Bacteria > Pseudomonadota > Alphaproteobacteria > Rhizobiales > Xanthobacteraceae > Bradyrhizobium. The sequence continues at coordinate 2,557 of NZ_JAURXB010000262.1, forward strand.
TCCGCTTCGATTGCGTGAATGAGGCAAATCCCCAGCACAGTGCGGGCGGGAATCGCGGCAATCCCTCGGTCTGGATGGCGATGGGATAGACCCGCGCCACCTGAATGAGATAGGGAAGCGGATTCCTGATCCAGGAGACGTCGAGATCCGCATAGACCACATGCGCATGAACCTCGATCAATTGCCGGATGAAGAATACCTTCTTCCACGAGATCTCGGTAAAGGAACGCGATCCGAAGCTGGAATACGAGGTCATCTCGCTGGCGTTCTCGGAAAACCTCGGGTTGGAAACAACATGGATGTCGGCGGAATACGATCGCGTGACGCTCTTCACCGACCGCCGCGCATTGAGGGGGCAGCCGACATAGATTTGACGGGCCTCGACGCCGGTCTGCAGAATTCCCTTGATGGCGTTTGAGAGGAATGCCTCCATCCCGCCGGTGCAGAACAGGGCGACGACAGGCGCAAAACCCGCGGGGTCGTTAGTGCCCGTCATGTCGTCTTTCCTACCCTCGAGCCGCCGCTGCTCGCGATTTTCCAAGTATATTGAAACGTAATCGACGTAATGCGCCCGAGATCTTGCGTAGGTCTCCTGAAACTGGCTCTGACTCTTGTCTACATAGTCGACCTTCGCCGGTGCATGGGGCTGGGCTCGGGCTATCCCGCGTTGGCCTTCAATCCGACGGCCTCGATACCCGCGATCGCGCAGATCTCGTCATTGTCCGAAGTGTCGCCGCTGACGCCGACAGCTCCGAGCAAGACGCTGGCGCCATTCTGGATCAGCACGCCGCCGGGCACCGGAATCAGCCGGCCCTGCGCCATCGTGTTCACCGCGCTAACGAAGTAGGCCTGTTCCTGGGCACGTTGGAACAGCGCTCTTGAACCCATGCCCATTGCCAATGCGCCGTAGGCCTTGCCATGGGCGATCTCGCTGCGCATCAGGCTGGTGCCATCCTGAGCCGCGGAGATTTTGACGCAACCGCGCGCATCGAGAACGGTGACCACGAGGGGTTTCAGTTTCTTCTCGACGCCCTTTGCGAGAGCGACGTCGAGAATCTTGCGGGCGACGTCGAG
>NZ_JAURXB010000271.1 GCF_030654605.1 Bradyrhizobium sp.
GATCAGCTTCGACACCTCGAAGCCCGACGGCACGCCGCGCAAACTGCTCGACGTCAGCCGCCTCGCCAGGCTGGGCTGGCGCGCCAGCACCTCGCTAGAGGATGGCATCCGGCTGGCCTATCAGGCGTATCTCAGCGAACAGAAATGATCGCCGGATAAATCGAAGGCAGGTTCGATTTATCCTGCTTGTAATATATGCCCGGCCGAAGGTACGCTTCGCCCAAGAAAACCGTAATAGCGCGGCGGCATTGTTCCATATGGGATTGCCGAGCCGCAGCGAAGGTTCCGTTCGGGAGGCATCATGAAATTTCCGCGTCGCCAATTTCTGCAACTGGCCGCAGGGGCCGCCCTGCTGCCGGTCATTTCCCGGAGCGCAGAAGCGCAAAGCTATCCGACGCGTCCCATTCGCCTGATCATCGGGTATACCCCCGGCGGTTCGGCGGACCTGACCGCGCGACTGATGGGGCAATGGCTTTCGGAGCGGCTCGGTCAGTCATTCGTCATCGAGAACCGGCCCGGCGGCGGCACCAACATCGCCACCGAGGCGGCGCTGCGGGCCGCGCCAGACGGTTACTCGCTTCTTCTCGTCGCGCCGGCGAACGCGATCAACGCCACGCTCTACAGCAAACTCAACTTCAATTTCATGCAGGAGATGGTACCGATCGCAGGCATCATCCGTTTTCCGAACGTGGTGGTGGTGAACCCCGAGGTTCCGGTCAAGACGATCCCCGAACTGATCGCTTACGCCAAGGCGAACCCCGGCAAGCTCAACATGGCGTCCTCCGGCAACGGGTCCACGATCCATATGTCGGGCGAATTGTTCAAGATGCTCACCGGCATCGACATGCTCCACGTGCCCTACCGCGGCGGCGCGCCGGCGCTCACCGATCTGCTCTCCGGGCAGGTCCAGGTCATGTTCGACAACCTTCCGACCTGCGCCGCGCACGTCAAGTCGGGCAAGCTGCGCGGTCTCGCGGTCACCAGCACGACGCGTTCGGACGTGTTGCCGGACCTGCCGACAGTGGCTGATTTCCTGCCGGGCTTTGAAGCCAGCGCCTGGTATGGCCTCGCCGCACCGAAGGGCACGCCCCCCGAGATCGTCGAAACGCTGAACAAGGCCGTCAACGCGATCCTGGCCGATCCCGCTGCGAAGGCGCGGTTCGGTGAAATCGGCGCCATCCTGCTGCCGGGCTCGGCTGCCGATTTCGGCAAGCTTGTAGCGGATGAAACGGAAAAATGGGGCAAGGTGGTGAAGTTCGCCGGCGCCAAGGTTGACTAGCAAAGTAGTATCAAGATACCGTAAAATTCCGGAAAACACGAGCTCCGCTTACTGTACATGGGGTTGTTTTCGATATTTTTGTTTTCGAGGCCTAGCTGGCCGCATTGCGCGGCGCGGTCTTGCCGAGCGTCGCCGCCATCGCCGATATCAGCGGCTTCATGAAGAAGGCATCGTTGGCGGGATAGATGTCCGTGCGCAGGTCGTGGGACTTCAACTCGTCGGACACGACAGGCCCGACCGAGGCGATCGGCGTGCGCGCCAGCCCCTCGCGCAATCGCGCTTCACATCCATGCGCCCGCGCCACCTCGAACAGGCGGCGCGCCTGGCCCGAACTGGTCAGCGCAATCGCGTCGATCCGGCCCTGTGCCATCTCGTCGATCGCGGTGATGATGTTGGTCTCGGCGGCCTGCGCGTCGTAGACGTAAGGCGCGACGGCATCGACGTCAGCGCCTTGCGCCGTGATCGTGCCGATCAGCGCGCTGTGATCCTTGTCCGGATAGAGCTGCAGGCCGACGCGATGGCCCGCCAGATCGACCCGCGACAGCATCTCGGCGATTCCCTCCGAGGTCGGCTTCTCCGTCGTCATTTGCGGCTCCAGCCCGATCTCGCGCAGCGCTTTGCCGGGCTTGGGACCTCGCGCGAACTTGCGTGCCTTGCCGAGTGCGGTGACAAAATCCTGGTCGACGCCGGTCCGCCGCGCCACCTTCATCAGCCGCCGCAGACCCTCGCCGGTCATCAGCACCAGATCGTCGCAGGGTCTTGCGATGAAGCGGCCGATCCAGGCCTCGACCGGCGCGGAATCCGGCGCGTCGTGGATGGTGAACATCGGACATTGCAGCACGTCCGCGCCCTGCTCGGTGAGCAGGCGGGAAAACTGCGCCTCTTCGCGTGTTTCCAGGATGAGAATGCGATAGCCGTTCAGTCTGTCAGCCATGATCCTGCTCGAGCTCGGGTCGCCTGTTGTTTGTTCATCATGACGCTCCGACCGGGATTGGCGCAAGGGCGTTCCGGGTGATAGAGCAGGCCGCAAATCGCCGTTCCGTCCTCCTTATGAAGCCATCAAGCTCGCCATGCCCGATCATCAGTTCGTTCTGACACTGTCCTGCCCGGATCGCCCCGGCATCGTTTCGGCCGTATCGACGTTCCTGGCCCATAACGGGCAGAATATTCTCGATGCCCAGCAGTTCAACGACGTCGAGACCGGTCATTTCTTCATGCGGGTGGTGTTCAATGCCGCCGATCTCGCGGTCAATCTGGCGTCGCTGCAAACCGGCTTCGGGGCGATCGCCGAACGCTTCGGCATGGAATGGCTGATGCGCGACCGCGCCAGCCGCCGCCGGGTCATGCTGCTGGTCTCGAAATCCGATCACTGCCTCGCGGATATCCTGTATCGCTGGCGCACCGGCGAACTCGAGATGATCCCGACCGCGATCGTTTCCAACCATCCGCGCGACACCTACAGCAATCTCGATTTCGGCGAGATTCCGTTTCACTATCTGCCGGTCACCAAGGAGACCAAGCGCGAGCAGGAAACCGCGGTCTGGAATCTGGTCGGCGAGACCAGGACCGACCTCGTGGTGCTGGCGCGCTACATGCAGATCCTGTCGGACGAGATGTCGGCCAGGCTGTCGGGACGCTGCATCAACATCCATCATTCGTTCCTGCCGGGCTTCAAGGGCGCGCGGCCCTATCACCAGGCCCATGAGCGCGGCGTCAAGCTGATCGGCGCCACCGCGCATTACGTCACCAGCGCGCTCGATGAGGGTCCGATCATCGACCAGGACGTCGAGCGCATCAGCCACCGCGATACGCCCGAAGACCTGGTCCGCAAGGGCCGCGACATCGAACGCCGCGTGCTGGCGCGCGCCATGCGCCATCATCTTGAGGATCGCGTGATCCTCAACGGCCGCAAGACCGTGGTGTTCATGGACTGACGGAACTGCGTCAGTCGAATTTGGGATTGAAGGCTCTCGGATTCCAGCCGAAGTCGCGCGTGGCCGGC
>NZ_JAURXB010000276.1 GCF_030654605.1 Bradyrhizobium sp.
TGGCATAGGGCTCGTTGGTCGGCTCCAGCGGCCCCGTCAACATCGAATCCTCGCGCAGCGGCTGCGGCGCCAGCTTGGGATAGATGCAGGAGGAGCCGAGAAACATCAGCTTCTCGACGCCGTTGAGATGCGCGGCGTGGATCACATTGGCCGCGATGATGAGGTTCTCGTAGATGAATTCGGCGCGCAGCGTGTTGTTGGCGACGATGCCGCCGACCTTGGCCGCCGCCAGAAACACGGCTTGCGGGCGCGCCTTCGCGAACCAGCCGACGACCGCGGCCTGATCGCGCAAATCGACATCGTCGCGCTTAACCGTGAGCAGTTCGACATCTTCCTGCCCGAGCCTGCGCACCAGCGCGCCGCCGACCATGCCGCCATGACCGGCAACGAAGACCGTCTTGCCCTTCAGATCAAACGTGGTTTTTGCCATTGGCGACCTCCCGCCGCGCAATCGCGAGATCGCCCGCCACCATTTCACTGACCAGCTGCGCGAACGTCGTCTTCGGCTTCCAGCCGAGCTTGTCGCGCGCCTTGCTGGCGTCGCCGACCAGCAGGTCGACTTCCGTGGGGCGGAAATAGGCCGGGTCGATCCGAACAAGGGTCTTGCCGGATTTCTTGTCGACGCCGGTTTCATCGACGCCCTTGCCGCGCCATTCGATGCCGCGACCGATTTCCGTGAACGCTAACTCGACGAATTCGCGCACCGAGCGGGTCTCACCCGTCGCCAGCACAAAATCGTCGGGCTCATCCGCCTGCAAAATCCTGTACATGCCCTCGACATAATCCTTGGCATGCCCCCAGTCGCGCTTGGCGCTGAGATTGCCGAGATAGAGCGTGTTCTCAAGCCCGGTCTCGATGCGGGCGACGCAGCGGGTGATCTTGCGGGTCACGAAGGTTTCGCCGCGGATCGGGCTCTCGTGATTGAACAGGATGCCGTTGGAAGCATAGATGCCATAGGCCTCGCGGTAGTTCACCGTGATCCAGTAGCCGTACAGCTTGGCAACGCCATAGGGCGAACGCGGATAGAATGGCGTGGTCTCCTTCTGCGGAACCTCCTGGACCAGACCGTATAGTTCCGAGGTGGAGGCCTGGTAGAACCGGGTCTCCTTTTCCATGCCGAGAATCCGGATTGCTTCGAGCAACCGCAGCACGCCGATCCCGTCGGCGTTCGCGGTGTATTCCGGACTTTCGAAGCTGACGCCGACATGGCTCTGCGCCGCGAGATTATAGATCTCGGTCGGCCGGATTTGCTGCATCAGCCGGATCAGGTTGGTCGAATCCGTCATGTCGCCATAGTGCAGCAAGAACGGCACGTTGCCGGCATGCGGGTCTTCATAGAGGTGGTCGATGCGCGCGGTGTTGAACGAGGATGATCGGCGCTTGATGCCGTGCACGGTGTAGCCGAGGCCAAGCAGATATTCGGCGAGATAGGCACCGTCCTGGCCGGTAACGCCGGTGATCAGCGCCACGCGCCGTTTTGAATCCTGAACCGTCATGTCTTCTCCAACAACGCCAAGACCACCCAAGAGCAATTACCCGAAAGCAACTACCCAAGAACAACTACCCAAGAGCAGCCGGGCGACGACAAACCACCAAACGTTGCGCTGGACCGGCCAGTCACTTCGGTCCCAAGGACGCAAGTCGGACGGCCAAACCCCTATCATGCCCCCCTTCTCCCAAGCAAATCGGTCCCCGGCGAGCCGTTACCGGTCAGGCGTCGCCGGGGCTTGCGGCTTACGGAGCCTTGGACCACAATCGACTCACGTGAGGGCTGGGGACCGAATGACTGGAATCCAGCATTCCGGCATCTGAGCCCAGCCAAGACCCAAGAAAAGCCAATAAAGGGAGAAACACATGCGTAAACTGATGATGGCCGCGGCCATCGCGCTGCCGATGTTCGGCACGGCTGCGATCGCGCAGGAGACGATCAAGATCGCCTATATCGACCCGTTGTCGGGCGGCGGCGCCAGCATTGGCGAAATCGGCCTGAAGACCTTTCAGTTCCTCGCCGAGGAGTTGAACGCCAAGGGCGGACTTCTCGGCAAGAAGGTC
>NZ_JAURXB010000280.1 GCF_030654605.1 Bradyrhizobium sp.
CGCCATTCGACGCCGCGACCGACTTCGGCGAACGCAAGTTCGACGAATTCGCGCACCGAGCGGGTCTCGCCGGTCGCCAGCACGAAATCGTCGGGCTCATCGGCCTGCAATATCCTGTACATGCCCTCGACGTAATCCCTGGCATGCCCCCAGTCGCGCTTCGCCTCGAGGTTTCCGAGATACAGCGTGTCTTCCAGACCGGTCTCGATGCGGGCGACGCTGCGCGTGATCTTGCGCGTCACGAAGGTTTCGCCGCGGATCGGACTCTCGTGATTGAACAGGATGCCGTTCGAGGCATAGATGCCGTAGGCCTCGCGATAATTCACCGTGATCCAGTAACCGTACAACTTGGCGACGCCATAGGGCGAGCGCGGATAGAACGGCGTGGTTTCCTTCTGCGGCACTTCCTGGACCAGGCCGTACAATTCCGAGGTGGAGGCCTGATAGAACCGGGTCTCCTTTTCCATGCCGAGAATCCGCACCGCTTCGAGCAGCCGCAGCACCCCGATGGCGTCGGCATTGGCGGTATATTCCGGACTTTCGAAGCTGACGCCGACATGACTCTGCGCCGCGAGATTGTAGATCTCGGTCGGCCGGATCTGCTGCATCAGCCGGATCAGGTTGGTCGAGTCCGTCATGTCGCCGTAGTGCAGCAGGAACGGCACGTTGCCGGCATGCGGGTCTTCGTAAAGGTGGTCGATGCGCGCGGTGTTGAACGAGGATGATCGGCGCTTGATGCCGTGCACGGTGTAGCCGAGGCCGAGCAGGTATTCGGCGAGATAGGCGCCGTCCTGGCCGGTAATGCCGGTAATCAGCGCAACGCGTTGTTTTGAAACCTGATCCGCCATCTTTACTCCGAAAAGCCGTCGCAGCTTCCCCTATAAGCGCGCACGCTCTACCATCCAATTCGAATAGAGTCTAATGTCGGAGGTTACCAAGCGGCCATTGGGACAAACCAAACTTCGTCGACCGAGTCGGCAAATAAGAGCTATATTTGCTTCGCCTAACAAACACTTCCCAAGGCGATAACGGCTTCAGTTTGAGATCGATCTGAGCTATTTAAGAGCGCTCATCAAACGATCCGATCCCCCAAACCGGCACCAAGTGAACAGGCTATGTTGGTCAATTATAGTGCGGGTCGCCGCGCCGGAGTGATGGCGGCGGCGGTCACGACCGCGGCGTTCGCAAAGACGTTCATTCCGTTTTATCTGATCGGTTCGACAGCAATTTTTGCCGTAGCTTGTACGTTTGGCGCTGTGTTCGTCGCTATATGCTGGCGCCCGATTTCCGACATGGCGAGAAAAGTCCCTGATATTTCTCTCGTAATCGCTGCATTCTATGTCTTGGCAATTGCCAGTTTTCTAGTTCATTCTCGCCAAGTCGTTCCAGCCACGCATCTGGCCGGGATTCTGATTTTTCATACGTTGTTTATGGCTTTTGGTTTTTCCGCTGCGCGTGCCTCGAAGCTAGTGCTGATGATGTTGTTGGGCGCTGCCACGGTCTATTTGATCTTCCTCATCCAATACACCGCTCGTTTCGGTGACTTGGTCAAGGAGGGATACCTCCAAGACATTTTCGGCGTGGGCGATCCAGCAGTATTTGCCACGTTCCACCAGAATATGGGCATCGTACTCGGGTTGGCCGCGCTTGCCGCCGTTGGGCTCGCCTCAAATCGATTCAGACAGACGCTTGCCGTTGGAGCTTTGCTGCTCGTATTGCTATTTATGTATCACATCTCGGCGAGAGGGGCGCTGGTAGCGCTTATTTGTAGTCTGGTTTTCTTGGCGGGCGCAGCTTTATGGACCCATTCAAAAAAGCTGGCTCTGGTTGCAGTCATTGCTGTTATCTTAGCAGCGACGCTGACATCTAACCTAGCTTACCAGCGTGCGCTTCAGAGCAAGAACTTCAATGCAGAAATCGATGCGATTTCGCGCACGGTGCGAGAAATTCAGCATCCGACCCCTGGCTTGCGATTGGGGATATGGACGCAAACATGGAATCGCATTTCATCCGAACCGGATCGCCTGTTGTTCGGACGAGGGGTCGGAATGTATCCCGTGATCGAAGGTTTCGGCGCGCCGGACTGGCTGCTTCGCAAGACTGAAGCCTCCAGGCATTATCCGCACAATGTGTATCTCGAAATGCTCTACGAAACCGGCATCGTGGGTCTGCTGCTCTTCGGCATTCTGACGCTGTTTCCCTTGGGAGTCGCGCTGAGACGCTGGCATTTGTTCTCGCTCGCAGAAAAGTCGGCGATTTCGATGTACGTTTTCCAGCTCGTAATTTCTCAGTTCTCCGGCGCATTTGCCTTCGACTATCTGGTTCAGTTTTTCTTCGGGCTGACGGTCGGGATTATTGCTCTAAGTCGGACCGATGACCTATTGGTTCGTGACCAACACGTCACCCAGGGCGCTGAATGACTTCCGCAACTCCCGATCAACCTCGACGCTTGCTCTATTTCGCAAACGAGGATTTTGCGTTCCTGCTCAACCGCCTGCCGATGGCGCGCGCCGCTCGCGATGCAGGCTTCGAGGTGCATGTCGCCACCCGCGTGAACAAGGGGGCGGAAGCGATCGAGGCCGAGGGTTTCGTCTTGCACCGGATACCGTTCCGGCGCGGCGGATTGTCGCCGTTTTCGGCAATCCCGACCATTTTCGCGCTTCGAAACGTCGAGACGAAAATCAAGCCGCAGATCGTGCATCACTCGGGTTTGCAGTGCTGCGTCTATGGCGCTATCGCCGCCTTCGGCCAGAAATTCTCCCAGGTCAACGCCATCACCGGACTGGGCTATATCTTCACCTCGGCAACCTGGCGCACGCGGCTGTTGAAGCAGGGCATGAAGTGGATCCTTCCCTGGCTGCTAAATCGCCGGCGCAGCCTCGTTCTCGTTCAAAATCCCGATGACCGCTCGGCCCTTGATGACCTCGGAATCAACCAGCAGCGGATGGTCCTGATCCCCGGATCGGGCGTCGACACCGATGCCCTGCAACCCCTGCCGGAACCGGAAGGGCCGATCACATTCGGCTTCGCAGGGCGGCTCCTGACCGACAAGGGCATCCGGGCCCTGGTGGCTGCCCAAAGTATTCTACGTAATCAAGGCTATGACGCGAACCTGATCATCGCCGGCAATCCGGACCCTGCCAATCCCGCTTCCGTTTTGCTGGAGGAGGTAGAGGAATGGAGTCGCCGGCCGGGCATCACCTGGCTGGGGCACATCGAGGACATCAGATCGCTGTGGCGAAGCTGTCACTTCGCGGTGTTGCCGTCGCACCGGGAAGGACTGCCCGTCAGCCTGCTGGAAGCGGCCGCCTGCGGACGGCCGATGATTGCAACCGATGCGCCGGGATGCCGCGAGGTCGTTATCCAGGACCAGACCGGAATTCTGGTTCCGATCGAGGATCCGCCCGCGCTTGCACAGGCGATTATGAAGTTGGCGACTTCCCCGCTGTTGCGGGCGCGATACGGACAAGCCGCGCGCGAATTGGTCGTAAGCAAGCTCTCGGCGAAAATCATCGGCAACTCGATTGTGCAGCTTTACGAGAGTCTGACGTTTGCCCGCTCCATGGCTGATCGGCCGTCGTCGGCAGATCGGCAGGGCAGAGGTAAGGTCGTGCTGGTCACTCAGCATTATGCGCCGTTCCCCAGCACGACGTCCGGCTATATGACGGACATCGCGAAGGAACTGGCGCAAACCCGCCGGGTCCTGGTGATATCGAGCTCGCCCGATTCCGCCACCAAATTGCTGACCCCCGGCGAACCCGAAGTCATCGAAATCAAGAGCTGGTGGCCGAAGAAATCGGCGCTGGTTTCGCGATCGTTCGCCGCCGTGCTTTTTTCCATTCAGGTCTTCTTCGCGGTCCTGAAGCATGCCCGCCGTGAAGACGTCCTGCTGTGCGTCACCACTCCCTTTACCCTGCCATACACCGTTGCTCTGGCGGCACGGCTTCGCCGAGCGGCTTCCGCGCTGATCATCTATGATCTCTATCCCGACACTTTGGTCATGGCGGGGTTTCTGCGGGCGTCCTCGATACTGACCAGGTGGCTTCGGTCGGCCAATGCAGTGATGTTTCGCCGGCTCGATGCAATCGTGATCATCGGTCGCGACATGAGAGTGAAGTTGCTCGATTATCCGAACATGACCGCCGCCAAGCTCAATCTCATTCCAAACTGGGCAACCCTGCCCGTCTGGTACAGGGACCTGAACCCCGAAAATCCCTATCGCAGGCGATGCAAAGGTCGATTTGTCGTAGCGATGTCGGGCAATGCGGGGTTTACGCATGACCCCGAGTCGGTTTTTGAAGCCGCCCGGCTTCTGCAAGACAACCGGGACATCGAATTTCTGCTTTCCGGCGAAGGCGTGGGGTGGGCCAAGCTCAATGCGATGCAGGCGGCGTCCCCCCTTCCCAACGTCACGCTGATCGAACGCGTGCCGGAGACCGAACTGGAGAGTTTCCTTTCCGCAGGCGACGTCTGGATCGTTCCCTACCGCAAGCACAACACCGGGGTTTCGGTACCGAGCCGCATCTACAATTTGCTCGCCATCGGGCGACCGATCATCATCTGTTCGGATCCGGACGCCGAAGCCGCCATTCTGATCCGGGAGGAGAATATCGGCTGGGTTTCTCCGCCCGAGGATTCACGGGCGCTGGCCGGGATTATTGCTGACGCGGCATCCACCGCTAACGAGACCGCCGAAAAGGGACAACGGGCGGCAGTAGTCGCCGGCAATTATACGCGTGACATTGCATTGAAAGCCTATTGTGGTCTGATGGATCGATTGCTCGACAGACAGCTTTCCCATTGCCGAAACCGTCAGAAACGCCTGGCTTAGACCGCCTCACGCCGTTGCTCGTGGTCGAAACACGCATGGTGTCAGATGACCGCGGCCTCTCCTGACCGGCTCATGGTCTGACAGATCCACGCCTTGCCTTCTGCGTCGCGCCGCGATCGCGACAAGCATCCCCGGCGAGTCGATTCGGCTAGCCCGGATTTTCCAACGGGATACAAATCTGCTACGCCATCCAAAATCCAGGGTCCGCCGGCAATGCTTTCATGACCACTTTCGATCTCCCGCGCGCTGCAACGACGCTCCTCGTCCCGGCCGCGGCCGGCCTCATCTGCGCGTGCCTGCTCCTGGCGCTGCGACCGCTGCTGCAACGCTATGCACTGGCCCGACCGAACGCGCGGTCCTCGCATGTGACGCCGACGCCGCAGGGCGGGGGCATCGCCGTGATCGCCGCCACGGCGGTCGGAGCGGCATTGGCCGCATCGTTCGGCATGCCCTTTTCGGCAACCGCCATCCTGAAGGTGCTGACCGCCGCGCTCTGTCTCGCGGCCGTGGGCATGATCGACGACCTCCGCCCCATCCCGGTGGTGCCGCGTCTGGCGCTGCAACTGGCTGCGGTTGTGTTTCTGTTCGCAACCCTTCCGCCGCAGCTGCGCATTTTCGAGATGATCCCGATTACGCTGGAACGGGCATTCCTCGTCCTGGGGATGCTGTGGTTCATCAACCTGGTCAACTTCATGGACGGCCTGGACTGGATGACGATAGCAGAAATGCTCCCGATCACCCTCGCGCTCGCGGCATTTTCATCGTTCGGCGCGGCGCCGCCGGAAGTGCTGCCGATCGCGCTGGGGCTCGCCGGCGCGCTGCTCGGCTTTGCACCTTTCAACCGGCCCGTCGCCCGCCTGTTCCTGGGTGACGTCGGTAGCCTGCCGATCGGCCTCTTGACCGGCTGGTGTCTGCTCGAACTGGCATCACGGCAGCATCTGGCCGCGGCGCTGCTGTTGCCGCTTTACTACCTCGCCGACGCGACGATTACCCTGTTCAGGCGGCTGGCGCGGGGCGAACGGTTCTGGGACGCGCATCGATCGCACTTCTATCAACGCGCGACGGATAACGGGCTGGGCGTCATGCAGGTCGTCACCACCGTATTCCTGCTCAACCTCGTGCTGGCGGGCCTCGCGCTGACGACTGTCACCGCCGCCTCGAGAAGCACCGATCTGGCGATGCTGGCGCTCGGCGTCCTCGCTGTGCTGGCCGCGCTGTTCCGGTTTTCGCGACCGCCCACCGCGTCGAAAGACGCGCGCAAGACGCAATAAATCAAGCCGCCGTCGAACCGAATTCCGGAACCGCATCCAGAAGCACAGCCCTGATCGCAGCCCGGTCGTCGCTGGCGATCGCGCGCTCGAGCGCCGCAAGCCACTTCCGTATCGCCTGCATGGGAGGCTCGTTGGGCTTGGCCGCCATGATACCCGCGATGCCGATGTCGACAGGTGGCTCCTCCGCGGCGAACAGAATCTCGTTCAACCGCTCTCCCGGCCGCATCCCGGTGAAAACGATCTCGATGTCATGTCCCGGCTGCAGACCCGACAACCGGATCATGCGCTCGGCCAACTCGACGATCCTGACCGGCTGCCCCATGTTGAGCACGTAGACCGACACATCGGCGCGCTTGGGCGTCAAGGCGTGCGTTGCAGCCGTCAGCACCAGATCGCAGGCTTCGCGGATCGTCATGAAGTATCTGACCATCTCGGGATGGGTGACCGTCACCGGCCCGCCCGCTTCG
>NZ_JAURXB010000286.1 GCF_030654605.1 Bradyrhizobium sp.
CGGCGATCACAAGCCACAGGATCAGGAGCGCCGGCGCGATCGCGGCGGTGCCGATGACGGTGGGGAGGGCTTGGAGCAGGAGCATTTATGAAGCGGGAGCCGGTGTGATGGGGATCAGCGGATGGAGCTTCTTCGTGATTCCGGAGGTTGTGAGACCCGAGCTCCAAGCTCCTTGTCACAATCGTGGCGGATTTGTCACTTGGCCGTGCCAAAATATGGCTGGGTTGTGGTGCGGTGTTGCGTCGCAGCGCCCCCACTAATTCGTCCGGGTGCCGAGTGCCGCAGCCACCCGAAAACAGCGGGTTGACCCGCTGTCTTCATGAAATCTAAGAGCCGCCGCGCGGCTCAATCGGTCGCCGTTTTTCACGGACTACGCCAGTTCCAAAGGTGGCGCCGCTCAGCAGCCGCGGCAGATGTTCTTCAGCCGCGCGTTCATCAGGGCGTCTTCGGCGCTGATCGTATCGACATATTTGCCGTCGTCGGTCTTCGACGCCGGAAGTTTGGCCGGGGTCGCGGCGAGGGGTCTTGCCACCGCCGGTTTGTCGGCGGCGGCGCGCGGGGCGGCCTTGTCGTAGCAGGCCAGCCGCACGGTGGCGTCGGCGATCCCTTTGCAATCGCCGCTCTGCGCGAGGGCTGTATGGGACAGCGCGCAAATCGCGGCGACGATGGCAATCAGCTTCATTTCAATACCTTTTTGGCCGGGGTGCCGGCCATGACTGCCGGCGCACCGCGGCCGGCCGCGATTATTCAGTCAAATCGGATCGTTTCGGATATGCCATAGCGCGTTGAAGACGCGCGTGAACGCGCTGATGGCAAGTGCACGTATTCGCGCGCGGTGTCCATTGGTGATTTTCCGTGCGCGAGAAGCCGGCGGGTGGACACCGCCGGCGTGATTGGGTCGGCATCGTCAAGCAGCGGGGCGCATTCGTGGTTCTATTCAGCGGAAAAGAGACCCATACGAGGTCGGTATTGAAGGCGGTCAGCTGGCGGATACTGGGAACGCTCGATACCTTTGTCATCAGCTGGTACCTGACCGGCAAGGTTGCGCTGGCGGGCTCGATTGCCGCCCTCGAATTCCTGACCAAGATCGCCTGGTACTACGCGCACGAGCGCGTCTGGGCGTCCATCGCATGGGGCCGCGGCTCGCACTGATCGGACTCATTCCGCCAGCAGGCGGCGGCAGGCGTCGGCGAAGACCTGGGCGCCGGTGACGATGTCGGCGTCCGCGGTGTTCTCGCTCCAGTGATGGCTGACGCCGCCGATCGAAGGCACGAACAGCATGCCCGCCGGCATGATGGTGGCGAGCACCTGGGCGTCGTGGCCGGCGCCGGAGGGCATGCGGATCGATCGGCCGCCGGCAAACTCGGCGCTGGCCGCTTCGATGGCCTGCTGGAAGCCTGCATCCATCAAAGCTGGGGCGCCGGTACGAATTCGCTCCACGGCGACCGTGCAGCGGCCTTGCGCGCCGGCCTCGGCGGCCATTTCGCGCAGCAGAGTCTCCAGGCGATCGATCACACCGGGGTCATCGTCGCGCATCTGGAACAGCATTTCCGCAGCCCCGGGAATGATGCTGGGCGCGCCGGGATCGAGCACGATGCGGCCGGTGGTCCATACCGTGCGCGGTCCGCATGACGCCGGGAACCGGTCGTCGATGCCGACGCAGAACCTCGCCAGCGCCAGGCCGGCATCCTTGCGAACGCTCATCCTCGTGGTGCCGGCGTGGTTCTGTTCGCCGGTAAAGGTGATCCGGTACTGCCAGATCCCGACGATTGAAGTGACGACGCCGATCGCGAGGCCGCCGCTTTCGAGCGTCTGGCCCTGTTCGATATGCGCCTCGAGATAACCGATGTGACGGCCGCGTTCCGCCGTGGCGCGGGGCCGGCCGGCAAGCCCGACTTCGCGCAGGGCATCCCGCATGGTCCGGCCGCTGTTGCGGTCGCGCGCGGCATCGATGTCAGCCTCGGTCAGGGCACCGACATAGGACCGGGAGCCGAGGAACGAGCCGAAATGTCCTTCCTCATCACACCAGGCCGCGACTTCGACTGATCCATTGATGCCCGGATCGGCATTGATGACGCGGGCGGCTTCGAGCGCGTAGACCACGCCGAGCGGCCCGTCGAGCCAGCCGGCGTAATTCTGGCTTTCGAGATGCGAGCCGGCCAGCAGCTTCGGACCGGATTTTGTGCTGCTGCCGAGCACGTTGCCGATGCCGTCGATTTCGCCAGCGAGTCCTGCCGCGGGCAATTGCTGCACGAGCCATTGCAGCGAGCGCATATGCGGCTCCGAGAATGTCGGCTTGTGCACCCCGGTCTTGTAGGCGCCGATGCCACGCAACGCATTGAGATCGGCAAGGACCCGGGCTCCGTCAACGTGCGCGCGATGGTCAGGCAATGGCTGGGCCTTCTTGTCCGGTGAGGTGCTGCAAGGAGCATCGCAAAATAGAGTGATACGCGCAAATTTTCGGATTCGTTTTGCAAACGGCGAGAGCACATGCGTTCGTATTGTCGCGGCGCGATGCACCCGAGCTTTGCCATCAACGTCACGCCCTCTCCAATTCAGAGGGCGCAGGGAAAGCCGGATGCACGCTGCACCCGCGGTCTCGTGTGCAATGGAAGTGGTAGAAGACGCACACGAGCATACAGGTCCAGCGGAAACATCCGACTTTCCCTGCGCGGCAGTTTACGGCTTATACATGCTCTCCTCGGTGAGCCCTGCGCTTTTGCCACCGTCGCCCGCGCCTTGACGCGAACTTGACACCAGCCCTTGGGGTGTCGGGACCACATGACTTCGCCGTCCGCTTCAGGCGCCCTCGTCAGCACGCCATCCACGTCCACCGCACCCCCGCCCCGCGCCGGTACGTTGCGCAACGCCCCCCTGAGTGGGACGGGATGGCCAATCATATAGCCTGATTTTCATTTCCGAAAAACAGAAA
>NZ_JAURXB010000291.1 GCF_030654605.1 Bradyrhizobium sp.
CGCCATCTGCGACGCCATCCGGCCGAACCGGGTGCCGGTGCCGACGATGATGGCGTCGTAATTGACGAGATCTTCGACCTTCGCGACGGGCGCCGCCTGATCGAGCTTGTAATGCGAGGCTTTTGCCACGGCTTCGGGCACAAGCTCCGGCACGCGCTTGATATCGACCGTGGCGCCGGCTTCGCGCGCGCCTTCGGCGACGGCGTTGGCCATGGTCTCGATGTGGCCGTAGGTGGAATGATAGAGAACGAGAACTTTTGCCATGATGGGCTCCGTGTGGTTGGGTTTGTGAGAAGGAAAAACGGAAGTCGTCATGGCCGGGCAAAAGCGCGAAGCTCGTCTTTGCGCTAGATGTCCCGGTCATCTACGTCTTGTTGGTCCGTCAGGAAATCGTGGATGCCCGGCACAGGGCCGGGCATGACGAGTTTGTTGGTTACGCCGCGTCGACCAGCACGAGCTCCGAATCTTCCAGCGCGGTGATCTTCAGCCGCGTTTCGTCCGAGATCGCGACGCCATCGCGGGCGTTGACGAACACGCCGTTGACTTCGACGCTACCGACGGCCGGCACCAGATAGAGATTGCGGGCCTTGTCGGACGCATACTCAGCGCTTTCGCCGGCCTTCAGCGTGGTGGCGAGCACCCGCGCATCGGCACGGATCGGCAGCGCATCATTGTCGGCCGCAAAGCCGCTGGCGATGGTGACGAATTTTCCCGACCGGTCCGACTTCGGAAACGGCTTGGCGCCCCAGGTCGGCTGACCGCCCTGCGTCGTCGGTTCGATCCAGATCTGGAAGATCTTCGTCCTGGTCGGTTCCAGATTGTATTCGGAGTGACGCACGCCGCTGCCCGCACTCATCACCTGCACGTCGCCCGCTTCGGTGCGGCCCTCGTTGCCGAGGCTGTCCTGATGGGTGATCGCGCCTTCGCGGACATAGGTGATGATCTCCATGTTGGCATGGGGATGCGCGGGAAAGCCGCTGTTCGGCGCGATCTCGTCGTCGTTCCACACCCGC
>NZ_JAURXB010000010.1 GCF_030654605.1 Bradyrhizobium sp.
CCTCGCCGGAGGTGAATTCGGAAATGATGTGGTCGACGATGTCCCATTGCCGCGGGCTGGTGTCCTGCGCCTCGTCGATCAGCACGTGATCGACGCCGCGATCGAGCTTGTAATGCACCCAGGCGGATGCGCCGCCATTCAGCATCGCCAGCGTCTTGTCGATCAGATCGTCATAATCGAGCAGACCGCGTTCCTGCTTCTCGCGGCGGTAATTGGCCGCCGCCGCCGTGGCGATCTGCAGCAGTGCCTGGGTGCGGTCGCGGGTGGTCAGCGCGCGCCGCCGCTCGATCAGGGTGTTGAGCCGGCCGGCTTCGGCGTCGAATGCGCTTCCGATCGCTGGGTTCTCTCGACAGAACTTCTTGGTCACGACGGAGTCGCGGGGCGTGCGATCGTCGGTGAGGAACACGTCGAGATATCTATTCACCTGCTCGATGCCGGATAACACCAGCGCTTCGCGTAGCTTGGTTGCCTGTTTTTGATCCGCCTTGCTGCTGCCGCCGAGAACCGCTGCGACCTCCTCCCAGCGCGATCGCGGCAGATGCGGGCCGTCGACAATTTCGCGTTCGACGCTCTCGATGGAATCGCCGGGATCGACCCCGAGCGCGTCGGACACCTGCGCCGCCGCTGTAACGGCAGAGCCGGCGCTGTCGGTCCAGGCCATGAAGTGGTCGCGGCTGAGACAGGCCTCGCGCACGACATCCTTGAAGGTGACATCGGCGGCATTGGCCATCGCGACCGTCAGCGCGCGCCCGGTCGGGCTGTCGGGATCGCCGGAGGCTTCGAGCAGCACCGCGAGGTTGGCGCGCTCCATCATCGCGGTCTGGTCGCGGTCGTCGAGCACGGCGAAGCGCGCCGGCACATTGGCCTCGAACGGGAACTGTTGCAGCAGCCGGGTGCACAGCGCGTGGATGGTCTGCACCTTCAGCCCGCCCGGCGTCTCCAGCGCGGAGGCGAACAGTTCGCGGGCCCGCATGCGGAGCTTCGCATCGACGCGGACGATGCCGGCCTCGACGATCGCTTCGTCGAGCGCCTCGTCATCGAGCGTGATCCAGTGGCCGAGGGTGGAGAACACCCGCTCCGCCATGTTGGCGGCGGCGGCCTTGGTGAAGGTGATGCAGAGAATTTTCTCCGGCGGGACATTGCTGAGCAGCAACCGGATCACGCGCTGCACCAGCACATGGGTCTTGCCCGAGCCGGCATTGGCCGAGACGAAGGCGGAAAACGCGGGATCGGACGCGCGCGCCTGCGTGGCGCGCACCGCCGGCGGAATGGGGCGCGGCGCTATTGCCATTCTTCGATCCCCAGGCCGCCGGCGGCCGACCATTCCTTGATGCGGGCGAGATCGTCGTATGAGCCGTAACGGTTCGACCACATCGACAGATTGAGCGAGGTATAGGGCTGGTCTTCCTTCTCGAAGGCGCGGATCAGGCTTTCCAGCTTGTTGCGCGCCTCAGTGGCTGCGGCATCGGGTAGCTGCGCCTGATCGCTTTTGTTGATCTTCAACTCCAGCGGCTTCGCTTCGCCCGGCGGATTATTGCCGCTGAGCCTGACATAACCGAGTTCGCTGACCGAGGCGCCCGCCGCAATGCCGGCAAAACCGCCCTCGCGCAGGATCGCCGCCTCCAGCGTCAGCTGCGGCGACAGGCCCATGCGAACCTGCTTGCCGGTCGGCGGTTGCCCGGTCTTGTAATCGAGAATGGCAAAACTGCCGTCACGGCGGCGTTCGATCCGGTCGGCGCGCGCCGACAGATAGAAGATGCGGGCATTGTCGAGCGGGATCGGAATTTCGACGCGAATTTCGGCCTCGATGGCGCTGACATCGCCGCGTCGCACGATTTCCCAGGCCGCGAACCATCCGGCGATGCGGTTGAACCGTGGCCACCACAGCGCGCGGGCTTCCGGCCTTTCCATCAACGGCGCAAAATATTTCTCGCCGATGCGGCGCAACTCGCGCGCGGGATCGTCGGGCAGCGCGGTGGCGTAGACTTGCGTGAATTCGCCGAGCGCATCGTGGATCGCCGACCCGCGGTCGGCGGCCGACAGCGGCATGTCGACGGGATCGAGCGGCGCAAGCTTCAGAATGTATTTGGCGTAGATCGTATAGGGATCGCGCAGCCAGTCCTCGATCGCCGTCACCGAGAGTTTCAACGGCCTCACCGCGCGCGGCGGTTTTGGCGCCGGCTGCTTGATCGGCTCGACCTTGTCGGGGCTGTCGAGCCGGTCGGCGTAGCCGACATAATTTTCGCCGGCGGCGACCGCGGCGTTCCAGCGTTGCTCGCCCGCTACCGCTTCCAGCCGGTGCAGGAAACGCGACGCGACGGCGGGCGCGCCGCCAACCTTCGCGGCGTGACTGAGGATCACGTCATCGGCGCCGAGCAGCTGGGCAAAATCGTGCGCGGAGAGGCCGATGCGCCGCTCCGGCAAATCGAGGCCGAGTTCGTGCCGCATCGGCCGGCTCAGCCACGGATCGATCCGGGGCTGCGGCGGCCAGACGCCTTCGACCAGGCCGCCCAGAATGACGCGGTCGGATTGCGTCAGCCGCGCTTCCAGCTGGCCGTAGATGTGAAGCTGCGCCCGCGCCGATTCCGGCCGCCGCACGATGCGATCGGCGAACGCGGTCTGGAATACTTCGGGGAAGTCGCCGGGATCGACCATCAGGCCGCTCGGCGCCTGTCCCGCGAGCAGATCGTCGAACGCGGCTGAAAGCGCCGCGCCTTGCGGCCCGTCGAAGGCGACCGCGACGCCATCCGGGTCGCGCGACAGTTCCATCAGGACATCGCGATGGCATTTTGCGAGGACGGCAAAGTCATACGGCTTTTTCGCGCCGAGGCCTTCAAGCGGCGCGAGTGCCTTCTGCAACGCTGCGACGAGCGCTTGCGCCGCATCGAGCTGTTCGTCATTGAGGCCGGCCCGTGGCTCCGCGCGGTGCAGCGAAGAGGTCTCGCCTTTGCGGAGCTTTGTCAGTTCCTGGCGAAATCGGGAGAGATCGCGGGCCAAGCCGCTACTTCCCGCCTGCGGACGCGTGCCGCGCAACAGCGCCAGTTCGAGCACCTCGATAGCGGCCTTGAAAGCGGCGGGCGCGCCGCCGAGCCGGCACAGCGGATGCTTCAGCAGCGCCAGCAGCGTCGGCGGCTCCAATCCGTTCGCCGCTGCCTCGGCGGCGAGCCTGGCGAAAATTCCCGCCGACGTGTCCGTCAGCGCGTCGCCGCCGGAATCGTCGAACTCCAGGTTCCAGCGGCCGAGGGCCGCGGCCACGCGCCGCGCCAGCGCGCGATCCGGCGTCACCAGCGCCGCCGATTTGTTCAGGTGGCGCGCCTCGCGCATCGCCACCGCGATCGCGAGCGCCTCCATCTCGGGATTGGCTGCCGCGATGACGGCGAGGTTGGTCATCCCCAGCGAAATCTTCTCCGAAACGTCCGGCTCGCCCAGCCGCCGGTGCCATTGCGCGGTCGCATTCGAGGGCCGCATCGCCTCGGAGACCAGCACGTCGCGCCCATGCGGCGCCGGGCTCCCCAGGATTTCGACATCGCCACGCTTGATGCCGAAGCGATCGAGCAGCGCGTGCATCGCGAATTGCGGATGGTTCGACGCCGGATGCGCGGTGAACCTGCCATCCGTAGTTTGCACACCGCCGATCAATTGCCAGGCGTCGCCGTCGAGGTCGGTGTCGAGCCCCGGCAGCACCACCGCGCCCCGCGGCAGGCCGGCGACGGCATGCAACAGCCGCGCGGTCGACGGCATCGATCCGGTCGAGCCCGCCGCGATGACCGGCCCGTCATGATGCGCGGTCAGGCGCGCGGCTTCGGCCTCGATCAAGAGGTCGCGCCGCGCCGCCGGCTCGATCCTGCCATGCGCCGCGAGGATGTCGGGCCACGCCGTCCTGGCGATGTCGAGGAACTGCAGCGTGAGCTGCCAGTAGCGGTCGAGCGCGTCCGGGACCAGCCCGTCGAGCCTGCTCCATTCGACCTTGCGGATCACCATGTCGTCCATCAGCCGCGCCAGATCGTCGGCCAGCGCCAGCGTCGAGGCCGGCCCGCCGGTCACCAGCGGCGCCTGCGCTGCATCGTCCGGCCGGATCTGCTTTGCCCATGCGGCGATCAGCTGCGCAAGCAGCAGGCGGCGCTGCAGCCCTTCCATCGCGGGAGGGATTTCCAGCGCGGCCGATCCGGGCGAGGCAGCCTGCGCGAACGCCAGTTCGTCCTCGTCGATGTCGCCGAGCGCAACGATGCGCGGCAGCACCACCGCGTCGGTATTCAGCTCGTCGAGAAAGATTTCCCGCGCCATGCGCCCGGCGCGCAGGGTCGGCAGATACAGCGTCGCCTGCGCCAGCCTTGCCGGATCGGTGCGGGCCTCGAAACCCTCGACCAGCCTGCCATCGACCAGAGCGGCGATGACGGTGCGCAGGAACGGCGCGGATAGGGGGACGCTGAAAACGCGCATGGGCTGCCTGATTCGGGATCAGGGGGCAGTATAGGGAGCGATTGCGGATTGGTCATGCGCTGGGGCATCCCCCAGACTGTCATCACCCGCCACCGGGTCGGCGCTTCGCGCCGCCCGATGACAGGCTCCGGCGGGTGACCCAGTATTCCAGAGCCGGAGCGGTAAGCCGAAAGGCCGCGGCGTACTGGATCCCCCGCCTGCGCGGGGGACGACAACTGAGGGGATGCCGCACTGTGGCTTACGCCACGCTGGCGAGAAACGCCCGTTCCGCCGCCTGCACCGCGTCGGGGGTTCCGACATGCATCCACACGCCGTCCAGCCGCAGGCCGAACAGCCGCCCCTGCTCATTGGCGGAATCGAATTTCCGGGTCAGCGAAAACTCGCCCTTCGGCGCGTCGGCGAACAGCGACGGCGACATGATGGCGGCACCGGCATAGACGAACGGAACCACCTCGTGTTCCCGGCGCTTGCGCAGCACGCCGTCGGCCAGCATGGCGTAATCGCCGCGGCCGGCATAGCCGATGCTGCTCGCCGTCGGCGCCATCAGCAACAGGATATCCATCCGCGCGGGGTCGAAGGCTTCCGCCAGCCGCGCCAGATTCGGCCGCACGCCATCGATCCATAGGGTGTCGGCGTTGACATGGAAGAACGGCGCGTCGCCCAGCAAAGGCAGCGCCTTGACGACGGCGCCGCCGGTGCCGAGCACCTGGTCGCGCTCATCCGAAATGATCACGCGGGGCCGGGTCCGCGCCCTGGTGTGATCGATGATCTGGTCGGGCAGATAATGCACATTGACGACGGCCTCTTCGACGCCGGCGTCGTCGAGCTTGTCAAGCACATGATCGAGCAAGGCGCTGCCGGCCACGCGCACCAGCGGCTTCGGCATGGTGTCGGTCAGGGGACGCATGCGCAGGCCGAGACCGGCGGCGAGGACCATGGCTTTGGCGGGCTTGACGGACATTTTTGGAAGTTTCTCGAACGGTTGTGGTGAGCCGCAATCATATCACGCGATTCGCTGGCCGCATGGATGATGACGCCATAGTCGTCCGGCATGACGGCCATACGACGGCGGCGGCGCCACGCTCAGGCGTCGGACTCTTGCGGGCGCCTGGCTTTTTTCCGCTTCTCGCCGGTTTTGAGGAAATTGACGCCGATCTGGTCGCCATTGACCCAGGAGAGTTCGCAGCGGCGGTAGGCCAGGCCGGTGGACGACAGCAGCAGGAAGAATTCCTTCAGGTGCAACCCCTCGACCGAGCCCTCGACCGTCAGCTTGGCGCCGGTTTCCGAAACGTCTTCCATCGTGCATTCGCGCCGCCAGGTGCCGTCGATGCCCATCATGTGCGCGGAAAAGCCGCGTTCGAAGACCACGCGATCGCCCTTGCGCCGCTCGCTCGTCGCCATTGATTTGCTCCCGCCACAGCCGCCGAACCCCGGGCTGTCGGGGAAGGGCACTAACCGCAGGTTAACGCGGGGTGGCTAATAAGCCGTAAACCTACGGGGCCGGCGATGGCACATGGGTGGCATACCACTCCCGAAGCGGTGCCAGCACCGGGTGCGCCAGCGAACGGGTGAGGTAGGTCCAGATCCGGGGCTGGTGGCGCAGATAATGCGGCTTGCCGTCGCGGCGGTTGAGCCGGGCAAAGATGCCGAGCAATTTCGTGTTCCGCTGCGCCGACATGATGGCGTAGAGCTCGGCGAACTCGGCCGGATCGAAGCTGCCGTCGGCCGTGCGCCGCGCCTTGATATAGTGCGTCAGCAGCGCGAGCTCGAGCGGCTCAGGCACGTCGATCCGCGCATCCTGCAGCAACGACACCAGATCGTAGGCCGCAGGTCCCAGCACGGCATCCTGAAAGTCGATGATGCCCACCTTCGCGATGCCATCTCGCTGGTCGAGCCAGATCAGGTTGGGCGAATGAAAGTCGCGCAATGCCCAGGTTCTCGGCGCCGCTGCGGGTTTGCTCAACAACTCGCGCCACAATCTGACGAATTCGGCGCGCGACTGGTCGCTCGGTTCGGCGTTGCGATCCGGCAGATACCAGTCCAGCATCAATCCGGCTTCGGTCAGCAGCGCATCGGTGTCGAAAATGGGAATGGCATAGCTGCGCTGCGGCGCCAGCGGCAGGGTCTCGGGCAATGGCTCGCGGTGCAGCGCCGCCAGCATGTCGGTCGCGGCCTCATAACGCTCAGCAATCGGGGCGGGCGGGTCGCCCGCGATAAATCCTTCGGTGCCGAAATCCTCGGTGATCAGAAATCCGGCGTCGAGGTCGGCGTGAGGGATTGCCGGCGCCGAGAAGCCGCGCTCGCGCAGGCCGTTGGCCATGGCGACGAACGGCTTGACGTCCTCGGCCAGATGCACCGCGGCGCTGTATGATTTTCCGTCATAGATCGCCGGCCCATCGGGCCGCCGCGGTGAGTTCATCAGGATCACCACGCCATCGTCGCGGATCAGCCGCGCATAGGAACGGGTCGAGGCGTCGCCGGCCATGCGGCGGCGCCTGGCGTCGAGATAGCCGGCGCCGTCGAGAAACTGCCGCAGCGTCTGCAGCCGCGCCACCTGGGCTGCCGCCTTGCCGTAGCCGGTGATTTCGGCCGATCGCGCCGCCGAGCCCAGCGCCGGGCGATGGCTGAGCGCGATGTCGATGCGGTCTTCCGGCAGCGCGCCGGCGGCGCGTTCCGGCCATTCGATCAGCACCACCGTGGCTTCCGGCAAGGGCTGCAGCCCGATCTCCTCCAGCTCGATGGGATCGTTGACGCGGTAGAGATCGGCATGAACCAGCGGAAACGGCGCGAGGTCGTAGCTTTGCGCCAGCGTGAAGGTCGGGCTCGGCACCTCCAGCGCGTCGTCGTCGGCGAGATAGCGGATCATGGCGCGCGCCGCCGCGGTCTTGCCGGCGCCGAGATCGCCCGACAGGGTGATCAGGTCGCCGGGGCCGATCAGCAAAGCGAGGTCGGCCATCAAATGTGCCGTCGCCGTTTCGTTCGACAGCGCCAGCGAGAATGTGACGGGAGCGGTCATTCCGCGGCGTGACGATGCGCGGCCTGGTCGATCGGAAAGTCGCAGGTGACGGTCGTGCCCCTGCCGACGATCGAATCGACGCTCACCTTGCCGCCGTGCAGTTCGACAAAGGAGCGCACCAGCGACAGGCCGAGGCCGGCGCCGCGATGCTTCGAGCCGTTGGAATGGCTCTCGAACCAGTCGAATACCTTGTCCTTGACGTCGGGCGGAATGCCCGGACCGGAATCGGTCACGGTGAAGACCACGCTGTGTTCGGTGCGCCGGGCGCTCAGGCCGACGGTGGCGTCCTGCGGCGAGAACCCGACGGCGTTGGCCAGCAGATTATACAGCACCTGCACCACGCGGCGCTCGTCGCCGGTGAAGTTGCCGATATTGGGATCGACGTCGACCTTGAGTTCGATGCGGTCGGTGACGAGCCGGTCCTGAATGCCCTCGGCAGCAGCCTCGATGGTCTTGCGGATATCGACGGAACCGAGATTGAGCGACATCGCGCCGGCGTCGATGGTGGCGAGATCGAGGATGTTGTTGATGATGGCGAGCAGCGCGTTGGTCGAGGCGGTGATGTAGCCGAGATATTCGGCCTGCTTCGGCATCAAGGGGCCGGTCGCGGGGTCGGCGAGGAAATGCGCGAAGCCGATGATGGTGGTCAGCGGCGAGCGCAGCTCGTAGGACACGTGGTGGACGAAATCGACCTTCATCTGGTCGGCGGTCTCCAGCGCCTCGTTGCGCTCGCGCAGCGCGCGCTCGACATTCTCGGTGTCGGTGATGTCCTGGAAGGTCAGCATGGTGGCGCCGTCAGGCAGCGGCATGGTCATGCAGTCCAGCACGCTACCGTCGTTACGCTCCAGCTTCAGCGGCACCTCGACCCGGTTCTCGATCGCGGTGATGGCTTCGCGGATGGTCCGCCAGGCGGCTTCGTCGTCGAACAGCGGTTTGCACCAGGCTTCGAAGGTCTCGATATGCGGCTGCTCGCGCAGCGCCTCGGGGGACAGCTTCCACATTTTGGCGAAAGCCGGATTGAACAATTGGGCGCGGCCGTTGCTGCCGAACACCGCGACGGCTTCGGCGAGATTGTCGAGCGTTTCGCGCTGCACCCGGATCAGGCCGTCGAACCGCCGCGCCAGATCGAGGCTTTCGGTGACGTCGTCGAACAGATAGGTGACGCCGCCCTCCGGATTGGGCGTGGTGACGACGCTGACGGCGCGGCCGTCGGGCAGGTACCAGGTGTCCTTTTCGGGCTCCACCGCGCGATAGGCCTCGTGCAGCCTGGCCTTCCAGGCCCGGAAATCCGGCTGCTCCGGAACTTTTCGCGCGGCCCGCAAACGATCGAGCACGCTGGAATCGTCGGGATTGCTGTCGAGGAAGGCGCGGTCGAGGTCCCACAGCCGGCGGTAGGAATCATTGTAGAATGCCAGCCGCCGCTGGCCGTCGAACACCGCGACGCCGGACGACAATTGATCGAGGGTGCGGCGATGCGCTTCCGCCATCCGCTCCAGCGACGCCCGCAATGCGGTGGCCTCGGAGGCGTCGATGGCGATGCCGGCTGAGCCGCTGCCGACATTCATCGCGCGCACATCGTAGATGCGGCGCTCGCCGCCGACCACGATCGGCAGCCGCGCGGTGAAGCTTGATGCTTCCTTCAGCGCCCGGTCCATCGCGCCGCGGTCGTCACTGTCGAGCAGTTCGAGGCCGCGATCGATCGCGTCGGCGACGCTGACGGCGTCGGTTGCCCGCGCATAGGCGGCATTGGCGTAGTTGAGACCGCCCTTGGCGCCCTTGGCCCAGATCGGCCAGGGTGCCGCGGCGGCAAAGCCGCGCAGCGTCTCGGTTTCCTCAGACAGCGCCCTGTAGCGCAAATTGGTCTCCGCCAGTTCCCGGCGCAATCCGCCGAGTTCGCGAATCCGCACAATGGCCTGGCCGCCGATGGCGCGGCCCATGGCCTCCAGCGCCTGTCCGTTCGAGGTGGTGAGGTTGATCAGAAAGCCCTCGCCGGCTTCGCGCAGCGCGTCGACCGCGTGGTCCATCTGCAGCGCCGGCTCCGGTGGCAGCCAGGTTCCAAACGCCAGAATGCGCTGCGGCGAATCCTGCGCCATCAGCAGCGAGGTATCGCCTGATATCTGCGGGCGATTGTCGCCCGCGGCCCATGCGATCAGGATTTGCGGCTCGGCGAACAACAGCGCGCGCAGGCGATCGGCCTGGACTTGCAGATCCCCGATGTCGGAGCGCAGCCGCGCCTCATTGGCTGCCGCGCGAACCCGGGTGCGCATCAACAGGATCGCGGCCACCACCGAAAAGCCGAGCAGCGCCAGCGCGGTGGCCAGGATCACGAATTCCTGGTGATCGAGATCGAGCCAGGCCACGATCGACTGAATGAAGGGCAATTCGCCGGCATAAGCGGGTGCTGCCGGCAGCAGTGCCGTCATGCCAAAGGCGATCAGGCCGTTACGTGCCAGTGAAGTGCACGACAGCAGGGTCCGACGCATCGCCACGATCACGCCCGACATGGTTTGCCCCAAACCGCACGACTTTACGTCCGGCGCGCTTCAACCCGCCGTTCGCGAATCGAACGACAATATCCCCAACCGGACTCGGGGGGTAAGAGTCCAGATCGTGAACGTGAATCGCATCGTAAAAAAATGCGTTGAGGTGACGTTTGCGGAAATCGATTTGGTAAAATTTACCGTTGTTTTACGGGCCGATCGCGCGGGGTCAGGTGGAACCGGCGGCGAGCTGCAGTTTCATCACCGTTACGACATCGCGCAGCTGAGACGGGTCGCCGGTCGTGCGCTTCACCAGCAGCGCGCCCTGAAGGGCTCCGAACACCAGACGGGCCACCTTGCTCGCCGGGGCGGGAATCCTGAATTCCCCGCGCGCGACCCCGCGTTTGAGAATCCCGGTCAGCCAGGTCTGGTGCGCCCGGAAGAAGCGATCGACGCGCGAGCGGAGTTCCGGTGGCAGCGCCAGGATCTCCCCGGCCAGCGCCCCGCACAGGCATACCTGATCGGGCGTATTGGCGTAGCCGAGATAGGGCTCGATGTAGAAATCCAGCATGGCCATGGCAGGCTGCGATTGGTCCTGGGCGATGGCCGTGAGCGCGTCCCCGAAGCGATCCACGTAGCGGTCGACGACCGCCATTCCCAATTCGGTTTTCGAGGCAAAATGATAGTGGATGCTGGCCTTGGTGATGCCGAGAGCGTCGGAAATGTCCTGATAGCTGAACGCACTGTAGCCGCGTGTCTGGATCAGCATCTCGGCGAGATCGAGGATCTGTTCGGCGGTTCTGGATCGTTGCTTCGGCGCCGCGGTCGTCATCGGTTTCCTGTCATGACATCGGGCGCAGATGACCTCGCTTCACCCAATATGTCGCTCCGCCGTTTGATCCCAGCCTGCGCTGGAAACCCGCCGGGTTCCTCATCCATGTTCCGGCACGGTATACCCCGTATTCGTCCCGGAGGTCACCGGACAGTATGAATATCTCCTCACCGCCGGAACAGTCCGCGTCGCATGGACCCGCGCCGGCGTCCACCCGCTCCAGCGATACCTGTTCGCGCGCATCGGGAGCAGAAAACAGCGCGAGCCGCATCACCCCTGGCTGACCCGCGGCCTTCCATTTGACGATGTTGGTGTCGATGACCAACCGATGCCGTTCGGAGGGCGCCATCTGTCTCAACTTGACGAAAATGGTGCAGCCAAGCGCGGTTCGCGGCGCATGCCGGCTTTGCGGCGGGTTGCGAACATAGGTTCCGGCCGGATAGTCGCCATGCTCGTCGGAAAAAACCCCGTCGAGCACAAGAAACTCTTCGCCAAGCGCGTGCTCGTGCACCGGAAAAACGCTGGCGGGGGCATAGCGAACGAGTGACGTCGCGCGCGCCACTTCACCGCCAATGCGATCGAGCAGCCGGCGTTCGACACCCGCCTGCGGCGATGGAATCCACGGCATTTCACCGGTGGCGATCACGACCCGGCTGGAGAAGTCGGCGTTGACGAGTTCAAAAGATGGATCCTGGGACATTTGGCGAGGCTCCCTCAAAAGCGTTCGGCGAACGGCCGCAGATCCATCTCCTGGGTCCAGGCCGAGGGATGCTGCGATGCAAGTCCGAGATAGGCGGCAGCGACCGAGTCAGGGTTCATTCGGGTGGACCGCGCCGGTCCGAATCTTCGATCGGTCTGCGGCTCGTCGATCAATCCGTCGAGAATGACATGCGCGACGTGAATGCCGTTGGGGCCGAACTCCCGCGCCAGCGATTGCGCCAGGCCGCGCAGGGCAAATTTCGCCGAGGCGAAGGCCGAAAACTGCGCGGCCCCGCGCAGTCCAGCCGTCGCGCCCGTCAGAACGATAGTGCCTTTACCGCGTGCGACCATGTACGGCAGCACCAGCTGCGCCGATGTCACGGCGCCGAGGCAGGCCACCCGCCACGCCTGCTCGAATTCGTCCGCCGTCGTCTGCTCGAACGGCTTTCTTACCAGCAGATGCGGATTGTGCACGAACACATCGATGCGCTCGGCATGCGGTTGCAGCACGGCTGCGACGTCGATCGGCTGACCGACGTCGCAGATGAGATGGGTGTAGGCGCCGCCGCCCTGTTCGACGCGCTGGCTGAGTTGCGCGGACGATCGCTCCGTCCGTGCAAGTCCCACGACATCGTAGCCCGCCGCGGCAAACGTCCCGGCGATGCTGGTGCCGAGACCTTCGGCCGCTCCGGTGAGAAGCAGTGTCGGTCGGCGAAGACCGCTCATTGCCGTCAAATCCAGCGCAGGATGCTGGCGAGAAGGACGATCTGCGCCACCCAACCGACTGTGAAGGCAAGCGTGCGGACCAGCGGAGCGCCCGCCAGATAAACCAAGAAGTGCACGAGACGCGCGAAGAAGTAGACCACGACGGCCATTTTGGTCGCAGGCGTCGAGATGTTGAGCAGATGCGCCACCAGCACCGCCGGCACGAAGATCGCGAGGTTCTCCACTCCATTCTGGTGGGCCTTGATGGCGCGCTGGGCCCACAGCGAATGCGGCCCGCCGCCTTCCGGCTTGGTATCCGAGAGGGCCGGCCACACCCCGCGAACGGCGAGGCGATCGAGAATGTACGGCACCCAGAACAAGGCCGTCATGAGAACGGTGAGCGTCAGCCAATAGAGTTCAGTGGTCACGAAGGCTCCTTTTCAAATGAAGCTCAGAACTGACCTACTAGTAGGTAAATGTCAATACGTCGGTAATGGGACCGGGCGAGTGACGGGGCGATGGTCCAGGAAAGCCTCCTTTTAGGGAGTGCTGCGGCTAGCGGCCGGTGGAACCGAATCCGCCGGTGCCGCGATCGGTGGCGGAAAGCGTCGCCACGGGAACCAGCTCCGCCATGACCACAGCGGCAATCACCATCTGCGCGATGCGCTCGCCGCGCCGGATCGGGAACGGGGCATCGCCATGGTTGATCAGCAGCACGCCGATCTCGCCGCGATAATCCGCATCGACCGTGCCGGGCGAATTGAGCACGGTGATGCCGTGCTTGGCCGCAAGCCCGGAGCGCGGCCGGACCTGGGCCTCAAAGCCCGGCGGCAGCGCGATCGTCAGCGCGGTCGGGACCAGCGCGTATTTTCCGGGAGCGAGTACCATGGGCGCGCCTTCCGGCACCGCCGCCAGCAGATCGAGCCCCGCGGCGTGCGCGCTCTGATAGGCCGGCAGCGCCAGGCCTTCGCCATGCGGCAATTGCCGGATCTCGACTCTCACGACTGCGTTCACGGATTTTTTCCTACGGTGTTGGCGATTCGCGCCACCAGTTCGGTGGCGACCTGCTCTTTGCTCATGGCCGGCCAGGATTCGACCTTGATGTCGACCGCGATCCCGCCGCCGTCGCGGGTCAGCAGATGAACCGTGTTGCGGTCGCCGCCCATCACGCCGGTCGCGGGCGATACGTCGTTGGCGACGATCCAGTCGCAGCCCTTGCGCGCAAGCTTGGCCTTGGCGTTGTCGATCAGGTGCTCGGTCTCGGCGGCGAAGCCGATCACCAGCGGCGGGCGCGTGTCGCCGAGTTTTGAAATCGTCGCGAGAATGTCGGGGTTTTCCACCAGCTGCAGCGGCGGCATCCCGGCGGACGTCTTCTTCAGTTTCTGCTCGCCCGCATTGTCGACGCGCCAGTCGGCGACGGCAGCGGCGAATACAGCGATATCCACCGGCAGCGACGCTTCGACCTGGCCCAGCATGTCGCGCGCGGACTCCACATGCTTCACGGTCACCCCTATGGGATCGTCGAGGTCGACCGGGCCGGAGACCAGGATGACATCGGCGCCGGCGGCCTGCGCCGCCGCGGCAATGGCAAAACCCTGTTTGCCGGAAGAGCGGTTGGCGATGTAGCGCACCGGATCGATCGGCTCGTGGGTGGGCCCCGCGGTAATCAGCACGCGCTTGCCCGCCAGCGGCCGCGGTTGCGGTGGCCGCAGAAATTTCTCGGCGGCGCCAGCGATTTCCGTCGGCTCCGCCATCCGGCCGACACCGGCCTCGTTGGCTTCGGCCATTTCGCCGGCATTGGGTCCGATCATCGCGATGCCGTCGCGTTGCAGCTGCGCCACGTTGCGGCGGGTCGCGGCATTGTTCCACATCAGGGGGTTCATTGCCGGCGCCAGCAGGATCGGCCGGTTGGCCGCGAGCAGGATGGCGCTGGCGAGATCGTCGGCATGGCCCTGCGCCATCTTGGCCAT
>NZ_JAURXB010000013.1 GCF_030654605.1 Bradyrhizobium sp.
TGATCCTGTCCTCGGTCAGCACGCGAAAGGCGTGGCGCACCATGGTGGTGCGCGCCACTTCGCCGAAGGTGCCGATATGCGGCAGGCCCGATGGCCCGTAGCCGGTCGAGAACAGCACCTCGTCCTTTGGCTTCTTCTTCAGCCGCGCGACGATCGCCTTGGCCTGCTCGAACGGCCAGGCGTTGGATTGTTCGGCGAGCGCGCGCAGGTCGCTGGGGCTTGTGGACATCAGAAACGCTTTCTCAGTAACCGGGAAACCGGCTTGTTCGGATTTATAACCGTCATTGCGAGCGAAGCGAAGCAATCCATGGGCGCAACAAAGCAAGTGTGGATTGCTTCGCTTCGCTCGCAATGACGAACTAGAACGGGCTCACCGAAAAATAACGCAGCCACAAATCCGTGTAGCGGCCTTTTTCCCAGAGCCGGAACAGCGCCCAGTTCAGCGATTGCCGCAACAGGTCGTTACCCTTTCGCACGCCGATGCCGATGCCCTCGCCGAAATAGCGGCTCTCGACGAACGGCCCGCCCGAGAACGCGCAGCATTCGGCGGAATCGGTGCCGTTGATCCAGAACGCCAGCGAGATCGCGTCGCCGAAAATGAAATCGACGTCGCCGCGCCGCAGGGCCAGCCGCAGCGCGTCGTCGCTGGGATAAGGATGCAATTCGGCGTCGGTGAACATCGCCTTCAGGTAGGCCTCGTGCGAGGAGCCGGCGATGGCGCCGATCTTCTTGCCCTCGAGATATTCCGGGCGGACTTCCGCCATCACGGCGTCGCGCCGCGACACGAAGCGCGCCGGCGCGCGGTAATAGGGATCGGTGAAATCGATCCGGGCGCGCAATTGCGGCGTCACCGCCAGCGAGGCGATGATGGCATCGCCGCGGTTGCTGGCGATCGCATCCAGCAGCGTCTCGAACCGCCGCATCTGGACCGTGCAGGTCACCTTGATCTCTTCACACAGCAATCTGGCGAGATCGACGTTGAAGCCGGCCGGATTGCCGTCGGGGCCGGTGAAATTGAACGGCGGATAGTCGGTCTCGGTCAGAAACCGGATCACCGTGAGACGGGACAAATCGGGCCGGTCCGGACGCCGCCGCGGGTCCCAGAACCCGGGCACCGCCTGCGGGGCGGCCTCCACGGCGGGCTTTGCGACGGTTTGGGCCCGTGCCGGGCCACCGGACGGCGCCACGGCCAGCAGCAGAGCCGCCACAGCCAGGCCGGCGCGGACGCTTCGGAGCGGTCTTCCGGCTGATAACGGGAGGATCTGCGGCTGCATTGACGGCGGTTTTTCCGGATTTCGACGGCCTTATAGACCATCGGGCTCGCGACGCGAACGCCGTTTATCGGCAGATATCGGGGTGCCCCGGGGCTAGAGATACCGCTTGAGGTCGGCCGCGGCCTCCTCGGGCGTCCGTTTCAGATTGAACGGGGCCACGAACTTGCCGTCGCGGTCCATCAAATAGATCAGCGCGGTGTGATCCATGGTGTAGTCGCCGTCTTTCAGCGGCACCTTCTTGGCATAGACCCGGTAGCCCGAAATCACCTTCGCCACCGCCTCGGGGCTGCCGGTCAGCCCTTTCAGGTGCGGATCGAAGCTGGACAGATAATCCTTCATCGCAGCAACGGTGTCGCGCTCCGGATCGACCGAAACGAACCAGACGTTGATGCGATCGGCATCCTTGCCCATCGCCCGCAGCACCTCGGACATCTCGAACAGCGCCGTCGGGCAGATGTCGGGGCAATGGGTGAAGCCGAAGAAGATCACCGTCGGACGGCCCTTGAGGTTGGCCTCGGTCACGGTCTGGCCGGTCTGGTCGGTCAATTGGAACGGCCCGCCAATGGCAGCAGGCGCCGCCACATTGCGCAATCCGCCCGTCGCCCACAGCATCAGCACGAGGCCGACCACGAGGCTGGCGCCGAAGGCGGCGAGGATGATCAGCGGGCGAACGGCCTGCGCGCGGGTGGGCTGATCCTTCATGATAATTCCTGACTGTCCGGGATCAGAAGCAGGCGGAGATGCCGGAGGCGATCATCTCGAAAAACACCGCGGTGCCGTAATGGAACCAGAGCGCCAGCGCGCCGGCCACCACCAGAGCGCCGAACGCAACAGCACCCAAAGCGATCGCCGACGCGAGTTTGCGGCCCGGCAGGATCGCGGGAATTTCGGGCTGCGTGGAAATCGGCTGAGCCATGGACAACCATCTGAAAGCGCTGGCGTCTGACCGGCGTTGCCGCCGGTTCGCCTGCCTGTTCCGTTCAGATAGGGCTAGTCGGGCTGCCGGGCAAGCGCCGCGGGATCGGGCGCGATCACTTCACGCTGACCGACGGCGCGATCCCGGCGCGACGACGGCCGGGGTGCGGCCTGGGCATCGAGGTAGCAGGGCTTGTACATCGCCTGCAATTGCTTGCCGCGCAGGAAAATCATCTGCGATTTCAGCCCGCCGCGCTGGGCGATCCACCGCCGGATCTGCGTCGGATACATCGAATACAGCATCTGCGTGGCTTCGGGATTGGTGATGGCGCGGCCATTGGCGCCAAAATCCCAGGCGGCGTGGAAGCCCAGATTGGCGGCGGAGGTCACGCAGATCCTGTCGTGGGGAACCGCGCCGAGCACGATGGTGCAGGCCGAGGCGCACAGACCGTCGATGATCACCTGCTCGCCCGAGGTGCGCAGGCCCTGATACTTGTCGACGTAAGTCCCGATCCGGCCGCCGCGGTCATCGGCAATGCGGACCACGGCATGGCTCGCCCCCATCCCCGCCATCAGGAGAACCGCCGCGAGCAACCCCGTCACGAGCTTCATGTCCCAGCCCCAGTCCAGACCTGTCGAACCCGAATCTGTTTGCCTTGTGCGATGCAAGGCGTTTCGCCAGCGTGTTGCCGGATCGCGATTTTGTCCAGATGGCGGAGACCACTCCCATCAAATTCAAATCAAGTGTTGCAGGCACGCTGCACCCGGCGGCGTGAAAAGGTCCCAAACTGGAACAAGTTAACAAATCCTTGCTACTCCCTGACGCGGCTTGAGCGCTTTCCCGGGCACACCCTGGCCGCGGCAGGCGTCCGTTTGCCGTTGACCGCGGTAAAGGGTGCGGGCTTCAATCGCGCAAGTCGGCGGGCAAGACGGGGGGAATGACGCATTGGCACAGGATGCGGATGTAATCGTGGTCGGCGCGGGCCTTGCGGGTCTCGTCGCGGCAACCGAAATCGCCGACGCCGGCAAGCGCGTCATCGTGGTCGACCAGGAGGGCGAACAGAGCCTCGGCGGCCAGGCCTTCTGGTCGTTCGGCGGATTGTTCCTGGTCGACAGCCCGGAACAGCGCCGACTCGGCATCAAGGACAGTTTCGACCTCGCGCTGCAGGACTGGATGGGATCGGCGGGATTCGACCGCGACGACGACCACTGGCCGCGGCGCTGGGCCGAAGCCTATGTGGCATTCGCCGCGGGCGAAAAGCGCGAATGGCTGCGGGCCATGGGCCACCGGATCTTCCCCGTGGTCGGCTGGGCCGAACGCGGCGGCTACGACGCGATGAGCCACGGCAATTCGGTGCCCCGGTTCCATGTCACCTGGGGCACCGGCCCCGGCATCGTCGAGCCGTTCGAGCGGCGCGCGCAACTGGCGCAGGCCGGCGGCTACCTGACCTTCAAGTTCCGCTATCGCGTCGACGCGCTCTCGATCACCAACGGCACCGTCGATGGCGTCAGCGGCACCATCCTCGCGCCCGACAATGTCGAGCGCGGCAAGAGCAGTTCGCGACAAGCGGTCGGCGACTTCAACCTGCGGGCGCAGGCCGTGATCGTCGCCTCCGGCGGCATCGGCGGCAATCACGATCTGGTGCGGCAGAACTGGCCGAAGCGCCTCGGCGAGCCGCCGAAATTCATGATCTCCGGCGTGCCCGAACATGTCGACGGCCGGATGATCGGGATCACCGAGAAGGCCGGCGCGCGGCTGATCAACCGCGACCGCATGTGGCACTATGTCGAGGGCATCCAGAACTGGGCGCCGATCTGGCCGCGCCACGGCATCCGCATCCTGCCCGGTCCGTCGTCGATGTGGTTCGACGCGACAGGCAAACGCCTGCCGGCGCCGCTGTTTCCCGGCTCCGACACGCTGGGCCAGCTGCACTACATCATGGGCACCGGCTACGACTATTCCTGGTTCGTGCTGACGCAGAGCATCATCAAGAAGGAGTTCGCGCTCTCCGGCTCCGAACAAAACCCCGATCTCACCGGCAGGAGCTGGCTGGCGACCGCCAGGCGCGCCACCAACAAGGGCGCGCCGGCGCCGGTCGAAGCCTTCAAGTCCCACGGCGTCGACTTCATCGTGCGCGACAATTTTGAGGACCTCGTCGGCGCGATGAACAAACTCAGCGGCGACGATTTGCTGAAACCGGAATACCTGAAAGCCCAGATCGAGGCGCGCGACCGCGAGATCGCAAATCCCTACGTCAAGGACGCGCAGGTGATGAACATCCACAACGCGCGGAAGTATGTCGGCGACCGGCTGATCCGCACCGCCAGGCCGCACCGCATTCTCGATCCCGCGCAGGGCCCGCTGATCGCTGTAAAACTCAACATCCTGACCCGCAAGACGCTGGGCGGTTTTGAAACCGATCTGGACTCGCGCGTGTTCGGCAGCGAGGGCGCGATCATGCCGGGGCTTTACGCCGCCGGCGAAGCCGCCGGTTTTGGCGGCGGCGGCATGCACGGCTATCGCTCGCTGGAGGGGACGTTTCTGGGCGGCTGTTTGTTTTCAGGAAGAAATGCCGGAAGAGCGGCGGCGAAGGCGGCGGGGTAATACTCGGACAAGAAGACGTTCAGCATTTTCAGTCTCTAACTCGTCATGGCCGGGCTTTGCCAAGCACGCCCCCGCGCGCTAAGTAGTCGGCCCCATCTTCAGGAGAAGCATATGACCATCCAGCGTTTCGATACCGGCCCGCGAATGAGCCAGGTCGTCGTCCACGGCGACACCGTCTATCTCGCCGGCGTCGTCGCCAGCAATGCGGCCGGCGAAAGCGTCACCAGGCAGACCCAGGACGTCCTCGCGACCATCGACAGCCATCTCAAGAAGGCCGGAAGCGACAAGTCGAAGCTGCTGTCGGCGACGATCTATATCACCGACATGAAGACCTTTCCCGAGATGAACGCGGTGTGGGACGGCTGGGTGTCGGCAGGCAATACCCCGGCGCGCGCCACCGTCGAGGCCAAGCTGGCGTCGCCGCAGTATAACGTCGAGATCATGGTGATCGCGGCGAAGTAACGCGGGCAGATTTCTTCTCCCCTCCCCCCGCGAGCGAAGCGAGTGGTGGGGAGGGGTCGGGGGTGGGGGGTATATCGGCCTATTATTCTGCCAGCGAGTTTGCGGAAGCGCCCCCCACCCCCGACCCCTCCCCGCCACGCGCAAGGGCGCGTGGAGAGAGGGGAGAAGACCCGATCGATTTTCCGGGAACCTATTCGGCTTTACCGCATCCAACCGTCAGCCCTAACCTGTCGACGGATGGAGTCACCATGCGCCACGCACGCATTCCGCAGATCGAAGCGACCGGGACGGCCGACGCCGCACTGGTCGCCCGCGCGCTCGCGCGCGACGAAGCCGCCATTCGCAGCATCATGCAGGCGAACAATCGCAGGCTCTACCGGCTCGCCCGCGGCATCCTGCGCAACGACGCCGAGGCCGAGGATGTGGTGCAGGAGACCTACGTCCGGGCCTTCACCCATCTTGATGGTTTTCGCGGCGACTCCGCACTCTCTACCTGGCTCGCGCGCATCGCCATGAATGAGGCGCTGGGTCGGCTGCGCCGCCAGCGCGCCAGCGTCGATCTCGACGCCCTGGCGCCCGGCGTGCTGGAGGCGCAGATCATTCAGTTCCCGCTGTCGGCGCCGTCAGAGGATCCGGAAAAATCCATGGCCCAACGTGAAATCCAGGCGGTGGTCGAGCACGCCATCGACGAACTGCCCGAAGCCTTCCGCATCGTCTTCATCACCCGCGTGATCGAGGGCATGAATGTCGAGGAGACCGCGGAAATTCTCGGATTGAAGCCGGAGACCGTGAAGACGAGGCTGCACCGCGCCCGCACCATGCTGCGCGACAATGTCGAGAAGAAAATCGGCCCCGTGGTGATGGAGGCGTTTCCGTTCGCCGGCAAACGCTGCGAACGCCTGACCGATGCCGTGCTGAAGCGGCTCGACCTGCCCGCCTGAATTTTTCGGGAACGTTTTTCCTGCCGCGCCATCCAACCCCTGTGATCAACCACGCGCCTGGGCGCAACGCCCGGCGCCACAGGAGAGTAAGACCATGTTCGTTCGATTGAGCGCGGCAATCGCCGCGGTGTGCCTGCTCGGCAGTCCGGCCCTTGGGCAAGGTGCGGCCAAGCCGACCGATCCGCAGATCGCCCATATCGCCTACACCGCGGGCGTGATCGATATCGCGGCGGCCAAGCAGGCGATGACCAAGGCCAGCCACAAGGACGTCAAGGCCTTTGCCGCCGACATGCTGCGCGACCATGAGGCGGTCAACAAGCAGGCGCTGGACCTGGTGAAAAAGCTCAAGGTCACGCCCGAGGACAACGACACCAGCAAGGCGCTGACAAAACAGGCCGCCGACAAGCACGCCGAACTGGAAAAGCTGAAGGGCGCGGAATTCGACAAGGCCTATGCTGCCAATGAAGTCGCTTATCACAAGGCGGTCAACGGCGCGCTGGAGACGCTGCTGATCCCCAACGCCGGCAATGCCGAACTGAAGAGCCTGCTGCAGACCGGTCTCAAGATCTTCCAGGGCCACCAGCAGCATGCCGAGCATGTCGCCGCGGCGCTGAAGTAGGGAGCCGCCCATGAAGCCGGGATGGATTTTGCTTTTCGCTGCCTCTCTGATGACGGCAATATCCGTCCCGGCAACGGCCGCGACGCTTCAGATCACCATGGATAATCTGGTGATCTCGCCGTCCGAAGCCTCGGCCGAGGTCGGCGACACCATCGAATGGATCAATAAGGATGTCTTCGTCCATACCGCCACCGCGCGAAACGGCGACTTCGACATCAACATGCCCGCAAAGAAGACCGTCACGTCGGTTCTGAAGAAAGCAGGCACCATTGAATATTACTGCCGCTTCCATCCCAACATGAAGGCGACGCTGACGGTCGCGCCTTAGGCCGGCGCGGTGGCCCCGGCCGGCCGGGGCAATCGTGCCCGCAGCGCCTGCGCCAGCCCGACCGCGACGCAGGCCTGCCAGACCGGATAGAGCACCGAGGTCAGATCGAGATCGAGCGCGCTGTCGAGCGCCAGCAAGACGCCGGTAACGGTGCCCGATATCAGCATTGGCAGCCACGCCGCGAAGCGGCGCGGACCGGCCGGCAGCAAGGCCAGCCCGAGCGCCATGATCCCGGCGCCGACCAAGCCACCGGTCAAGCCGGCGAGGATATTTCTCGGGATCTTGGCCAGGCCATCGGCTTGCGCGTCGACGAGGATCGCGGCGTGCACCGCGCAGACAAAGGCAATCATGGTGACGATGGCGGCGGCCAGCGCCGCCCACCCCGGATTGGCGGAGCCGCGCCGTACCAGAACCAACACCAGCGCGGCGAACGGAACCGCCACCAGCGCAATCCTGATATCGCCGGGCGAGCCGCCGAGCTTGTCGATCAAGGGCGGCAGCAGCGGCGTCAGGAGGCCGGTCGCAATGCCGGCGGCAGCGACCTTGAGGAGGTCGTGGCGGGATGTGTCGGAGGCAGCGATCGCGTCGGCCAACGTTCACCTCCCTGTTGCAGCGCCCCATGCTCTAGCACGGCGACGGCGGCACATGAAGTCGACGCGCCACGCGCCTCAGCGGCTCCCACAAATTAAAGCCGCGCCAGCCCGAGGGCTGACGCGGCGATGGCCGTTCTGTTGCTAGGTGGACCAACCCCGAACGGTTACGCCGCGAGGCGCACTTCGTTCAATGCAACGTTATCGTTTGCATTTAGGTTTTTGACCCGATAACGGCGGTATCATGCCGAGCACAATTCAGAGCTTCTTCGCAGCCATCGATCCTGTTTCGCCCCCGCCGTAGCAGCCTGCCTTCCGGCAAAACCAAGCTGCTAGGGTGGAGGCGCCGGGTACTGCCCCCGGGTCTGCCTGCAGTCCGCTCTGAGGTTCAGCGCCATCGTCTTGCGACCCCCCGAATATAGGCGCGATCGGGTGGAAATACTAGGCTGCCGGCCAAGGCCCCGGGCAAAGGGAACCGGCCGCCCCCCGGCACCAGCCGGCATATGCCTTGTCGAGATCGGCGATGACGATCTTTCGCATCTTCGGGCTGGAGCGGGCGAAGGGAATCGAACCCTCGTCGTTAGCTTGGGAAGCTCTTTGCAGCCGAAGGCGTAATCCGCCGTCATCTCATTGATCGCCGGGTTACGCCTTCGGCGAACTGCACCACGATTCTACAGAAGTTCTGTGAACTCCTCCACGGTCAGGCCGGTCTGCCGAATGATCGAGCGCAGAGTGCCGGGTTTCAGGTCTCGCCCGGCATGAACCGGAACAGTCACCGTTCGTGTCGGGTCTCCGGGATAAACAAGAACGTAACGTGATGACTCCCGACAGTCCGATCGACGACAAAACCCGCTCTCGTGAGTGCCTGGACAACACGCTTGCCGTTGACGGCAGGCAGCCGTCCACCGGCCATATCAGGCGGCCACCGTTACGTGGCGGATTTCGGGAGGAGCATCGGACGGCGGCGCCATTCCTTGCTCCCGTCGATATTCGAGGATTGCACGGATGGCCTCCTCGGCATTGGCGAGCGCTTCCTGTTCGGTATCGCCCTCGGTCACGACCTCGGGTAAAGCCGGGACAAGCACGGTAAAACCGCCGCCTTCCTGTGGCTCAAGAATGACGGAATAGCTGTAGCTTGCCGCCATCATGTGGCTCCTGTCGCCCATGGAAATTGAACGGAAACAACGCCATTTATCGTATCAAATCAATTGCGCCGGTCAAATTAACGAGCGCTGGAGACACGCATCGATTCAGAAGGCGACTGGAGCGGGCGAAGGGAATCGAACCCTCGTCGTGAGCTTGGGAAGCTCCTGCTCTACCATTGAGCTACGCCCGCGAGCCCCCTAATTAGCCGAGACCGGGCGGTCCGCCAAGCGCCTTGGCGCCCCTGCCCTCGCCACCCTTAACTTACCGCGAAGATTCCAGGTGCAGCCGTTTGTGACGGTGTTATGATCTCCTCGGGGTGGGTAGCGTAATGTCGGGGCGTGGGTACACCATTTTCGACACGATGATCGGCCGGTGCGGTATCGCATGGGGCCATGGCGGCATCGTCGGTGTGCAGCTGCCCGAGGCGCGCGAGATCGAAACCAGGCGCCGACTGTATCAGCTCTATCCCGATTCCCGCGAACAGCGTCCGCCGCCGAACGTCGAAGTCGCGATCGAGGGCATCGTGGCGCTGCTGCGCGGCCAGCCCGGCGACCTTTCCGACGTCACCCTCGACACCCTGGGCATTCACGCCTTCAATCTGCGGGTCTACCAGCTGACGCAGGCGATCCCGCGCGGCGAAACCCGCACCTATGGCGAAATCGCCGCACGGCTCGGCGCCCCCGGCGCCGTGCACTCGGTGGAGCAGGCGCTGGCCAGGAACCCCTTCGTGATCATCGTGCCCTGCCATCGCGTGCTCGAGGCCGGCAGCTATGCCGACAGGATGTCGCCGCACGGCGGCAGTATTTCCAAGCGCAGGCTGCTTTCGATCGAAGGCGCCCGCAGCGCCGTCAGCAGCAAGACCCTGTTCGACGTGCTGCTTCCCGTTGCCCCGCCGCGCCTGCAGGGCTAGCATCGCGGCATGATGAGGACGCCTCTGCTGCAGCGCGGGCTGATTACCGTGTCCGAGTTCCGGTGCACGGCCGGTCCCGACGACAGGCCGTTTGTCGAGCAGTTCGACCGCCATTCGATCTCCTATGTGCGCAAGGGCAGTTTTGGCTGCCGGACTCGAGGCCGTTCGTTCGAACTGGTGGCGGGATCGATCCTGGTCGGCCATCCCGGCGACGAATACCTTTGCAGCCATGAGCATTGCCACGGCGATGAATGCCTGTCGTTCTTCCTGACGCCGGAACTGGTGGCGGCGATCGGCGACCGCACCGAGGTCTGGCGGGTCGGCGCCGCACCTCCGCTGCCGGAATTGATGGTGCTGGGCGAACTCGCTCAAGCCACCGCCGAGGGGCGCAACGATGTCGGCCTCGACGAGATCGGACAGCTGTTGGCGAGCCGATTTGTCGAGGTGGTGTCGGGGCGCACGCAAAAGCCCACGCCGGCGACATCAAGGGATCGGCGCCGTGCGGTCGAAACCGCACTGTGGATCGATGCCAACTCGCACCGGCCGATCAATCTCGAACACGCCGCCGCGCAGGCGGGGATCAGCCCGTTCCACTTCCTGCGGCTGTTTTCCAGCGTGCTCGGGGTTACCCCGCATCAGTATCTGGTGCGCTCGCGGCTGCGCCATGCCGCGCGGCTATTGGCCGACGACGAAATCTCCGTGACGGATGTCGCCTATGACGTCGGTTTCGCCGATCTCTCCAATTTCGTCCGCACCTTCCACCGCGCCGCCGGGGTTTCGCCGCGCCGGTTCCGTGAGGCCTCGCGGGGGAACCGCAAGATTTTCCAAGAACGCCTCGCTTTGCACTGACTAGGGTCGTCTCCGAACCGCGCGCCTGTCCGCGCGCCATGCATCGGAGATCATCATGTACGACCACATCGGATTGAAGGTTAAAAGTCTCGACGCCAGCGTGCGCTTCTATTCCGCGGCACTGGCGCCGCTCGGATTCGTGCTGTGCTCGCGCGACGACAGCGGCGCCGGCTTCGGCCCCAAGGGCGAACCGGCGCTCTGGCTGCATCTGCACAAGGGCCCGGCCAATGGCGGCGCCCATGTCGCTTTCCGCGCGCCCGATCACGCCGCCATCAAGAAATTTCACAGCGAGGGACTGAAAGCCGGCGGCAGCGACAACGGCGGCGCCGGCCCGCGCGCCGACTACAGCCCGACCTACTATGCGGCGTTCCTGATCGATCCCGACGGCAACAATGTCGAGGCGGTTTGCACGTAGGCGTCAAAGCACTCACCAACCTCATCCTCAGGAGTTGTTACTCCTCGAACCACCCCCGCTTCCTCATGGTGAGGAGTGCGCCGGGCAGCGCCCTTGCGCTGCCCGGCGCGCGTCTCGAACCATCTGGCACATGACCTGCTGCCATCCTTCGAGACGCCGCGCGAAGCGCGCGCGGCTCCTCAGGATGAGGATCTCACTCCTTGATAGAAGGATCACTCCCATGGCTTCCATCCACAAAGACATGCCGCTCGACGCCCCTCCCGACGAGGTCTGGTCCGCAGTGAGCGATTTCGGCGCCTTGCACACGCGCCTCGTGCCGGGCTTTGTCACCGACACGCGGCTCGACGGCGATGCGCGGATCGTGACGTTTGCCAATGGCAGCGTCGCGCGCGAGCAGCTGGTCGATTGCGACGAGGCGCGGCGGCGGCTGGTCTATGCCATCGCGAATGAGCGGATCAGCCATTACAGCGCGTCGGTGCAGGTGTTTTCCGACGGCGACGCGCGCAGCCGGCTGGTCTGGATCGTGGATGTCCTGCCCAACGAGATCGCGCCCTATGTCGACGGACAGATGGATCTCGGCGCACTGGCATTGCAGAAAACCTTCAGGCGCGACGCGGCATGACCGCGGCGGGTTCTTTCACCGCGGCGATTACGACAGAGCCTCGCGGATGTCCGGCGCCGGGCCGCCCTTCGGTCCCCAACGCGTGAAGATGACGCTGGCGGCGGACAGCACGCCGAGCACGACCATGGAGGCCGCTGCCAGCGCGAAATAATTCGCCGGGGTGGCATCGAACGTCGCCAGCCACCAGCCGCCGGCGGCGACGAATACCAGCCGCGCGGTTTGCGACAGCACCGGTCCCAGCACCTTCGCCGCCCCCTGCGAGGAGAAATACATCGAGATCGACAGCCCGATGAAGGCGTACATCGGCGCCGCGATCGACAGATATTGCCGGCTGGCGGCGCGCACGCCCGGATCGTCGGTGAAGATGTTGACCCAGAGATCGGGAAATGCCGCGATCACGCTGGCGAAGGCGCCGACCGACACGAAGGCGACGCAGCCCGCGATCCAGGCGATCCGCCGCGCCCGCGCCACCCGCCGCGCGCCGATCGCCATCCCGACCATCGGCACCGAGGCGATGCCGACCGCGAACGCGATCGAGGTCAGCATGAATTCGAGCCGGGCGCCGACGCCGTAGCCGGCCAGGATTTCGGTGCCGAACTGCGCCAGCATGTGGGTGAAGATGGCGACGGTCAGCACCGACTGCAGCGGCGAGAAGCAGGAGATGGCGCCGACCTTCAGGATGTCGAAGAACATCGCCCACTGGATCCGCAGGCCCCTGATCTTGGGGACCACGCGCGCGCGCCCGGAAAAGATGTACCAGGCCATCACGGAGACGCTGATCACATAGGCGACCAGCGAGCCGGCGGCGACGCCGCGCATGCCGAACGACGGGATCGGCCCGAGGCCGAGGCCGAGGATGCCGCCGAGAACGATCTGGCAGGTGGCGGACGACAGCATCAGGAGCGACGGCAGCTTCATGTTGCCGGTGCCGCGCAGGATTCCCGCGAACGTATTCATCAGCCAGGGCACCACCGCGCCGCCGAAGAAAATCTGTACATAGCCGATGGCGTGGGCCAGCACGTTGCCGCGGCCGCCGAGCAGCTCCAGCAGCGTGGGCCCGAAGATCAGCATGCCCAGCATGAACACCAGGCCGAGGCTGATGCCGATCAGCATCGCATGCGCCGCCAGCGTCGAGGCTCGGTCGATATCGCCGGCGCCGATCGCGCGCGCGATTGCGGAGGCCACGCCACCGCCCATCGCGCCGCCCGACATCGTCATGGTCAGGATCACGAACGGAAACACCAGCGCCATCGCCGCCAGCGATTCGACGCCGAGCCGGCCTATATAGGAGGTCTCCGCGATCACCACGCAGGTGCCGGCCGTGAGCGCGATCACATTCGGCCAGGCCAGCCACAACAGCGTGCGCAGGATAGGCCCCTCGACCAGCGCATTCTTCACCGGCGCTTCCGGCGGCGGAAGCGGGCGCTCGTCGTCGTCTACGGGAATCTCGGCGACACCGATATCGGACATTTCTTCTCCCGCGCGCGTGGCGCCGCAGCCCGATCTACCTGCCGTGCTGGCCGTCTCCTAGCACCGATCCGGCGCGATTCCATGCGCGCCGGGCGCATGGGCCGCCTGCGCCTTCTTACCCTCCCCTGGAGGGGGAGGGTCGACGCGACTGAAA
Organism: Bradyrhizobium sp.; assembly: GCF_030654605.1. Lineage (GTDB taxonomy): Bacteria > Pseudomonadota > Alphaproteobacteria > Rhizobiales > Xanthobacteraceae > Bradyrhizobium. The sequence goes on from NZ_JAURXB010000013.1 coordinate 13,301, forward strand.
GGAGCGGCGGGGTGGGGTGACGGTCTCTCGTATCGATCAGTGCCCGAGTTGAGAGATCACCCCACCCCGTCTCGCATCTTGCGATGCGAGCCGACCCTCCCCCTCCAGGGGAGGGTAAGAAAGAAACACCGCTACTCGCGTCGGCAGCTCAATCAGCCGATCGACCAGACGAACGGCGGCTTGCCGCCCGGCGACGGTTTCAGGTGCACCGGAATATGCCGGCCGCAGCCGGCCGCGAGGCCCTCGAACAAGCCTTCGAGCACTTTGGCGCAGGCCGGGTGGTAGTCGCCGACATCGGCCATCAGCTTCCAGGTCTGCTGCCGGATTTCGAAGGCGCCGCCGGACTCGCTGATGTCGGCAACGTCGTCCTGCGCTTCAAACAATGCGCGCAGGAATCCATCGAACTCCTTCGCGCCGCCACGCCCCATGCCGAACGCGCGCGCGATCTCGTCGAAATACTGCATGCCGATCAGTCTGCCGGTGAGATGCAGGAGGTAGCCGGCGTCTTCGGGGCCGAACACCTGCACCATGACGGGTGCGGCGGTGCGCACATATTCCATGGCGTAGTTGCGGTAGGCCTTTTCCAGTCGTTGCTTCGGCCAGCTTGCGACCGGCAGCGCCGGCGCGGTGGCGGGATCGAACAATGGCGCTTCGAGATGGCGCGCGAATACCATGCGCTGATCGATCTCGAGCGGATGGTCGTATTCGCAGTAATAGCCTTCCAGCCCGTCCTGGCCGTCGACGCTCTGCTTGGTGCAGACGAAGCCGAGCCGGAGATCGCCAAGGGCTGCACCATTGTTGGCGTGCCAGCCGCGCAACATCGCCCGCGAGACTTCGCCGGGCACGCCGCAGATCGCGGTGCCCTTCCAGATCCAGCGCGGCGGCGGATAGCGGATCCAGGCCTTGGCGTCGTTCTCGTACATGTATTCGACATGGACGCCGCCGATCCAGTTGGAGAGATAATGATACTGCGCCGCCGCCACTGCCGGCGGCAGATGGCTGAGGCCGAGCTTTTCGAGACCCGGCAGGAAGCGCTCCTGCTGCTGGCGGCGAAACACCCGGAACACGAATTCGGCGGCATCGGCTGTGCCGCGCCGCGTCACCACGGTGAGAATGAGCCCGGTGAAAAACGCATGATAGAGATCGGCGACGCTGCGCCATTTCAGCCATTGCGCCTCGCGCGCGCCGTCCGTCGTCGCGTTCATGGAGAACTCCCAAAACCCTGGTTCCGCAGGCCGATGCCTCCAGCCTGAGGCCGACGGGTGCCCGCTCCCGACCAAGACATCGAAAACAACCCCATGCACAGAAAGCAAGGTATTGTTTTGGCGGGGTTTTCCATCGCACGAAATTCACGGCAGGCATCGTGAAATCCACCCGGCTGCGGCATTCGCATCCGGGGAACCCACCATCCGCAAAATTCCTGTGTTCACACGACCTTGCCGAACACGGCGCCGATTCCGGCCGTCAGCGCCATCGCGAAGGCGCCCCAGAAGGTCACGCGGATGGTCGGCTTCAGCAGGCCGGCCCCGCCGGCTTTCGCACCGATCGCCCCCAGCAAGGCGAGGAACAGCAACGATCCGGCCGACACCACCGGGATCAGGGCGCTGGAGGGCGAGACCAGCACGAGCACGAGCGGCGCCGCCGCCCCGACCGAAAAGGTCGCGGCCGACGCCAGCGCCGCCTGCACCGGGCGCGCGGTCGTGATCTCGGAGATGCCGAGTTCGTCGCGGGCATGGGCGCCGAGCGCGTCCTTTGCCATCAACTGCTTGGCGACCTCGCGGGCGAGTTCGGCCTCGACACCTCGCGCGACATAGACCTGGGCCAGTTCTTCCCGCTCGAATACGGGGTCATCGGCCAACTCCTGCTTCTCGCGGGCGAGATCCGCATGCTCGGTATCGGACTGCGAACTGACCGACACATACTCGCCGGCCGCCATCGACATCGCGCCGGCGACCAGGCCGGCCACGCCGGTCAGCAGCACATCGCTTTGCGACGCAGAAGCCGACGCCACGCCCAGGATCAGGCTCGCGGTCGAGATGATCCCGTCATTGGCGCCGAGCACGGCCGCCCGCAGCCAGCCGATGCGCTCGACGAGGTGGTTCTCTCGATGGAGCCTACTCATGCATCGATCCTGACGTGCGCGAACCGTCGCGTCGCGAACGAGACAGCTTCCCAAACAGCCGCGCATTCGGCAATGATCTGCATCAACATCGAGCGATTGCGGCGGGATGAAGTCGGTCGGCCGTGTTGACGGCAAGCGGCCGGCCACGCCGAATATGATCTGACGCACAGGAGCAAAATGTTCAATCTGCCTCCCCTGCTCCTGAACCTCGCGGTCGCGCTCGGCATCGGGCTTCTGATCGGCGCCGAGCGGGAGCGCCGCAAGGGGCAAGGGCCTGCCCGCGCACCGGCGGGAATCCGCACCTTCTCCGTCGTCGCGCTGGCCGGAGCCATCAGCGTGATGGTGGGCGGTGCGCCGGTGCTGGCCGTCACCGTTGCGGGCGTGGCGGCGCTGATCGCCGTCGCCTATTTCAGATCGCGCGACAAGGATCCTGGTCTCACCACCGAGATTGCGCTGGTGCTGACCGCGCTGCTCGGCGGTCTCGCGATGCAACAGCCCGCGCTGGCGGCCGGCATCGCGGTCGCCCTCGCCGCGCTGCTCGCGGCGCGCACTCCGCTGCATCATTTCGTCCGTTCGGTGTTGAGCGAGGCGGAGGTGAGAGATGCGCTGATCTTCGCCGGCGCGACCCTGGTGGTTCTCCCGCTGCTGCCCAACCAGGCGATGGGCCCCTATGACGCGCTCAATCCGCGCGCGATCTGGATCGTCGTCATTCTGGTGATGGGGATCAGCGCCGCCGGCTACATTCTCATCCGGCTGCTCGGCGCGCGCTTTGGCCTCCCGATCGCAGGGCTGGCAGCAGGCTTCATCTCCAGCACCGCGACCATCGGCGCGATGGGAATTCGGGTTCGGAAAAGTCCCGGCATCCTCACCGCCGCGGTCGCCGGCGCCGCGCTGTCGACCGTCGCGACCATCGTGCTGATGTCCGTGGTGCTTGCCGCCACCAGCATCGCCACGTTGCGCGCGCTTGCGATCCCGCTGCTCTGCGCCGGCATCGCCGCGACCGCCTATGGCGGCTTCTTCACGATCCGGACCCTGCGCGAAAAGGACATGCCGGATCCTCAGCCGGGACAGGCGTTCAGCCTCCCGGTCGCGTTGCTGTTCGCGCTGACCCTTTCGGCGATCCTGATGGTCTCGGCGGCGCTGCGGGACTGGTTCGGCGAGACCGGAGTCATCGTTGCGGTCGCGGCCGCCGGCTTCGTCGACACGCACTCCGCTGCCATCGCGGTGGCTTCGCTGGTGGCCTCCGGAAAGATGACCGCTGCCGACGCGGTGTTTCCCGTGCTCGCCGCGCTCACCACCAACACCGCCAGCAAGATCGTATTTGCCTGGAGCAGCGGCAGCCGGTCGTTCGCGTTGCGCCTGATCCCGGGCCTGATGCTGGTCGCCGTCGCGGCCTGGGCCGGCGCACTGCTGATGCGGTAGGCGATTCGGCGGCGGGGTGTTCGTGCCCCGGATGCTGCGCAGCGGCCCCTGCAGCGTGGTGCGCTGCCGGGCCGGGGCCCCACGCTTAGTCGCAGCAAATGGGTCCCGGCGCAGCCGAGAGCGCGGCCGGGACACGAGGCCGACCCCCAGAACGTTTTCCCGTATCCTCGATTTGACTGAAGATTCCTTAACTGAATAAGCGCATCTCGCCCGCATTCGGAGGCATACCGCGCCCACAAACCGCCAATTCCACGGGGTCATACTCAATTTGCACGTAAATCCGCGCCCTTTCGCGTTTCAGGGTGATCGCTTATACTCTGCAGACAGTGCGACACTGCTTCTCAGGAACGCTTCGCCATGAACATCGCCGGATTCCCCTCACTGGACGAAACCAAGGAGCGCCTGCCCAAGGACGTCGAGCGCGCTGCGCGGGCGGACAGCGTCAGGAACGCGATCGCGATCACCATGATGGAGGGAGGACGGCCGTCCGCCTTCTGCCGCGAACTGCTCTCTCTCTACGAGACGGGAGCGATCTCGGGAGCCGAGATGCGAGAGCGCATGTTGCGCAAAGCGCGGGGCTGACCTTGTCGGACCCGTACCTCGTTCCCGGTACGGGCGTCCTCCGCAACAAGTTCGGGATCCTGAGCGCCGACGATCTCGACCGCCTGGTCGACGACATGGTGACCATCGAAGCGGCATACCTGTTCAACGAAGGTCCTCCCGTCAGACCCGCGCTCGCAGGCTGGCAAACCGTCCACAGGGCGATGTTCGGAGCCGTGTTCGACTGGGCCGGAGACTTCCGGACCATCCACATCCGCAAGCTCGACGAGAACGGCCAGCCCTCGGGCTACTTCGCCCGGCCCGACCGGATCGAAGCCGACGGCAGGAAGGCCATCCGCCACCTGGTGACGACGTTGCGTCGCGCGGCGACCGACGATATCGCACGGATTGCCGGCAATCTCGCGGAGGTCTACGGCCAATTGAATTTCCTGCATCCGTTTCGCGAAGGCAACGGTCGCAGCCAGAAGGTCTTCTTCAGCGCCGTGTGCAAGCCTGTCGGGATCGAACTCGTCTGGTCCGCCATTCCCGTCGAGGAGCACAACGTAGCCGCCAGCCGCGCGATGAACGACGACCCCTCGCTTATGAAGGAGCACTTCAGATCGATCGCGAAAAAGTCGGATCGCCCCGGACTCAAGCTGCGTCCCGGTACTTGATCGGTTTGGTAGCAACCTGCTGCCAAACCGCGGACATACTATGCTTCCGTTTGCGGGCGAACCTGGTCGCTCTGCGGGCTAACTATGGGCTGGCTTGCACGGAACACCGGCGCGTCACACCTTGAAATGCTTGCTCAGCTTCAGGCCCTGGGCCTGGTAGTTGGAGCCGATGCGCTGGCCGTACATGGCGTCGGGGCGGGCCAGCATTTTCTCGTAGACCAAGCGGCCGACGATCTGGCCGTGCTCGAGAATGAACGGCACTTCGCGCGAGCGCACTTCCAGCACCGCGCGCGAGCCTTGCCCGCCGGCGCCGGCATAGCCGAAACCCGGATCGAAGAAGCCGGCATAATGCACGCGGAATTCACCTACCAGCGGATCGAACGGCACCATTTCCGCGGCGTAATCCGGCGGTACCTGGACGGCTTCTTTCGACGCCAGAATATAGAACTCGCCGGGATCGAGAATGAGGCTGCCGTCGGGCCGCGCCGCGATCGGTTCCCAGAATTCACCGACGGCGTAGCCGCCGCGGCGGTCGATATCGACCACGCCGGTGTGACGCTTGGCGCGATAGCCGACGAATCCGCCGGAGTTTTCGCCCTGGAGGTCGACGCTGAGCGCCACGCCGTTGACGAGATCGGCGTCGTCGACATCGACCAGCCGCTCCAGATCATGCAGCGCGTCGAGTTCGTCGGCGGAGAGGATGGCGTCGCCGGTGCGGAAGCGCACCTGTGACAGCCGCGAGCCCTCGCGCAGCAGCACCGGAAAGGTCTTCGGGCTGATCTCGGCATAGAGCGGGCCGTGATAGCCGGCGCCGATCATGTCGAAGCGCCTTGTGCCGTCGGCGATGACGCGGGTGAAGACGTCGAGCCGGCCGGTCGAACTCTTGGGATTGGCGGCGGCGACGATTTCGGGCGGCAGCGCGAGGCTCTCCAGCAGCGGCACGATGTAGACGCAGTTGGTCTCCAGCACCGCGCCGTCGGTCAGGTCGATTTCATGCAGCTTCAGTTCGTCGATCCGCTCGGCCACCGTGGCGCCCGGCCCCGGCAGGAAGCTCGCGCGAACGCGATAGGCGATGTCGCCGAGGCGCAGATCGAGGCTGGCCGGCTGGATCTGGCTTTCGACGAAGGGATAGGCCGGCAGAATGAGGCCGGCATCCGCCATCGCCGCGATCATGCGGTCGGGCAGAATGCCATTGGCGTCGGGCGAAAGCGTGAAGGTCACGGTGGGGGTCCTCAGGAAGGGCCGGGCTTTCCGGCCATCCAGACGCTGAAAATGCGGACTTTTACCGGTTATCCGATGGCCGCCTTGACGGAAAGGGCGCAAGGGAATATCAGCATGACTTATCCCGTGGTGATTTGAGCCGGCCGGCTTGCAGCCACGTTAAATAAGTCGCTAAACAGGCCGGGGACATGTGTGATCCCGGCTTGTGGAATTTTTTCCAGGCCGGTTTTTTTGTGACCATTTTTCGATGGTGGTCACGACGGAGGTCACATGTCTGAGACTAAATCCACCGCCCGCTACCGTCCCGAAACCCGGCTGGTCCATTCCGGCACGTTGCGCTCGCAATACGGCGAGACGTCCGAAGCGTTGTTCCTGACCCAGGGTTTTGTCTACGACTCAGCCGAGCAATGCGAGGCGCGATTCAAGGGCGAGCAGCCCGGCTTTCTCTATTCGCGCTTTTCCAATCCCAACATCTCGATGTTCGAACAACGCATGATCGAGCTCGAAGGCGCCGAAGCCGCGCGCGCCACCGCCACCGGCATGGCCGCGGTGACGACAGCCATTCTCGCTCCCCTGAAGGCCGGCGATCACGTGGTGGCGGCAAAGGCGATGTTCGGGTCCTGCCGCTACGTGGTGGAAGATTTGCTGCCGCGCTACGGCATTTCCTCCACGCTGGTCGACGGCCTCGATCTCGACCAGTGGCAGAAGGCGATGCGGCCGAACACCAAAACCTGTTTCCTGGAGAGCCCGACCAATCCGACCCTCGACGTGCTCGACATCGGCGCGATCGCCGAAATCGCCCATGCCGGCGGCGCGCGGCTGATCGTCGACAACGTGTTTGCGACGCCGATCTGGCAGAGCCCGCTGACGCTTGGCGCCGATGTCGTGGTGTATTCCGCGACAAAACATATCGACGGCCAGGGCCGCTGCCTCGGCGGCATCATCCTGTCGTCGGAAGCGTTCATCGCCGAGCACATCCACAATTTCATGCGCCAGACCGGCCCGTCGATGTCGCCGTTCAACGCCTGGGTGCTGCTGAAGGGGCTGGAGACGTTGGCGGTGCGCGTCCGCGCCCAGACCGAGACCGCAGGCGCCATCGCCGACGCGCTGGCGCAGCATCCGAAAATCTCGCGGCTGATCTATCCCGGCCGGTCCGACCATCCGCAGGCCGCCACGGTGAAGAAGCAGATGCGCGCCGGTTCGACGCTGGTCGGCTTCGAGGTCAAGGGCGGCAAGGCGGCGGCGTTCCGCACCCTCAACGGCCTGAAGATCTCGCGGATCTCCAACAACCTCGGCGACGCCAAGAGCCTCGTCACCCACCCAGCGACCACGACGCATCAGCGGCTGACGCCGGAGGCGCGCGCCGAACTCGGCATCAGCGAAGGCTTTATCCGGTTCTCGGCCGGGCTGGAGCATCGTGACGATTTGATCGAGGATCTCGTGGCGGCGCTGGAAAAGGCGTGAACCTCTATTGTCGTCCCTGCGAACGCAGGGACCCATAACCACAGATGCCAGCGATTCGAAAACTCGTCTGGCACCAACTTCCATCCGTTGGGCCGCGGCGTATGGGTCCCTGCGTTCGCAGGGACGACACGAGAGTCGTCCTCACATTGGCCGATACGTCCGCACATCGGACGGCACGTGGACGCCGAGCTTGATCTGGCCGACCGACCGGATGATGTCGTCGCCGAGCAGCTGGGCGAAGCAGGCGTAGCCCCAGTCGCTCATGTGCAGGCCGTCGGCGATGACGAAATTGTCGATCGGGATCGCCTGCTTTTCATGCCAGTCGCGCATCACCTCGAAGCGCGGGAAGATGCCGACATGACGCAGCTCGGCGACCTTGCCGAGCAGGTTGATCATCTTGCTGGCACTTTCGGCGCGCGCGTTGACCGCCGGCGAATATTGCGGATCGACCAGCACGAGGTCGGCGCCGACAGCCTGAATCCGCGCGATGCCTTCCTCGACCAGCTTGGCGGTCTCGGCGGGATCGAGGTTGCGCAGCACGGCGTTGGTACCGACCTGCCAGATCACCAGATCCGGCTGCCTGTCGAGCACGGCCGTCTGCAGCCGCTTCATCATCTCGGGGGCGTCCTCGCCGCCCTTGCCGGCGTTGACCACGGTGATGTCGGCGGTCGGATATTGCCGGCGCAGCTGTGCCGCCAGCCGGTTGGGATAGTTGAAGTCCGGCGAGGTCGAGCCATGGCCCTGTGTCGAAGACGAGCCGAATGCGACGATCAGCACCGGCTCACCGGCGGCGAGTTCGCTCGCCACGCGCGGCAGCGAGCCCATCTTCTTGACGCCGCCCTTCGGCGGCAGACAGGGCACGCGGCTGAAAATGTCGCCGGCCGATTTCGCGACTTCCTTGACCTTCTCGATCGCCCTGGAGGGAAGGCTCTTCTGCTGCGGATTGGCCGGGTCAGCGGCGACATTGCCGCTCGCGGGCGGCGCGGACGGCTTCGCAGCATCGGATGTGGCGGTGTCGGAGAGGGTGGCCTGCTGGGCAGGCTGAACGGCTTGCGCCCGCGCCGGCCAAATGGGCGCGGACGTCAGCAGCACGAATGCCGCGACGGCTGATAGCACCAGGGATGCAACGCGACGAAAAGGGTAGTGACAACTCATTAACGCTAGTTCCTCAATTCTGCTGAGCCGGGTCGACGCGAGCGGCCTCGATGACGAATTTCGCCAGCGCGCGGCCGATGCAATCATGGACGCGCCTGGCAAGGTCGAGACCGCGCGTCGGGCTGAACAGGTCGAAATCTCCAGAGTCATTCCAGTGATGCATGATGGCAAAGCGGTCGAACAGCGGCGTGTCGTATTGCTGCGCCACCACGCGCATACTGTCCAGATAGGGCGACGCGGAAATCATGGTTTCCGTGCGCGGGCTATATTGCAGATTCATCAGGACCACGTCGGCTCCCGCCTCCTTCAGCGCGACAACTCCCTCGCCCACCGCGCCGCGAAAATCCTCGGGATCGATCGATCGCATAGCATCGTAGGTGCCGGTCTGCCAGATGACCAAAGTAGGCTTTTTAACTTCCACCAGCTTAACGAGGTCTACCGCGACTTCCTCGGCAGTCTTCTTGATCTGTAGTTCTACGGACACGTCGATCACGGCCTTGGGCAGCATCTGCTTCAGCACCGCCTGCAACCTTGCGGGGTAGGCACTGGCCTCTGATGTAAAGATGGTTGACGAGCGGCTGCCCACCACCAGAATATCCAGAGGAAGACCGCTTTTGACGGCGTGCTCGACCTTTGGCAGCGTGCTCTCGGTCGTCAGCAGGTAGGCCGGGACCTCGCAACTGGCAGGCGCATCCTGTGTGCGCGCAGGCGCATCCTGGGCAAGCGCGGGCGCGACGGCCAAGAGGCCGACAAAGCAGCCGGTAAGCACGGTCAGGCCCAGAAGGGCCGCGGGATTGGACTTCATGAGCCCCCTCCTGCCATATCGGCGTTGCCAACGGCGCCTTTTTTCCGCGATGCACTCTTGTCGGCAGAATGCTTGTACCATGAGATGATCCACGCCATGCCGGACATAATGAGGATTCCGGCGACACTGACAACCAGGTGCATCGCCACGCCGCCGCCGGAAAACTCGGCCAGCACGAAATGGCCGGCGAAGGCCAGGAACACGCCGAGACAGAAGATCTCGAGGGAATGCTGCCCGCACAGGATCACCGGCCGCAGCCAGCGCGACTTCAATCCGGGCCAGTCCTTCGGCAGCAGACGCACCGTCACCGCCGCCAGCGCCAGGAAGTGCGCGAACCTCAACACGTCCATGTCGGTCTTGGTGATCGGATACATCCACTGCTCGATCAGCTTCGGCATCAGGAAATTCAGCTGCGGCAGGTGCCAGGTCAATGTCACGCAGAACGCGAAGAACAGGTAGGCGCCACAGATCCACATCGTGACCGGCGACGACAGGATCCGCGACATTCGCCGGGCGCCGCCCAGCGCGCACCACGCGCCGAACACGAACAACAATTGCCAGGCGAACGGATTGAAGGCCCAGAACCCGTTCGGATAGGCCGACAGGTACAGATCGAATTGCCAGGTGAGGGCATAGAGCACGACCGACAGCGCCAGCGTGACGTCGGCCCGCCATTTCATCAGCCAGATGATGAAGGGCAGAAACAGCATCAGCACGATATAGAGCGGCAGCACGTCCATGTTGGCGGGACGGAATCGCAGCAGCAGCGCCTGGATGATGGTGACGTCGGGCTGCTTGAGGAAATCCATGATCCCCATTTCTTCCGAATACAGCGGATTGTCGAACCTGGCGGCGACGTAGGAAATTTCCGCCAGAAAGATCGTGAACAGGAACACGTGCGCGACATAGATCTGCCAGACCCGCCGCAGGATGCGCGCGGTCGCGATCACGAAGCCGGCCTCAAGCATGGCGCGGCCGTAAACGAACGCCGCGGTATAGCCGGAGATGAAGATGAAGATTTCGGTGGCGTCGCTGAACCCGTAATTGCGGAACGTGAACCAGGTCAGGATATTGTTCGGTAGATGGTCGATGAAGATCAGCCACAGCGCCAGCCCGCGAAACAGATCGAGCCGCAGTTCGCGCTCGGCACCGGCGGGAAGCATAATCACCGGCAAGTCGACCGGCGCCGCGGCGGCGCGCGCATCCGCTTCATCCGCAAGCGGTGGTCCGGCAACTCGATCGGCAATGGACGTCATCTGGCACCGTCTGGAGATGAACTTTACCCGCCCGCCCGACACGAATGACAGTATCGGCACGCGGGTTGCAAGCAAGATACGCCGGAACAGCCCGCGCGGGTGCGCTTTAGGCGGGAACTTTGTTGAAACCGCGGTTGGAATTACAATTGCATGGCGGCCGTCATAACCGTCCGGTGGTTGGTTCCACCAGGACACTTCGATATGATGCGCTCGACGGACTTTGGAAGACCGCTGCTTGAAAGAATGACGCCTTGAATGAAAATTTGGAAGACAGCATGTACCGCGCCGTTACCCGCCAGATCGAGGTCACCGTCGAGCCGAACTTCCTGCCGGAACGCCCGCCGGTCGATCGCCGTCAGTTTTTCTGGTCCTACACCATCGTCATCACCAACACCGGCGCCGAGACGGTGCAGCTGCGGACCCGGCACTGGATCATCACCGACGCCTCCGGCCACAAGGAAGAAGTCCGCGGCGAAGGCGTGATCGGCGAACAGCCGGTGCTGGCCCCCGGCGAGCGCTTCGAATACACCTCGGGCGTGGGGCTGCCGACGGGATCGGGCTTCATGAGCGGCAGCTACCAGATGATGAGCGAGAGCGGCGAGCAATTCGAGGTCGACATCCCCGCATTTTCGCTCGACAGCCCCGAGAGCAAGCGGGTGTTGAACTAGCATGCGTTTTTTCCGCTTGCCGGAGAGGTAAAACGGGCAGCGTTAATCTTAACCGGCGCGCTCCGTAGTTGTGCGGATTAGAATTTCGTGCTGCAGCATTTAACTTTCCGGCATGCCGCGAACTTCCAAGCCGATGCCGGTCTGCCAGCAATGCCGGGTCGACATGACCCTCGATCGCATCATCCCCTGCGCCGCTGATTACGACATGTGGTCCTGGATCTGTCCGGAATGCAGCAGAGTCTTCAGCATGGTCGAACCGCAAACCGCCGATCGCACCCTGGTCGATGAACGGCGGGTCGTTCTGCGCCACGCCGTGACGACCCCTGCAACGATTGCGGCCGGCCGGCGCGAGATCGCCTGCACGGTTCACAATCTTTCCGCCTCCGGCGCCAGCCTGAGCCTGGCCAGTCGCCCGCGCCTTCCGAAGAATCTCATACTGATGACCGCCGGGTCGCCGCTGCCCTGCCGCGCCGTCTGGCGCAGGGGAAAACAGGTCGGCATCGCGTTCGATTAGGTGGTGACGCTTGTACAGCTGTCGTCCCGGCGAACCCAGGGACCCAAAACCACCGCCGGGTTTCGCATGCGAAGATATCTGACGCCTGAGCGTCAACGATAGGCCGCGGCGTATGGGTCCCTGCGTTCGCAGGGACGACGCAAGAGTTCGATATCGTGTACACTGCCGCAATTGATTTGTTATTGCCATCTTAGCAAGGACGCCGTCTGTGCGAGCCGAATTTGCGAGATGCCTCGCGCTGGTGATTTCCATGCTGTCGGGCAGTCCGGCCAGCGCGCTGGTCGGCGCTGATATCGCCGACCGCACGGTGCAGCGCTTCACCGTCGTCGTGGCCGGCGCGAAAGGCCGATGCAGCGGCGTGGTGCTGGCGCCTGACATCGTGCTGACCGCCGCGCACTGCGTCAGGCGGGGCGAGCGCTTCCTCATCGGTGGCATTCTCGGCGGAGGATACCAGGCAGGGCTCGGCCCCGTTGCCGAGATCGTGCAGCATCCGCTCTATACATCAGGGGATGCCGGCTCGCCCGATCTCGCGATCCTCAAGCTGGCAAAGCCGCTGCCGGACCGGTTCGTCGCGGCCGTTCTCAATCCGCGCGTCCCCGGCGTCGGCGACGACCTGATCGTGGCGGGATACGGCAAGAGCGCATCAGCGGATTCCGGCGCCAGCGTGGTGTTGCGCATGGTTCTGCAGCGGGTTTCGCAATCCATCAGGGGCTGGGTGGTCCTCACCGGCGTCGGCGAGGATGCCGCCAACGCCGGTCCGGGCGATTCCGGCGGACCGGTGTTTGCCTATCGTGGCATGCACAGCCTCGTCGGGTTGATGGTCGGCGTCTCCGGCAAGCAAACCAAGGCGGTCGCGCTGGCGGCGCATTACGACTGGATCAGGGAGACGGTGCGGAAGTTGGCGGCGCCTTAAGCGCCGCGCGCCCTACTCCACGCCGGCTTCCTGCGGCGTGAACTCGTAGACCGATGAACAGAACTCGCAGGTCACCACCACCTTGCCGTCCTTGACCATGTCGGCGCGGTCCTGCTTCTCGAAGCTGTTGAGCATGCCGGATACCGCGTCGCGCGAGCAGGAGCATTGCGCGCGCAGCGGCAATGGGGCGAAGACGCGGACGCCGCGTTCGTGAAACAGACGATAAAGCAGCCGCTCGCCCGACAGATCCGGATCGATCAGCTCGATGTCCTCGACGGTTGAGATCAGCGACTGGCCCTCGATCCAGGCGTCATCTTCCGCGACCTCGTGGGTTTCGACGCCTTCCGGCGCGTCGCCGGGATGCAAATCGGCCTGCCGCGCCCGCTCCGGCGCCTTGGGCAAAAACTGCAGCAGCATGCCGCCGGCGCGCCAGCGATGTTTTGGACCATCGCCGCCGCCGCGCCATTCCTCGCCGACCGCCAGACGCACCCGCGTCGGGATCTGTTCGGAGCGCAGGAAGTATTCGTGCGCGGCGTCTTCCAGATTGCCGCCTTCCAGCGCCACCAGCCCCTGATAGCGGCTCATGTCCGCGCCCTGGTCGATGGTCATGGCGAGATGGCCGTGGCCGAGCAGCGCGCCGGAATCCTGGCCGTCCTCGAGCCGCTTGGCATCGAAGCGGGCATAGGCGCGCAGCCGGTCCGGCGCCTGGAAATCCACGATCAGGAACGACACCGGGCCGTCAGTCTGGGTCTGCAGGATGAAGCGGCCGTCGAATTTCAGCGACGAGCCGAGCAGGGTCGTCAATACGATGGCCTCGCCGAGCAGTTTTCCCACGGCGGGCGGATAATCGTGTTTGGTCAGGACTTCGTCGAGCGCCGGGCCGAGCCTCGTCAGGCGGCCGCGCAGGTCGAGCGACGCGACCTCGAACGGCAGCACCGCGTCGTCGACCGGAACCTCTGACGGGGCGCGGATCGGGGTTTCCAGGGGAATTTTGATCGGGGGGGATTGAGAAGTCATGGCGCTTTATCTGGGGTCGGGAGGAACGAAACGAAAGGGGTCTATCGTCGTCCCCGCCTAGTGCGCAATTGCGCACGGGGCGCGGGGACCCATAATCCCGGTCGTTCATGGTGCGAAGAACAACTATCACATCGCCAAAACGAGAGATCACGCGGTATGGGTCCCGGCTCGGAGGCCGGGACGACACTGAGTTTGTGTCGGCGTTCGCGGGGACGACAGCGAGCGCCTACCCCACCGCCTCGAAGCACCACGCCAGAATGCCCTTCTGGGCGTGCAGGCGGTTTTCGGCCTCGTCGAACACCACCGACTGCGGGCCGTCGATCACCTCGTCGGTGACCTCGTCGCCGCGGTGGGCGGGCAGGCAGTGCATGAACAGCGCATCGGGTTTTGCCAATGACATCAGCCGGGCGTTGACCTGGTAGGGCTTCAGGATGTTGTGGCGGTGCTTGCCTTCCTTGTCGCCCATCGAGAACCAGGTGTCGGTGACCACGCAATCGGCGCCGCGCACCGCGGCCTCCGGATCGTTGCCGAGCACGATCGGCGCGTCGGTCGCCTTGATCCAGTCCTTCATCGCCTTCTTCGGCGCCAGCTCCGGTGGCGTCGCGATGCGCAGGTTGAACTTGAACCGCTCCGCCGCATGCGCCCATGACGCCAGTACGTTGTTGTCGTCGCCGGTCCAGGCCACGGTGCGGCCCTCGATCGGCCCGCGATGCTCCTCGAAGGTCATCAGGTCGGCCATCACCTGGCAGGGATGCGAGCGCCGCGTCAGCCCGTTGATGACAGGCACGGTTGCGTGCGCGGCCAGTTCCAGCAGCGCCTCGTGGTTGAGAATTCGGATCATGATGGCGTCGACGTAACGCGACAGCACGCGTGCGGTGTCGGCGATGGTCTCGCCGCGGCCGAGCTGCATCTCGGCACCGGTCAGCATGATCGATTCGCCGCCGAGCTGGCGCATGCCGACGTCGAACGACACTCTCGTGCGGGTCGAGGGCTTTTCGAAGATCATCGCCAGCGTCTTGCCTTCGAGCGGCCTGGCCGGCTTGACGTCCTGCTTCTTCTGCGCCTTCAGCTTCGCCTTCATGGCGACGCTGGCGGCCAGGATGCCGCGCAGCTCCCTGGTCGGAATCTCGTTCAGGTCGAGAAAATGGTTCAGAGCCTTGCTCATCACCCCGCCGCCTTCTGCAACTGGCCGCCCGACAACGCCACGCAGGCGCGCTCGAGGCGGGCTACGGATTCCTCGATCTCGGCTTCGCTGACGATCAACGGCGCCAGGAACCGCACCACATTGTCGCCGGCGCCGACGGTGAGCAGCTTCTGGTCGCGCAACGCGTTGACGAGATCGCCCGAGGGCACCACGGCCTTGACGCCGATCAGAAGGCCCTCGCCGCGCACCTCCGACAGCACGGTCGGATAGCGATCGACCACCGACGCCAGCTTCTGTTTCAACAGCAGCGACATCTTCTGGACGTGGTCGAAGAAGCCGGGCTTCAGCATCACGTCCAGCACCGCATTGGCGGCTGATATCGCCAGCGGATTGCCGCCGAAGGTCGAGCCATGGGAGCCCGGCGTCATGCCGGACGCCGCTTCCGCCGTGGCCAGGCACGCGCCGATCGGAAAACCGCCGCCGAGCGCTTTGGCGAGCGGCATGATGTCGGGCGTCACGCCCAGGCGCTTGTAGGCGAACAGGTCGCCGGTGCGGCCCATGCCGGTCTGCACCTCGTCGAAGATCAGCAGCATGCCGTGCTGGTCGCAGAGTTCGCGCAACGCCTTGAAGAACGAGTTCGGCGCCGAGCGCACGCCGCCCTCGCCCTGCACCGGCTCGATCAGGATGCCTGCGGTGTTGGGGCCGATCGCCTTCTTGACGGCATCGAGATCGCCATGCGGCACCTGGTCGAAGCCGTCCAAAGGCGGCCCGAAACCTTCGAGATATTTCGCCGAGCCTGTCGCCGCCAGCGTCCCCAGCGTGCGGCCGTGAAACGCGCCTTCGAAGGTGACCAGACGAAAGCGCTCGGGTTTTCCCTTGGCGGCGTGATAGCGGCGCGCGATCTTGATGGCGCATTCCATCGCTTCGGCGCCGGAATTACAGAAGAACACGAAATCCGCAAAGCTCTGCTCGCACAGCCGCGCGGCGAGCCTGTCGCCGTCCGGGCTCTTGAACAGGTTCGACATGTGCCACAATTTGGTGGCCTGTTCCTGCAAGGCAGCGACCAGATGCGGGTGGCAATGGCCAAGCGCATTGACCGCGACGCCACTGGTGAAATCGAGATAGCGCTCGCCGGTGGTTGATATCAGCCAGGCGCCTTCGCCGCGCTCGAAACCGAGATCGACCCGGGCGAATACGGGGAGCAGATGCGACGTCGCGCTATGGGGCATGGTGATCACTAAAGGTTAGAGCCCGCTATGGTGCGTATAAACGCAATCGCAGCACAACCAGCCTCGGAAAACAAAACGTGCCGCCTTTTAGGGGCGGCACGTGGGAACCATTCTAGGCGTGGCGCGATAACTGTCAACCGGTCAGACAAACGCCCGAAACATCCGTAGGATTCCGGTGTGGGCGACGGAACATGTGGATGCAACCATGCTGACTCTTGCGCGAGAGTCACGCCATATTGTAGCTTCCGGGCTGTCGGGTACGACATCTCGTGCGGCGGTTCTGATCCTCTAGTCGTTGCTGTTCAGCGTACACGTTCGGGCGCGGTTATCCCGCCCGGCGAGGGCTAAGGGATTCTGCCCGCAGGGATTTTTGAGATTTGGCATCGCAGCGCCGTCCTCATGCTGGCCGGCGCGATGCGAAGGGAAGAGTGCGATGACGGTATTGACCTGGTCCGACGATCGCGTCGAGCAGCTGAAAAAACTCTGGGAAGGCGGACTTTCCGCCAGCCAGATCGCTGCGGAGCTCGGAAATGTGACGCGAAACGCGGTGATCGGCAAAGTCCACCGGCTCGGCCTTTCCGGCCGCGCCAAGAGCCCCTCCTCGGCCGCCCCGCGGCAGCGCAAGGCGCGGCCCGCCCAGCAGATGATGCGGGTATCGCGTCCGGTGTCGCGCGGCAACACCGCGCTGGCCCATGCGTTCGACGTCGAGATGGAGCCGGATCCGATCGCCTACGACAATGTGGTGCCGATGAGCCAGCGGCTGTCGCTGCTGGAGCTCAATGAGGCCACCTGCCACTGGCCGATCGGCGATCCCTCGAGCTCGGAATTCTTCTTCTGTGGCGGCCGGGCGCTGGCCAGCCTGCCTTATTGCGCACACCACTCGCGGATCGCCTACCAGCCGGCCTCCGACCGCCGCCGGCAGCCGCCGAAGCCGACGCGGTAGTACTCGCCGTCGTCATTGCGACACCGCTGTCATCGCCCGGCTTGACCGGGCGACCCAGTATTCCACAGACGTTTGAGATAAATCGAGAGGTCGCGGCGTACTGGATCGCCCGGTCTACGCCGGGCGACGACAGTCTTGATTGTCGCAAGCACCATTCGCGAACTTGAGCCGGGACGACGATTTACTCCGCCTTCGCGAACCGGTCATCCAGCGCGTAGCCGGCGCCGCGCACGGTGCGGATCGGGTCCTGCTCGCCGCCGGGGTTGAGCAGTTTGCGCAGACGGCCGATATGGACGTCGACGGTGCGCTCGTCGATATAGATGTCGCGGCCCCAGACGCTGTCGAGCAGTTGCTCGCGGCTGAACACCCGGCCGGGATGCTCCAGGAAAAATTCCAGCAGGCGATATTCGGTCGGGCCGAGATCGATCGGGCGGCCGGAGCGCGTGACGCGTCGCTTTTCGCGGTCGAGCTCGAGGTCGCCATAGGTCAGCATGGTGGCCAGCCGCTCCGGGCTGGCGCGGCGCAACAGGCCTTTCACGCGCGCCAGAAGCTCCGGCACTGAAAACGGTTTTACGATGTAGTCGTCGGCGCCGGTGGCCAGGCCGCGGACGCGCTCGCTCTCTTCGCCGCGCGCGGTCAGCATGATGATCGGCAGCTGCCGCGTCTCCGGCCGCGCCCGCAGGCGGCGGCACAGTTCGATTCCGGACAGGCCCGGCAGCATCCAGTCCAGCACCACGAGGTCGGGCACCCGCTCCTTCAGCCTGGTATCGGCGTCGTCGCCGCGCCCGACGGTTTCGACGTCGTAACCTTCGGCATCGAGATTGTAGCGCAGCAGCGTGGTGAGCGCTTCCTCGTCTTCCACCACCATTATGCGCGCACTCATATTCATAGCCTCTCTCAGATTCTCAATTTCCAGGTACCGTCGTGGCAAACGTGGTCATGTCGCCCTTCGGTCGCGTGTCGAGCATCTGCTGACCCTCGATCATGTAGAACACGGTTTCCGCGATATTGGTGGCGTGATCGCCGATCCGCTCGATGTTCTTGGCGCAGAACATCAGATGGATGCAGAACGAGATATTGCGCGGGTCTTCCATCATATAGGTCAGCAATTCGCGGAACAGCGAGGTGCAGATGGCGTCGACTTCCTCGTCGCCCTTCCAGACCGCCATCGCCGCCGGCAGGTCGTGCGCGGCATAGGCGTCGAGCACGGATTTGACCTGGCTCTGCACGAGGTCGGTCATGTGCTCGAGGCCGCGGATCAGCTTGAGCGGCTGGAAATCGTTCTCCAGCGCGGCGACCCGCTTGCCCATGTTCTTGGCGAGGTCGCCGATCCGCTCCAGATCGGTGGCGACCCGCATGGCGCCGACGATTTCGCGCAGGTCCACCGCCATCGGCTGGCGCCGCGCGATGGTGAGCACCGCGCGTTCCTCAATGAGGTGCTGCAGGCTGTCGATTTCGACGTCCGAGGCGACGACGCGCTTGCCGAGCACGACATCCCTGCGGATCAGCGCGTCGACGGAATCGGTGATCATGCGCTCGGCAAGACCGCCCATCTCCGCGACCAGCCGGGTCAGTTCCTGCAGATCGCCGTCGAACGCTTTTGCCGTGTGTTCCGTACCCATTTGTTGCTTTCCTCGCGGTGCGCGTCAGCCGAACCGGCCGGTGATGTAATCTTGCGTGCGCCGATCGCTCGGCGAGGTGAAAATCTTGTTGGTGTCGTCAAACTCGATCAGTTCGCCGAGATACATGAAGGCAGTCTTGTCGGAGACGCGCGCGGCCTGCTGCATGTTGTGGG
Organism: Bradyrhizobium sp.; assembly: GCF_030654605.1. GTDB lineage: Bacteria > Pseudomonadota > Alphaproteobacteria > Rhizobiales > Xanthobacteraceae > Bradyrhizobium. The sequence continues at coordinate 32,183 of NZ_JAURXB010000013.1, forward strand.
TGACGATGGCGATGGTATATTCCTCCGCCAGTTCCGTAATCAATTCCTCGATCTTGGCGGTCGAGATCGGATCCAGCGCCGAGCACGGCTCGTCGAACAGGATCACCTCGGGCCGCACCGCGACGGTGCGGGCGATGCAAAGCCGCTGCTGCTGGCCGCCGGACAGGCTGAGGCCGGAAGCACTCAGCTTGTCTTTGACCTCGTTCCACAGCGCGCCGCCGCGCAGCGCCTTTTCGACCCGGCCGTCCATTTCCGATTTGGAAATCTTCTCGTAGAGCCGGATCCCGAAGGCGATGTTTTCGTAGATCGTCATCGGGAACGGCGTCGGCTTCTGGAACACCATGCCGACGCGGGCCCGCAGCAGATTGAGGTCAAGCTTGTTATCGAGGATGTTGGTAGAGTCCAGCATCAGCTGACCCGTGGCGCGCTGTCCCGGATAGAGGTCGTACATCCGGTTGAAAATCCGCAGCCAGGTCGACTTGACGCAGCCGGACGGCCCGATGAAGGCGGTGACGCGGTTGGTGCCGAGCGCAAGGTTGATGTTCTTCAGCGCGTGGTTCTCGCCGTAATAGAAATTGAGACCTCGCGCCGTCACCTTGGCCGGCGCTTCCGGCAACACCACCGAGGGAACGGGTCCGCCCGCGGCACTCATCGATACAGAAAGCTCGTTCATTTTGGTGTCCTCTCGGCGCCGAGAATGCGGGCGCCAATATTCAGGGCAAGTACGGTCAGGGTGATCAGCAAGGCCCCGCTCCAGGCGAGTTGCTTCCAGTAGGCATAGGGGCTTTGCACGAAGTTGTTGATGGTAACCGGCAGGTTGGCCATCGTCTTGGTCAGGTCGAGGCTGAAGAACTGGTTGGAGAGCGCGGTGAACAACAGCGGCGCGGTTTCGCCGGCGACCCGGGCGGTGGCCAGCAGCACGCCGGTGATGAGGCCGGCGCGCGCCGCGCGGTAGGCGATGCGTTTGATGACCAGCGAACGCGGCAGGCCGAGCGCGGAGGCAGCCTCGCGCAAGGGATTGGGCACCAGCAGCAACATGTCCTCGGTGGTGCGCACCACCACGGGGATCACGATCACCGCGAGCGCCAGGCTGCCGGCTAAGGCGGAGAACCTCCCCATCGGCAACACGACGGCGCCGTAGATGAACAGGCCGATGATGATCGAGGGCGCGCTGAGCAGAATATCGTTGATGAAGCGGATCACCGAGGTGAGCCGGTCGTTCCTGCCGTATTCGGCCAGATAGGTGCCGGCCATCAGGCCGAGCGGCGCGCCGATGCCGACCCCGATCACGGTCATGATGATCGACCCGACGATGGCGTTGAGCAGGCCGCCATCGGTCGATCCCGGCGGCGGGGTATTCTCGGTGAAGATCGCCAGATTGAGCCCGGCGAAACCGTTGTAGAACAGCGTGAACAGGATCAGGCCGAGCCAGGTGACGCCGAAGATCGCGGCACCGAGGCAGAGGAACTTGACGATGACGTCGAAGCGGCGGCGGCGGGTGTAAATCGGGTTCATGATCAGTTCCCCGCCTTCTTTTCCAGCCGCATCAGCATCAGCCGCGCCGCGGCCAGCACGAAGAAGGTCAATATGAACAGCAACAGGCCGAGCAGGATCAGGCCGGATTGATGCAAGCCGTCGCTCTCGGCGAATTCGGATGCGATCGCCGCCGAGATCGTGGTGCCCGGCGAAAACACCGAGCCGGTGATGCGGAACGCGTTGCCGATAATGAACGTCACCGCCATGGTTTCGCCGAGCGCGCGGCCGAGCGCCAGCATGACCCCGCCGATCACGCCGACGCGGGTATAGGGGATCACCACGTTGCGGACGACTTCCCAGGTGGTGCAGCCGACGCCATAGGCGGCTTCCTTCAGCACCGGGGGCACCGTCTTGAACACGTCGACCGAAATCGCGGTGATGAAGGGTAGAACCATGATCGCGAGGATCAGCGCCGCGTTGAACAGGCTGAGATAGGACGGCGGACCGGCGAAAATCGTTCCCAGCACCGGGACGCCGTCGAACAGCCTGATCATGAACGGCTGAAAGCTGTCGGCCATGAACGGGCCGAGCACGAAGAAGCCCCACATGCCGTAGATGATCGAGGGGATACCGGCCAGCAGTTCCACGGCAAGGCCGATCGGGCGGCGCAGCCATTGCGGACAGAGCTCGGTGAGGAATATCGCAATGCCAAGGCCGACGGGAACGGCAATCACCATGGCGATGATGGAGGTGACCAGCGTGCCGTAGATCGGACCGAGCGCGCCCAGCACCGGCGGGTCGTTCGCCGGAGCCCATCGCGACGTGAACAGGAAGGAAGCGCCGAACTCCACGATCGCCGGCCATGCGCCCACGATCAGCGAGACAATGATGCCGCCGAGGATGAGCAACACGGAGATCGCGCAGGCGCGGGTGATCCAGTAGAAGGTAACGTCGCCGAATTTGAAGGCGCTGAGCGCCTTGGCGCGATCATATGGACCAGCGGATTCCATCGCATCGCTCTGAACGGCCATATCTGCCACGCCTGTCCCCTGTACCTAAACTATTTTGCTTGATCTGTCTCGCACCCCGGATGCGGCGCGGCACGAGGTGTGCGTTGCTGATCCGGGGGCTATTCTATGTCCGCACCCTCGTGCGCCCCGGCTCTGCGGAGCAGCGCGAAGAGCGCTGCACCGCGTCCGGGACACGAGACGTTTTCAGCTCAGCTCTTGATGTCAGCCGACCAGGTCTTCTCGATCAGCTTGACCACGGATTCCGGCATCGGGATGTAATCGAGTTCCTCGGCCATCTTGTCGCCCTTCTCGAAGGCCCACTTGAAGAACTTGATGGCCTCCTTGGCGGCCGCCTTGTCGGCGGGGTTCTTGTGCATCAGAATGAAGGTCGCCGCGGTGATCGGCCAGGAGGTTTCGCCGGGCTGGTCGGAGAGGACGATGTAATAACCGGGCGCCTTGGCCCAGTCGGCATTCGCCGCCGCCGCCTGGAACGCCGCTATCGTCGGCTGCACTGCCTTGCCGGCCTTGTTGATCAATCCGCCATAGGTCAGCTTGTTCTGCTTGGCGTAGGCGTATTCGACATAGCCGATCGAATTCTTGGTCTGGCCGATGTTGCCGGCGACGCCTTCATTGCCCTTGGCGCCGACGCCGGTCGGCCATTCGACCGCAGTGCCGGAGCCTGCCTTGGCCTTCCACTCGCTGCTCACCTTCGACAGATAGTCGGTGAAGACGAAGGTGGTGCCCGAACCGTCGGAACGCCGCACCACGGTGATGGCTGCGCTCGGCAGCTTCAGCTTCGGATTGAGCTTGGCGATCGCCGGATCGTCCCATTTGGTGATCTTGCCGAGATAGATGTTGGCGAGCGTCTCGCCGTCGAATACCAGTTCGCCGGATTTGACGCCTTCGAGGTTCACGACCGGAACGATCGCGCCCATCACCATCGGCCACTGCACCAGGCCGTCCTTCTCAAGCTGCTCGGCCTTGAGCGGCGCATCGGTCGCGCCGAACGTCACGGTCTTGGCCTGGATCTGCTTGATGCCCGCGCCGGAACCGATCGACTGATAGTTCAGGCCGTTGCCGGTCTCTTTCTTGTAGGCGTCGGCCCACTTCGAATAGATCGGGAATGGGAACGTCGCGCCCGCGCCCGTGATGTCGGCAGCGAATGCCGACGTCGATGCGGCCACCAGGCCGGCAGCGACGATAGCTTTCATGAAATTCATGGTTGTCTCCATCTTGTGAGCGAAGCGCCTAGACAGCGCCCGACTGCGCTCACGCCGTCCGTTTAGGGGCGGTACACG
>NZ_JAURXB010000022.1 GCF_030654605.1 Bradyrhizobium sp.
GGCAGGTGAAAGCAAGCTTCCTTGCCAGCGACCGGACCTACGGCGCACGGCGGGTCTGGAGAGACCTTTTGGCAGACGGCGTCGAATGCGGTCTGCATCAGGTCGAGCGGCTGATGCGCCTGCAAGCCTTGCGGGCGCGGCCACGGCGCCGGCGCCTGCCAAAGGACGAAGGCGACCGCCAGGTCGGGAACGTGCCGGCAAACCTTCTGGACTGGCAGTTTACGGCCGAGCGGGCTAACCAGAAGTGGATTGCAGACTTCACCTACATCTGGACGGCCGAGGGCTGGCTGTACGTGTCAGCCGTCATCGACCTGTTCTCGCGCCGGGTAGTCGGCTGGTCGATGAGCGCCAGCATGACGGCGCAGCTGGTTGCGGACGCCCTGTTGATGGCCGTCTGGCGTCGGGGCAAGCCCGACGCCCTGATGCATCATTCGGATCGGGGCAGCCAATATGTCAGCGAACGGTTCCAGCGCCTGATGGCCGACAGCGGGATCGTTTGCAGCATGAGCCGATCAGGCAATGTCTGGGACAATGCGGCGATGGAGAGCTTCTTCCCGTCGCTGAAGACCGAGCGAACTGCGCGCAAAAACTATCGCACCAGGAACGAGGTCAAGGCGGATGTGTTCGACTATATCGAGCGGTTCTACAATCCAACACGACGTCATTCGACGATCGGATATGTCAGCCCTGTTGAGTTCGAGCGCAAGCTGGGATTAGCTTAACTTGGTGTCCATCAAACCCGCAGCAGCTCAGAGAGTCCCCCTCACCCGGAGACTTCGCTGTCGCTCCGTCTCCGACCTCTCCCCGCAAGCGGGGCGAGGTAAAGCGCACCTCACGCGTTGACGCGCGGGTCGGCCCATTTTTCGATCTGGGAAGCGCCGATCACCTGTTTGGGCTGATGCGGGTTGAGCGTGCCGGCGCTGGCCGACCAGCCCTTGGCGAGAATCTGCAGGGCAAACAGCTTGGCGTCGACTTCCGACCTGAACGTGCGGGTCGATCGCACCACGCCATCGGCGCTGTCGTCCGTCTTCACGGTCTTGTCCGGCCCGAAGGCCACGTACCAGGTGTCGGGTTGTGTCATGATCACATAACGATAGTGGAGGCCGAAAGTTCCGATGCGAGGAACGGCGGCTGGCCGATGGCCAAAAGAGGGGCCGCCCGCGATGGGGAAAGTGTATGACAAGCGGCCGCGAGCACCGGACTCCGTGGCGGTAAGGCCGGCTCGCCGCGCCTCTCACCCGGCTCCCGCCGGGCCGGTCGGCCCGATCGTCCTCCGTTTGGTGGATAGGCCGGCGCTGGCGGCCACCCCGCGCGTGCCGTTAACGTTTAGGTTAACGCGAGTTACATGGACGCTGGCCGCAAACATCGGTAGAACTGCGCCATCGCACCCCTCGTGAAGAGATCAGGATAGATGGCAGCCGCTCCCGGTGTCCGGCGTTCCGAACTCGGTGATGCGTTGCGCGCCTGCCGCAACGCCTTCATCGGCGTCGGCCTCATGAGCTGCATGATCAATCTGCTGTATCTGACCGGCTCGATCTTCATGCTGGAGGTCTACGACCGGGTGCTGCCGAGCCGCAGCATTCCGACGCTGGTCGGCCTCGTGATCCTGGCCGGCGGATTGTATGTCGCCCAGGGCATCCTCGATTTGATTCGCGGTCGCGTGCTGGTCCGGATCGGCACCTCGCTCGACGAAGCGCTCAATGCCCGCGTGTTCGACACCGTGGTGCGGCTGCCACTGATGGTGGGCGGCCGCAACGAGGGCCTGCAGCCGCTGCGCGATCTCGACAACGTCCGCTCCTTCCTCTCCAGCATGGGGCCGGGCGCGTTCTTCGACCTGCCATGGCTGCCGTTCTACCTGGCGATCTGTTTCGCCTTCCACACCTTGATCGGCCTGACCGCGCTGGTCGGCGCCATCATTCTGGTCACGCTCACCATCATCACCGAATTCATGTCGCGGGCGCCGGCGCGCGAGGCCATGGGCCTCGCGGCGCGCCGCAACGACCTGGCCGCCACCAGCCGGCGCAACGCCGAGGTGCTGGTCGCGATGGGCATGTCCGGGCGGCTGACAAAGCGCTGGAGCGAGGCCAACGAAAAATATCTCGCCGGCAACCAGCGCGCCAGCGACGTCGCCGGCGGTCTCGGCGCCATCGCCAAGGTGATGCGCATGGTGCTGCAATCCGCGGTGCTCGCGGTCGGCGCCTATCTCGTGATCAACCAGGAAGCCACCGCCGGCGTCATCATCGCGGGCTCGATCCTGAGCGCGCGGGCGCTGGCGCCGGTCGATCTCGCGATCGCGCACTGGAAGGGTTTTGTCGCCGCGCGGCAGAGCTGGCACCGCCTCAACAAGCTCTTGGAAACGCTGCCGGCGCCGACGGAGCAGACGCTGCTGCAGAGCCCGTCGAAGCGGCTGTCGGTCGAGGGCGTCAGCATCGTGCCGCCGGGCGATCAGAAGGTCATCGTGCAGGACGTGACGTTCGCGCTGGAAGCCGGCAACGGCCTCGGCGTGATCGGGCCGAGCGGATCGGGCAAGTCGTCGCTGATCCGCGCGCTGGTCGGAGTCTGGCAGCCGGTGCGCGGCAAGGTGCGGCTCGATGGCGCCGCACTCGACCAGTGGTCGAGCGACGTGCTCGGCCGCCACATCGGCTATCTGCCGCAGGACGTCGAACTGTTCGCCGGATCGGTCGCGCAGAATATCTGCCGCTACGATCCCGACGCCACCTCCGACACCATCATCAAGGCCGCCAAGGAAGCCGGCGTCCACGACATGATCATCAAGATGCGCGAAGGCTACGACACCCAGATCGGCGAACAGGGCACCGCGCTCTCGGCCGGCCAGGCGCAGCGCGTGGCGCTGGCGCGGGCGCTGTATGGCGATCCGTTCCTGATCGTGCTCGACGAGCCGAACTCCAATCTCGATACCGAGGGCGACGAGGCCTTGACCCGGGCGGTCCGCGCCTCGCGCGAGCGGGGCGCCATCGTGGTGGTGGTCGCGCATCGGCCGATCGGCATCGAGGCGGTCGACATGCTGCTGGTGTTGAAGGACGGCCGCATGCAGGCCTTCGGGCCGAAGGAAACCGTGCTGGGACAGGTGCTGCAGCCGCGCGTTGCGCCGCCGTCACCGATCAAGATCGTCTCCGAAGGGGGAGTTGCCAAATCATGACGGACAGCGCCAAGGGTGGTTCAGGCAAGCGTGGCGCGAAAGCGTCGATCCGGCTGCACATGATCGTCGGCCTGTCGGTCATCCTGCTGCTGGTGGGCGGATTGGGCACCTGGGCATCGACCGCGCAGATCTCGGGCGCGCTGATCGCGCCGGGACAGATCGTGGTCGAATCCAACGTCAAGAAAGTTCAGCACCCGACCGGCGGCGTGGTCGGCGAGGTGCGGGCCCGCGACGGCATGGCCGTGAAGGCCGGCGACATCGTGGTGCGGCTCGACGACACCGTCACCAAGGCCGGCCTCGCCATCGTCAACAAGGCGCTCAACGGGCTGTGGGCGCGGGCGGCGCGGCTGGAGGCCGAACAGCGCGGCCTCGACCGGATCACCTTCCCGCCGATGCTGCTCGACCGTCCCAACGATCCCGACGTCCAGAACGTGATGGCCAGCGAAAGCAAGCTGTTCGAAGTGCGCACCACCGGGCGCGCCGGACAAAAGTCGCAGCTGCGCGAGCGCGTCGCCCAGCTCAAGGAAGAGATCGCGGGCCTCGCCGCCCAGGAGCAGGCCAAGGACAAGGAAATCGTGCTGGTCGAAAAGGAACTGGTCGGGGTGCGCTCGCTCTACGAGCAGCGGCTGGTTCAGCTCTCGCGCCTGACCGTGCTGGAGCGCGACGCCGCAAGGCTGTCCGGTGAACGGGCGCAGTACATCGCCGCGAGGGCGCAGGCCAGAGGCAAGATCACCGAAACCGAGCTGCAGATCATCCAGGTCGACAAGGACCTGGTCAGCGAAGTTTCAAAGGACCTGCGCGAGACCAACGACAAGATCGGCGAATTCGTCGAGCGCAAGGTGACGGCCGAAGACCAGTTGCGCCGGGTCGACATCCGCGCCCCGCAGGACGGCATGGTGCTGCAGTCCACCGTTCACACCGTGGGCGGCGTCATCACCGCCGGCGACGCCATCATGATGATCGTGCCGCAGGCCGACGATCTCTCGGTCGAGGCCAAGGTCAATCCGCAGGATATCGACAAGCTGCAGATCGGCCAGAAGACGGTGCTGCGGCTGTCGGCGCTGAACCAGCGCACCACCCCGGAGCTGAACGGCGTGGTGTCGCGCGTCTCGCCCGACGTCACCACCGACCAGCGCACCGGCCAGAGCTACTACACCATCCGGGTCTCGATGGCCCCGGCGGAAGTCGCCCGCCTCGGCGAGGTGAAGCTGATCCCGGGCATGCCGGTCGAAGCCTTCGTGCAGACCGGCGACCGCACCATGCTGTCGTATCTGATGAAGCCGCTGAGCGACCAGCTGATGCGCTCGTTCCGGGAGCGGTGAGGGGATCTCTTCGCAACAACCGCATACCTCATCCTGAGGAGCATCGCGAAGCGATGCGTCTCGAAGGATGGCCGCTTGCACCGACCTTGCTTCCATCCTTCGAGACGCCGCGCGAAGCGCGCGCGGCTCCTCAGGACGAGGTCGGAGGGGTTGCCGCGATGGCGCTACCGCGACAAATTCTGCAGCAGCAAATTCAGCGCCGCGCTGGCAAAGCTGTGCATGTTCGCCTGGCGATCGGCGCTGCCGGTCTCCAGCGTGACCACCGCATTCTCCGGGCCCGCGAGCCCCATGCAGCTGTGCCCGGCCGCGTCGCCGTAGCGGTTGCCGGTGGGGCCGGTGGCGCCGGTCTCGGACAGGCCCCAGTCGGTGGCGAAGCGCGTACGGATCTGGCTCGCCAGCAGCTTCGCGTATGGCTCGGATGCCGAACGAATGCCCTTCATCGCCTCGTCGGGAATGTCCATCAACAGCCGCCGCGCATCGCGGGTATAAACCACGGCGCCGCCGAGAAAATAGGCCGAGGCGCCGGGCACCGCGAGCAGCGACGCTGAAATCAGCCCGCCGGTCGAGGATTCCGCGATCGCGATGGTCTGCCTGCGTTCGATCAGTCGGGCGGCAATCTGTTCGGCGATCGGGACAAGGTCTTTCATCGGATATCAATTCCTTCGGAAGATTCGCTTGAGCAGAGAGGGTTTCTCCGGCCTGTCGGAGAGCGAGTGGTAGACGACGCGGACGAAATTGCTGGCCGCGAGCTCCGTCGGCGCCCATTT
>NZ_JAURXB010000030.1 GCF_030654605.1 Bradyrhizobium sp.
GCCGCTGGTGTCGGCGTTGACGACGTCGAAGGTGCTGCCGCTTCCGACCGTGACCGCGCCGAGAATGGAGCCGATTCCGGTGGCGCTGCCGAGCTGCAACGTGCCGCCGTTGATGGTCGTGCCGCCGATATAGGTGTTGAACCCTGACAGCGTGAGCGTGCCCGTGCCGATCTTGACCAGCGACCCGGCTAAGTTGATCCCGTCATCCGTGATTGCGCCGCTCACTTCGGTCGAACGATTATTGGAGCCGACCGTGAGTTCGTTATTTCCAAGGTAGAAGCCTCCGGCACCCGCAATCGAACCGGCGCTGACCTTGTTGCTGCCGTTGACGCCTGTGCCCCAGAAGCGGGCGACGCCATTGTTGATGATGGTCGCGTCGCCAGCCGTGGCGCGGTCCTGGAAATCCAACAGCCAATCGTTGGTAATTGTAGAGGTGCCGGCTGTGCTGTCGCCGAGAAACAGGAGTTGGCCAAGGCTGTTGTTGGTGATCGTCGCGCTGCCGGCACTGGCGTTGCCGCTGAACTCGATGTAGCGGTTGTTCGTGATGCTGCCGCTGCCGGCCGAGCTGCTGTTTTTAAACCAGGTATATTTGTCGTTCGTGAGGGTTGCGCTTCCAAGGGAGCTGGTCTGGAAGAAGTTGAGATTGGCCGCGTTGACAGTGATCGTGGCGGTACCCGCCGAACTCGCGCTACCGAAATTGATGCCGCCGTCGGCGCTGTTGAGGCTGATCGTGGCGCTGCCGGCGGAGCTCGTATCGTTGAAATTGAGGGAGACGGAGCCATTGACGGCGATGTTTGCGCTGCCGGCGGAGCTGGCGCCGAAGAACTGGACGAATCCGGCATTGGCGGTGATGCTTGCGTTGCCCGCCGTGCTGGTATTCCTGAAGTTCACCGCCGCCCAGTCGTTGGTGGTGAATTGCGCATTGCCTGCGGTGGACGTGTCGTAGAAATCGGTCCGGCCGAATCCGCCGTTGGTGAAGATCGCACTCCCGGCCGTGCTGTTGGCGTTGAACTGGACATAGCCGGGATTGTTGAAGGTCGCGCTGCCGGCCGTACTGTCGGCATTGAAATCGATACGGTTGTAGTTGCTGACGGTAGCACTACCGGCGCTGCTTGTCGTGAAAAAATTCAGGCTGCTGTTGTTGGTGATTTGCGCGCTGCCGCCGGTTGCGGTGTCCTTGAACTCGAGGAGGCTGTTGTTGACGATCGTCGCGCTGGCGGCCGAACTGCCGTTCTGGAAAGTGACGGTCTGGTTGTTGGTGATTGTGGCGTTGCCGGCCGTGCTCCCGTCAAAGAAATTGGCGTAGCCGGCATTGATGTTGAGCGAGCCGGCGCTGCTCGTGTTTCTGAAGTTCAGGGTCCCGGTGCTGGTGACGCTGGTACTGCTGGCATTCAGGTTGCCGTAGAAGGTGGTGACGCCGGCATTCGCGATGCTGGTGATGCCGCTGAGGCTGGTGTTGAAGAGCTCGAGTGCGGCGCCGGCACCGACGCTGACCGCGCCGAGAATCGTGCCCACGCTGCCCGCCGTGCCAAGCTGGAGGGTGCCGCCGTTGACCGTGGTGCTGCCCGTATACGTGTTCGCAGCCGACAGCGTCATCGTGCCGGTGCCGGTCTTGACCAGCGAGCCGCCGGTCCCGGAGATCGCGCCGCTCACCTCGGTCGACTGATTGTTGGAGCCGACCGTAAGCTCGTTGGCGCCCAGCAGATAAGTGCCGGGGCCTGCGATCGAGCCGGCCGTGAGCTTGTTATTGCCGGCGGCTCCGAGCGTGCCGGAGAAATCGACGAGACCGCCGGCATTGTTGGTGATGGCGGCGCTGCCGGCGTTGCTGGTGCCATGAAAGCGCAGGCTGCCGTTGTTGGTGATGGTCGCGCCGCCGGCTGAGCTGGCGTCTTCGAAGACCGTGTCGAAATGGTTGACGATGGTCGCGCTGGCGGCCGTACTGGAGTCCTCGAAGGTGATGCTGCCGGTGTTGACGATGACCGCGGTGCCGGCTGAGCTGGTGGACTGAAAGCTGAGGGTCCCGGTGTTGATGATGGCGGCGCCGCCAGCACTGCTGGAGTCGGTAAAGCGGAGCTGCGAACTATTGGTGATGCCGGCGGTGCCGGCGGTGCTGTCGCGATAGAAGACCATGACAGACTGGTTGGCGATGGTCGCATTACCGGCCGTGCCGCTAACGTCGAAGACGAGAGTGCCTGTGTTGGTGACGTTGGCGTTACCGGCGCTGGCCAGGCTGGTAAAGGTTATGCCGCCAGTGTTGGTGATGGTCGCGTCGCCCGCCGTACTGCTGTCAGTGAAGGTGATGCCGCCGGGATTGGTGATGGTTGCATTGCCAGCCGTGCTGTTGCCAGCGAAGGACATGTAATTGGCATTGGCGATGGTGGCGCTGCTGGCTGTGCTGTCTGCGCGAAAATCGAGGCCCCCGGTATTGGTGATGGTCGAGCTGCCGGCTGAGCTGCTGCTGTAGTAGAATAGAAGACCGCGGTTGGTGATGGTCGCATCGGCGGTCGTGGTGCTGTGGTAGAGATCGATAAGGCCGGCGTTGTCGATGGTGGCGTTGGCAGCCGTACTGGTGCCTTCGAAGCCGATGCTGCCGATGTTGGTGATCGCCGCGCTGCCGGCCGTGCTGCTGTCGCGGAAGTACGTGGTCGCGCTGTTGCTGATGGTGGCGGTACCGGCGCTGCTCGAATTGCTGAACTGGAGGACGCCCCCACTGCCGATGGGGGTGATGGTGGCACCTGCGCCGTTGACGACGATCCCCGCACCGTCAAGTATAAGCGTTTGACCGATCGTCAGGTCGTAGGCAGGCGCCCCCGCATTGAAGGTCAGGCCGCCGATCGTGGTCGTGGGGGTGGCCGTCGGTGCAATCGACAGGCTGGTGGTGTTCGACGCGCCGAAGGAAGCGGTGCCTGACGGCACTGTTCCCGTGCTCCAATTGGAGCCGGCGAGGAAATCGCCGCTACCGGGAGCGGCGAGCCAGGTCGCGCCCTGCGCGCGGGCGGGTGTGGCCGGCAGCGTCCAGGCCAAAGCCAGCGCCGACGATGTCAGCAGTGCGGCCCGCAGGCGGCGGGTCGCCGCGAAACAATCTTTCCCCGTCCTCATCCGCCGCCCCAACGCACGCTCCCGAGCCATCGACGGAATTCATCGCATTGGGCCGCAGGGGTGTCCTGATAAGGGACCGGCTAGCTTCTGAAACTTTCTGATATTTCCATTTCAGACCGGATTTTCGGGCATTTTCGACAGACTTCGGCTATATGAGCCGCCTTGAGAGACACTTTGGGGGATCATTTTGCTTCGTTTCGCCGGCTTCGAGCTGGAACCGCAACGCGCGGAGCTGCGCGGTGCCGATGGCACTCCGATCAAGCTCCGGCCCAAGACCTTCGAGATGCTACGGGTTTTCGCCACCAGCGGCGGCCAGGTCCTGAGTAAGCAGGAGCTCATGGAGGCGGTCTGGCCGAACGTCCATGTCGGCGAGGACAGCCTGTTCCAATGCATCCGCGAGCTTCGCACCGCGCTCGGTGATGACCAACGGCAGCTGATCAAGCTCGCCTCCGGCGGCGGCTATCTGCTGGCGACGGAGGTTGTGGCTGTGCCCGCCGCCGACCCAGCGCAGGCCGAGGGGACCCGGCCGGACTCGACCGGCGAGGTCGCGCCCCGGCCACCGGCCGAGGCCGCCGCGGTACCCGTGAAGCCACGGCGCGCCATGTTCGGTTTGAGCCGGCAGGCCTCGGTCGCCACCGTGGCCGGGCTCTGTGTGATCGTCATAGGGCTCGCGGTTGCCGCGCCCGCGCTGAAGCCGGACCTCCTGTTCAAGCGAACGCCGCCGCGCGTCGCCGTGGTGCCGATCGTTGATGCCAGCAACGATTCGCGCGGCGCGATGATGGCGGCGGAGGCGACCAGCCGCCTCACGGACGGTTTCGCGAAGATTCAGAACATCAGCGTGGTGGCGCCGCGCTCGTCGGCGGTGGCGGGTGCCGAAAGCGCCAGCGCGCCGGCCGCGTCATCGGATTATGAAATCCGCGGCGAGCTATTGCACAGCGATCAGTCATGGACGCTGCGCGCGCGCATCATCAAGGCGGGCACCGGCGAGGTTCAGTCGGTCGCTGCGACCTCGGTCAATGCGGACGAGGCCGACGCGCAGCTTCAACAGTCGCGGCTCGTCGCCGGCGTCGGCCATGTGCTTGCGCGGCGCCTGAATGAAATTCTGGAGCCGAGTGCAGCGCCCACCCACGCCCGTAGTGCTTCGGCGGCCGGCGACAAGGTCGCGATCGAGCAGGCCATCGCGTCGATCAACCAGACCACGCGCGAGCGTTTCGGCATGGCGCAGAGCATGCTGCAAAAGGCGCTCACGGACGATCCGCACAATCTCGGCATCGCGGTTGCGCTGTCTTCGTTGCAGTTGCGCGGCATCCAGTTGGTCTGGTTCAGTTCGGAGGAGGCGGTCGCGGTCGAGGCCAGGGCGAATGCGACGCTCGAGCGGGCATTGCGGTCGAAGCCGAATTCCATTCCGGTGCTCGAGGCCTATTGTCGCTTCCTCAGCGCGACCAACCATTTCGTGGAAAGTCTCGTCACCTGCGCCAAGGCATTGAGCTACGATCCCTGGAACGGATCTGCGCTCTATCTCATCGGTCTCGGGCAGATCTTTCTCGGCCGCTTCGACGATGCGCTCGCGACATTCCGGCAAGCCGATCGTTACGATACGCCGGAGGCCTCGCGCTGGACATGGTTGCTCGGCGCGGGATTGGCCAATCTTCTGATGGAGCGCAACGAGGAAGCGGCGTCCTGGCTGGAGCGCTCGATCGCCATCACGGCCGCGACCGGGCGCTCGCATATGCTGCTCGCCGTCGCCTACCAGAGATCGGGCCGGTTCGAGGGGGCGAAGGCGGCGATCCAGGAGGGACTGAGGCTGCGTCCCGGCACGACGAAGCTGAGCGTCTGGCCGCCGACGAAGAACTTGAGTCCGATGTATGTCGCCGCGGCCGATCGGGTAGTTCAGTCCATGGTGGACGCCGGATTGCCGGAGCAATGAATGCGGTGGCGACCTAACCACTCGCGTAAAGCAGCCCGTTTGTCAGAATGAAATCCGCCCTCTCGCCAAGTCTAAGAGCCAAGGCCATGAAAAGGCTGGAGCGGGTGAAGGGAATCGAACCCTCGTATTCAGCTTGGAAGGCTGCTGCTCTACCATTGAGCTACACCCGCGCTTGGCGATGAACTATCACGCCGTTTGGACGGCCTCAACCGCCAGCAGCCGATTTGGCCGGGTAAACGACATTTGTTCCACCGGCGCCACCCCTTAACACCGGCCGAATCCGTGCCTATACTGATGTCTCCATCAACGCAACGAAAGGAGGTGATCCAGTGTCTCTTACCAAGCGCTGTCACCTCGCTGGGATCGCCCGCTAGGCTCTAAACGGCCTGGCATCGGGGCGCTCTCAGCCCTGGACCAGCGAGTTCAAAAGTTGGAGCGCGACGGGAGCAATCCCGTCGCGCTTTGTTTGGCTCGCATTTATGGCCTGGAATTTTCCGGATCAGAAGCCGCAGACATTGACCGATCGCGGGCGCGGCCCGCGGCGATTTTCGATCATCCGCTCGCCGCCATTGCTGGCCGAGCTGCCATAATAGCGGTGATGGCCGGCAACATCGTGCCAATCGCCCGCCTGAGACGCCGCAGGAGCCCGCACACTATCGCTGATGATGGAAGCTGGCTTGCGTAACATGACCGTCTCCGTTGGTGGGGGCGCAGTTGCTGCGTTCTGTTCATCAGTCGTTAAGCCTGCGCGCCGCGTTCAAGGCCGGTTCCAATTATCGTGTTTCAGGAGTGTTTCGTCGGCAGCAAGCCGCCGACATACGACCCCGTTTCCAACGGGGCGGCGATTTGCAAAATGCCGCCTTGTCGGGATTGGCGTTATTGTCGGGATTTCCCTTGGCCAAACGTCCTCCGGGTGAACGCGTTCATCCCGGGCTGAACGCAACTGCGTTCAGGTGAACCCCGACCAGCCGATCCGGCACGCAAGGAGATACCGATGCTTTATGCCTTCCTGGCCTATCACGTCGAAACCGAGGTCACCTCCTGGACGCCGGAAGAGGACGCGGCGCTGATGGTCAATCTGAATCAGGTGCATGACCGGCTGCACCAGGAGGGTCGGCTTGGGCCGGCGGCACGGCTGGGGGCGACCCGGAAGGCCCGCACCCTGCGTGGCCCTGGCGCCGGAACGGTGATCGACGGCCCGTTTGCCGAGACCAAGGAGCAGTTGCTGGGCCTCTATGTCCTTGACTGCGCCAGCGAAGAGGCTGCCATCGAGGCCGCCCGCGACCTGCGTCGGGTCAATCCGAGCGCAGTTTACGAGATTCGTCCGGTCCAGCTTTATCTGCCCGGCGTCCCCTTCCCGGTGACGGAGGCTGCCAGCGACGCGGGGTGATCATGCCACGGCAAAGACAAAATTGTTGCAGTAACCCCTGCTCTTCCAGAACCATTCGCCGTGCTGGCGCTGGTGCACATCCGCATCGAATTCCGACAGCGGGAGCAGCTGGTCGCGGCAGATGAAGCTGCCGCGATAGCCGAGGGTCTCGAGCCACGCAAAAACATCCCCGACATGGCCGGGCGCGAGATGGCGGTTCTCGCATTCGAACACCAGCAGCGGCGCGTGCTGGCGCAGGATCCGCTCAGCGCCCTGGAGTACCCCGAGTTCGGCGCCCTCGACGTCGATCTTGAGCAGCGCGACCTTGTCGCTCTCGGCAAAATAATCGTCGAGCGCGACCACCGGCACCGACAGCGTGGTGAAGCTTGTTGCCTCCACTGCCTTCTGGGTCAGCGAGGCGCCCGGCGAATGGCCTGCCGGCACGAACAGGTCCTGCGCGCCGGAACGCGAATGGACCGCCTTGGCCTCGACCGTCACATTTTCGAGTTTCAGGCTGCGGCAGACCGCCGCTAGGCGCGCTGCGAATGCGGGCTGCGGCTCGAACGCAATCACCCTTCCGTCCCGGCACCAGCGCGACAGCCACCAGACAAAACTGCCCTTGTTGGCGCCGACGTCGCAAACGAGGTCGCCGGGCCCCACGTGCCGGCGGATGACATCGAATTCGCATTTCTGATCGCGGAACCTGGCCTTCAGCCCCCGCACCAGAAATCGTGCAATCTCGGCGAATGGCATCCGGCTTCGCGATCTCAGAGGGGGTGAAATTCTTGCGGGGCACCGTGGCTTGCCCAGCCGTAACGCCAAACAGAGCCCGCCTTCGCCCCATAGCGCGTCAAAGACGCGCGTAAACGCGCTTTAGGGGCGTCGGCGGGGCAGCCTTCGCTACGATATGGCTTGCCTAGCCGTAGCTGGCGGAGCCGGCGAAGGCTGGTGGGGGAACAAGGACCCGAACCTTCGAGGTCATACGACGGCTGATTTACAGTCAGCATGGGTCACACCAATCAGCTACCGAGATACGCCTTTATGGGAACCTAACTCGACTTAACTTCCCTTTCAATGTCAGATAGTTGGCGTTGTCCCCACTGTTCCGCCGCGTCCGACGGCCCTCGCGTCGACTCCGGGCCTCCCCCGCCGCACACGCGTCGTGGTCGGCGAGCAGGCGTTCGACGGTGACGACGATCACGGCGATGCTCCGCCGCCCCTCGAGATCGGCCGTGTGCTCGAGATCGCTCGGCTCGGCTGCATGCCGGAGCGGTCAGCACCGCCGCCTGAGCGCCAGCGTTGCGAACAGCAACGGCACGAAGGCCAGTAACCACAGCAGGGACTGCCGGATTTCCTTGAGCAGGAGATCCATGGGACCATCCGGCGGAACGCTCGCATTCCCGGCTACTTCACACGACCAGCGTTTTCTTCAGTCAGCGTCTGCCGACTCGATTGACCGGACCGCCGCGATTCATCGGTGTTCCCGCCCGCACCCCCACACCTGGGGCGCCTACGCCGGGTGTCACCACGGCCCGCGCGACCGGCCGCGGTCGCAGTACTACACCGGGCCTGACGACGCACCCGGCAGGATACGAAACATATTGGCAGTAAACCACGGCACTGGCCGGTTCAGTGCTTGCAGCCACGAGCCCACTTATCAGCAGCGCCGATGACAAGATCGATAGCTTCCTCATTTTGGCTTCCTCCGTTTCGAAGATCCAAAATGTCTCTTCGAGTGACCCGAACCTTGATACAAGTCAAAGAACAGCGTTCCGATTTGAGTGTCTCGACGGGAGGAAATTCATGCTGAGGCAAGTGGATCAATCTGCGCAACCTGGTCACGCATCAGCACCGGGGACGATATCGTGCGGCGGGATGGAGCGGAAGTTTGCAGCGATTGCCACAGTTCTGGCGGCGACGGGTCTGGCCCTGGCCGCGACCGGAAGCGCATACGCAGCCCCCAAGAGCATCCCCAACCAGGTCCGATACGAGTATGTGTCGCCGAAAAATCCGGAGCACCAGGCGATTCATGATCAGATGAAGCAGGGGCGCGCCCTCGAACACCTGCAGGAATTGCTTGCTCCGCTCCGCCTTCCCTATCCGCTGACCCTCAAGATTGCCGGCTGCGACGGAATCATAAACGCCTGGTACAACGATGAAGTCATCACGGTCTGTTACGAGTTGCTGGCGGACGTCCTGAAGAACGCGTCGACGCAGGATCTTCCGGTCGGCATTTCCAGGGCAGATACCGTGATCGGTCCGGTTCTCGATACATTCCTGCACGAAACCGGACATGCGGTTTTCAACATGCTGCAGATTCCCGTGCTCGGCCGGGAGGAAGATGCCGCCGATCAGTTCGCCGCCTACATCATGCTTCGGCTCGGCAAGGACGAGGCCCGCAGGATGATCCTTGGCTCCGCCTACCGGCACAAGGTTGATATGCCAGGATCGCGGGTCACCATTCCCCTCACATCGTTATCAGATGAGCACTCGCTGCCGGCACAGCGGGCGTTCACCATCCTGTGCATCGCCTACGGCTCGGACAAGGAGCTGTTCGTCGATACCGTCGAAAAGGATTTCCTGCCCAAACAGCGGGCCCAGGGCTGCGCGACGGAATACGAAGACCTCGCCTTTGCCATGACAAGGCTGATCGGCCCGCATATCGACAAACGCCTCGCCAGCAAGTTTCACGAAACCTGGGCACGAACCGTCGACATCAGACGCGCACGTCTGACCCGCCGATAGGATGCGCCAGGCGCAGATCGGTATCCCTCGCCCGCCATCGGCGAGATCGAGCCCGCCAGTCTACTTCAGGGAAATCTGGATGCTGCTGAGATTTGCCGCAAACTCCATTCCCGCCTTGGGCCCCCGCAGCACGATCCTCACCCCCTTTTCGTTTCCCAGTTCAACGCCTCCGGCGCCGCCGACAAGGGCGCCGCCGGCACCGACGGCGCTGTAGGTACCGGCAAAGTCGCTCAGCTGCCTGATGCCTGAAGCCCGTCCTTCCAGCCGGCTGACCGACGCTCCGGCTGTCACGCCGATGCTAAGACCGGACACTCTGAACGGGTAATCGCGACCGTGATACGTCAAAACGCCGCTGCCGCCGCCGGCACCCACCATCAGCCCGGCCTTCACCAGCTTGACCCGCACATGGCCAGGCGTCTGCGTCAGCGATGGTGTGGCGAAAACGACCACGGAAAAAAGCGCGATCAAAGCGATCCGAAACGTAGCCATGATGGCTGTCTGCCGCCTCCAGCGCAATTCTAGCGCGTCTTGCGCCGAAGCCAACCTCCTCACGCGTCCGGGGCGCCGCCGTCAGCAGCGGACCGCGACCCGACCATAGGCGTCGACAACCTCCACGCAGGACGGCGCATAGTAGGCCCCGGCTACGCCAGCCGCGGCACCGACCGCAACCGCACGCCGCGTGGTTCTCCGGGCGACGCCGGCATAGCTCATCGGCGTGAGCGGGCGGCCGATCCGCGCCTGGGCTTCGGAGAAGAACCCGGTTTCAGCGACCCTGCCGGAGCCATTCCAGGACAATCCGGCGGCGAAGGCGGCAATGACGGCCGCCAGCATGATAGTGTTGCGGAACGAAATCATTTCTTTGCTCCTGAGGGTGTACCGGGGGGAAGCTCGTCGAATTCCGCCATGGCGCCGGAATCCAGATCGACCTTGGTCGCGCCGGCGGGCGGCTTGAACACGAAGGTGTCAGCGTCCGCGAATGCGTCCGTCTTCCAGTCCCTGATCCGCAGCGAATATTGCGGCGCGCCGGCCAGCGTCTTGCTGGTGATTACGTACTTCCGCGGCAATGGCTTCGCACCGGTCTCGATCCAGATCTGCCAGTCGGTGTCCCGACCGCGGAACGCCAGATGCTCGCATTCGACGCCGTCGATGACGCCGAGGCCGATATGTTTGCCTTCCGTCGCGGTAGCCATCAGCTCGTCGAAAGCGTTCGAGAGCAGCAGATCGGTGCCCGGCATACCGACGCCTGACCTCGCCTGGATCGCGTCGATCATCCGGTCCACGGTGCCGGGGACGTCCGCCTGCACGTAGGATTTGGCGTTGTTGCCGTAGATCGAGAGCGCCTTGCCGTCATAGACCAGCTCGACGTCGGCATAGCCGCCGGTGCGCCTGACGCGCAGTTTGTCGGGCCGGCTCAGCTTGATCTGGCCGGAGCTGGCGAACTGGATCTTCTGCAGCTCGGGGGTAATGATCTCGACGTCGCTGTCGAACGAGGCGGACAGCGACTTCTGGCCGCCGAGATAGTCGGTCATCGACTTGAGTATTTTGGCCGGATCATCGGCGCGGGCCGCCGACGATGCCGCAAGCAGGACAACTGCCGCCGTAGCCGCGCCCAACATCGCGCGGGTCCTGGTTCGAAAGAGCGTTGCACGTCTCATCTTGATCCTCCCGGTTTGGAAGCCTATTCAGTCGTACCCTCAGATTGCTTTGCTTGACATGAATCAAGCCTTGCCCTCGCTAGAGCGACGGACAGCGGTGATATCTGATTTCCATTTCCTCGATTCCTGGAAAAAGCCGCACCACGCTGTTGGCATCCAGTTCCTTCAGGCTGAACTGAACGGTCGACAGCATGATATCGGTCGCGCAGGCGGCAATCAGGTTGAGGTTCGCCCCGTTCTCCTTCCTGGTCTTGATCCTGCACCGCGCGAACTTGCCGACGATCTCGTCACCGTCGACGATGAAACCACCGCCATAGACGTCGGACATTTCCGTGAAGCCGACTTTCGCGCCCTTGCGCACGAACACTTTCGTGCATTGGTCCGCGTTGGTGGCCCAGGCGCCGTTCAGATCGAGGGCCTTCGCTCCATCCGACAGGGCAAGCAGTGAGCCCAGCAGCAATGCAGCTGAGGCCGTGAGCTTCCGTGACCTGGTCATGCTTCTCTTCTTTCCAACTATTCCGTTCTGATCAGTGGCCGGTCAGCACCAGCGTCTTGACCGGCAGCAGCACGGCCTGGATCCGCAGCAGCAGGGCATGCACAAGTCCCGTCGCATCGACGACATGCAGCCAGGTGCTTTTCGCTGTGCTGAGTTTTCCGGAGGCGATCA
This sequence comes from Bradyrhizobium sp., assembly GCF_030654605.1. GTDB lineage: Bacteria > Pseudomonadota > Alphaproteobacteria > Rhizobiales > Xanthobacteraceae > Bradyrhizobium. The sequence continues at coordinate 11,463 of NZ_JAURXB010000030.1, forward strand.
GCTCGTGGTTGCTGGTATAGGCATTGGCGATACAGGTGCTGCCGGGCGTCACGCCTTCCAGCCCGCCCTTGTACAGCGGCTCCAGGAAGACCAGAATCGTTCCCGGGCGCGCAACGTTCTGCGGGTCGATCAATTGCTCGCCGCCCCTGAACTGTCCGGCCGCGATGTAATTCTGAACGTTGGTGACCACCATCGGGATGATCACCCAGGGTTTCGAGATACAGGTGGCCTCGGCCACCATTCCAACCTTCATGACCTGGCCTTCGATCTGGCCAAATCCAGCGGTAAGCGCGCGTTGTCCCGCGCCGTCCGGAATCAGGACGCCGGCGGGCCGCATCATCGGATTGACGATGTCGCCGGGGCGCAGCAGGAACTGTTCGACGCGTCCGTTCACGCCGGCCCGAATATAGGTCTTGTCCAGATCAACCTGCGCTTCGGCGAGCGCGGCCTCCGCACTGGCCTTCTCCGCCGGGATGAGCGCGGTGACGCGGACCCTCGCCGACTGCCTGGCGGCGGTTGCGGCATCGAGGGAACCCTGGCGGCCGGCGACGACGACCTGAAGCTTTTCGATGTCGCGTTGCGGAACGATGCCCGGGTTACGGCGCTGCAACTCGGTCTTGACGTCGAGTTCGTCCTGGGCCTGCTGCAGCGAACCCTTGGCTTCCTGGAGCTGGCCCTCCGACTTGAGGACATCGGCCTCCGCCGCCAGCATCGAGGCATCGATCTCGGCGATCTTGCGCCTGGCCGTTTGTAGCGCCGCCTGCTGCTTTGAATTGTCGAGCCTGAAGATCACGTCGCCCTGCTTGACCGGCGCGCTGAAATCGACGTGGACCTCGGCCACCCGGCCAATCGTTTCGGTAACGATCGGTACTGTGCGGAAGAACATGTTTGCCGACGTCGTCGACGGATGAAAGTAAAAAATCATCGTGATCAGCGAGATGGTCAGCATCAGGCAGGTGACGAGGCCGTATCGCAATTCGTACCAGACGGAAAACAATGTGATCTCGCGTCCGATGCGCTTGCCTTGCACATAGCGGCGATAAAGATAGTCCGGCAATACCGTCACGAGCGAGCAAAGGATGATCTCAAGCATGGCCCTGCACCTCGCTCTTGACAGTGCGGACCGTCGCCGTGTCTTCTTCTTGAGCAGCAACCGCCTGAGCGGCGCCTGCGCTTGCGATATCGGACTCTTCGGGTGCAGGCGGAACACCGGCTAACTTATCGACCGATCCCGCGATACGGCGCAGCGGCGTGAGGAAATCGGGTAAATCGATCAAGGCAAGAAAAAGCCCGATCACCCAATACAGATGGTTGTGGGTAAAAAGGGAGAGCAAGCACAGCACCGCCACGATTTCGAATTGCAGCTTTTTCGATTTGTGCGCCATTCGTTCCGGCAAGCTGTGCAAATGCAGATACAGATTGCCGACGCCCAGAACGGCGAGAATCAGGAAGATACCGATGCCGATCATCAGATAGTCGGTGTCAGCCGGACCGACGATGAAGCTTGGCAGATGATGCGGTGCGGCGGGGTGAAGCGGCTCGGTCACGCAAGGCTCCATTCTGAACCGACAAGCGCGGCATTCCGGGAAAAATAGTCGAGAAACATCCAGTTCTCCGGTGGGTACGCTCGCCACTTACTACCATGGAATTCGCCGCAGCTTCCCGGCGCGAGGCAGAAACGCAGATGATGCAAGCCCATCCGAAAAATCTGCAGGCTCAAAATGCTCTCCTCGCGCGGACAGTGCGTATCCCGGTGCGGATTTTCTTGATTTGGATCAAAGTAACAGCCTTGGGCGAGCCTATCTTCAAACCAGCGCCGGAGCAAAGCAGAATTCAGGAGCCGCGAACCATGCCCCCCAGCATCGACGATCTCATTCCCAATGCGAAGAAGATCCAGCAGGACGCCGCCCTCAAGGAGGCCGAGAAGGCGGAGCAATACGCGCGACTAGCGGCCGCGGCCGAAGCCGAGAAGCAGGCCTTGATCGACCGGCTTGCCCGTCCCTCCGGCAAGTCCGAGGAGGAGAAGGTTCAACTCGCCTCGACCGTCATCCAGCGGGCAGTACGGAACGGATTGACGGAAGTGCAGGTGTACCGGTTTCCCAACACGCTCTGCACCGACAAGGGCCGTGCCATCAATCAGCAGGAGCCGGGCTGGGAAAACACGTTGATGGGAATTCCGAAAGAGATATTCCAGCTCTGGACCGACTACCTGAAACCCCGGGGCTATCGCATCAGCTATCAGATCGTCGATTTCCCGGGAGGCGTCCCCGGCGACATCGCCATCACCATTTCCTGGGGCGACTGACGGCAGGTCTGCCCCGCTTTGCCTGAAACAACGGACGGTAAACATGTCAACCGATGAAGCACGGATGAAGCGCAAGGCCTATGAAAAGGAATTGCGCAAGCTCCAGGTCGAGCTTTGCCATCTCCAGCAATGGGTAAAGGCGAAGAACCTGCGGGCGATCATCCTGTTCGAGGGACGCGATACCGCCGGCAAGGGCGGCACCATCAAGGCCATCACCGAGCGAGTGAGCCCGCGGGTATTCCGGGTAGTCGCACTGCCTGCGCCTTCCGACCGCGACAAGAGCCAGCTATTCTTTCAGCGTTACATGCAACATTTCCCGGCCGCGGGAGAAATCGTGATCTTCGACCGCAGCTGGTACAATCGCGCCGGCGTCGAATATGTCATGGGCTTCTGCAGCCCGGCGGAACACAAGCGATTCCTGACGCTTTGCCCGCAAATCGAAAAATACATCGTAGAGGCCGGTATCATCCTGATCAAGGTCTGGCTTGAAGTCGGCATGGAGGAGCAGGAAAAGCGCTTCGCCGCTCGCATCGACGATCCGTTGCGGCAATGGAAACTAAGTCCGATGGACGTCCAGTCGTTCGATCGCTGGTACGATTATTCCAGGGCGCGCGACATGATGTTCAAGGCAACCAGTTCGAAGCATGCCCCATGGTACGTCATCCGCTCGGACGACAAGCGTCGCGCCCGGCTCAACTGCATTTCCCATGTACTGAAGTCGATACGTTACAAGCGCATATCGCCCGAGCGGGTCAAATTGCCGAAGCGATCGATGAAGGGTCGGTACGATGACGCCGCAACCCTGCGCCGGATGACGTTTGCAGAAGAGCGGTACTAGAGAGCGGTACTAGCCGCCCTGTCGGGAGCCGGCCGGACCGCGGATCACGCGGCCCGGCCGCGTTCGTCTATTTCAAGCGTATCGTTACGCCGCCGACCGCAGCCGATACTTCGGCGCCGACCTTCGGGCCGCTGAGCTGCAGGATGACGCCGTTGGCGTTCTGCAATTGTACGCCTCCCGCGCCGGCCGCCACCGCGCCGCCAGCTCCCATCGTGCTGTATGTTCCCTGGATCGAAGCCGGTCCCCTCAAATTGAGTGCGCGGCCGACAAACTTGGTGGTCGAGGCTCCGATCGTGAAGCCGACGCTCATGCCGGAGACGGTGAACGGATAACGCTGGCCCCTGAGTACCAGCACGCCCTCTCCGCCGCCGATGCCGATGACGAATCCGCCCTTGGTAAAGACGACGACCACCTGGCCGGTTTCGGCACGCGATGGCGTGCTGAAACCGATCGCTCCCGCAAGCAGGGCAAGCATGGCCACTTTCCAACCGAATTTCTTCATGACATTTTCCTTTTTACAGGACACAGAACGCCTCGACCTATCGTGCCTCTCGCCGCTCTGCCGCTCCATTGATCCAAGTCAAGGGTCAGACTTGCCCGACATCAACCCTCCGTCGCGGCCCTCGCCCAGCACGCTGTCGAGCGTCCGGAGCCACTCCCCACTGTCCGTCTTCTCTGCCAGTCCCTCGGCCCGCAACAGATCGCGCAATTGCGCATGGGCGCCGACGATGCAGAACGCCACATGACGCGACGCCAGCTCATCGTGGAGATCGTGCAACATGCGCGCCCCTGCCAGATCGATATAGGGGGATGCCGAGAGATCGCAGACAACCAGCCTGACGTCATGCGACTTTTGCAACGCATTCAAAACCGTCTCCAGAATCGTCTCGGCATTGATGTAGAGCAGCGAGGCTTCGGGCCGGAACGCGATGACGCCGACCAGCGGCTCCACGCCCTCGTGCCTGGCACTGTCGGAATAGCGGCCCGTCCCGGGTAGCCGCCCGAGGAACGCGATGTTGGGCCGCGACGCCCGGCCGAGCAACAGAAAGATGGAAGCAAGCGCGGCAAGCAGGACACCTTGCAGGATTCCGAGCAGCAGCACGGACACCAGCGCGATCGCGGCCGCATAGAAGTCGATCCGGCTCACTCGCCACATCCGAAGCAACGCGCGGACGTCGACCAGCTTGTAAACAGCGATAAAGACAACGCCGGCCAGCACCGCCTTGGGAAGGTTGGTGAGGACCCCCGTGAAGAAGAGCAGGCAGAGGGCGAGGGCCATCGAGCAGAACACCAGTGCCAGCGGCGTGCGCGCGCCGGCCGTGTCATTGACGGCGGATTGTGATAAGCCGCCGGCAACCGGGTAGCCGGAACCAAAGGCGACGGCGAGATTGGCGGCTCCCAGCCCCAGAAATTCCTGTCGGACATCAAGGCTGTATCCATGCCTGGCGGCAAAACCCCGTGCCGCCGAAACACCTTCGATATAGGCCAGCAACAGGCAACCGGCCGCGATCGGAAACAGTTCCTGAAACTCCAACATTCCGAAGCCGGGCAGCTGGAAAGCCGGCAGGCCTTCCGGGACCTTTCCGGTGACGGCTACGCCCATGGACGGAAGCCCGAACAAGGTTGCGATCAGGATCGACAAGGCCACGACGGTGAGCCCGACCGGCCGGCCCGGCAACAACCGCTCACCCAGCAGCAGGAGCAGGATCGCAACAACTCCAATGGCCAAAGCCAGCAGATGGATATCGCCGAGCTGGCCCGAAATCCGGATCGCCCGGTCGAAGAAGTTGTGGCCGCCGCCGGTGACTCCCAACAGGCTCGGCAACTGGCTCATGATGATGGTGAGCCCGGCCCCCGCCTTGAAGCCGACCAGAATGCTGTCGCTGATCAGTCGCACGAGAATGCTGAGCTTGAAGACCCAAGCGATCAGGCAAAGCACCGCTACCGCGCATGCGGCGAGGCCCGCGATCTGCGCGTATCGGATCGGGTCTCCTCCGGCCAGAGTCCCGAGGGCGCCGGCCATCATCAGCGAGATCGCCGAGGTCGGACCGACCGCCAGTTGGCGCGATGATCCAAGCAGCGCATAACCGATGCCACCGAGCATGTAGCCGTAAATGCCGACCTGGGGCGGCAAACCGGCAAGGCCCGCATAGGCCAGCGACACCGGGATCGCATAGGCGGCGAGCGTCACTCCGGCGATCGCGTCATGGCGCAACCATGAACCTTGATATTCTCCAAGCCAAGTGAACGGCGGAAACATCCGTGTCCAACCCGTTCGCCGCACCGAACGCGACTTCATATCCGCTCCTCGTTGCGTTCCCCGTCGCAGCGCAGCGGGACGATCAGCAGAGCCACTACCGGCGATCATCACCGCCCACGCCCATAGCCGCTGCCACCGCGGCAATGATTGATATGGATCAAGCCTTTTGCAAGTTCCCTGAAATCCAATCAGCGTGCGTTCGAACAGGCACGGGCGGAAATGCGGCCATGGATACTATCAGTGCGATCATCGCCACGGTTCCGGATGTCTTTCTGCTGCTGGCAGTCGCCATCGGCACCATTCCCGGCCGCATCAAGATTCGCCGCTCAAATAAAGCACCGCGATGACAACCAACACTGCCGCGGTTTTCGTCAACGTGATCACGAACACGTCCTAATAGGCCTGTCGGCGGGTCAGGCCCGTCGCGGCGAGCAACGTGATGACGGCCCCGTTGTGAGGCAGCGTGTCCATGCCGCAGCTCGCTATGGCCGCTATCCGATGCAACACGGTGACGGCTTCGTTCACCAGCGGATTGGGTATCGCCTTGAGCGGATCTCCCATGTTAACGGCCACGCTACCTTTTGTGAACGAGGCGTAAGTCCGATTGCCCCGGTGCATCCACGCCGAACAGCTCGGCAACATGCTTGAGACGCTTGTCGACCTCGCCGGAGATTTCGGCACTGGCAGATAGCACCTCGCGGATTGCGGCGAAGGCCGCGCGACGATCGTCGGCGTTGTCGGGCAACAATTTCGGAATCGCGGCCAGCGCTCCCTGCCGATCCAGCAGAAGCATGAAGAACTGTTCGCGGACCAGCATCTTGAACTCGGCCAGCGGCAGCCGCGCACCGGTGTCGCTGCGGCGGAGGCTGCGCAGCGCTTCAAGGCTCCGTTCGTCGACCATTCCCCTCGCCGACCCGACATACAGCAGGCCGCGAATGGCCGCTTCGCGCAGGCCGCCCTCGGCAATCCTGGATTTCAGCTCGGAGATCCTCTTCTCCAGCATCTCGCGGTGTGCGGCCGACATCTCCTGCCGGCGCGACAGGGAGGATTGCGGATCGATTCCAACGGCGGCCTGCAGCGCCGGCGAACCGTAAATCGCGAGGAAAGCCGCCTCGCTGAGCGCCTCCTGCGAATCACGCCAGGCGTCCAGCGCATGCACGATCTGCTTGGAGAACTGTTCCTGGAACACCATGAACGGATTGTCTGTCGAGACAGGCTTGCGCTCCTCGCTCACCTTTTCCGCCAGCGACCCCACCGCAGGCATGAACGGATTACGGCTGCTGAAAAGTTCATACTGGAGCCGTAGCGGATGCAGATTGCGCATCGACTCCGCCATTTGCGGCGTCACCAGGCCCTTGATCCAGGGCTGGAGGAACTTCTGGTAGGCGGCGAGATTGATTTCCGACACGCGCTTGGCGGCGGCAAACCGCCGCTCATCCTCGGGCGAATTGCCGCCCATGGCCCTGATATCGTCGAGTGTCCGGGCCTCGCAGCGCATTACCCATTGGCCGACGACCATATCGGCGCTCGCGGTATCGTCACCCTTGGCCTCGAAAGTCGCCTCATAGAGACCGGGCGGCAGCACATCGATCAGATCGATGTTGCTGGAGAACTCCGCATGCTCCTTCTTGGCGATGCCGCCGGAAACGAAGATGCCGAGATGACCGACGCTTTCGTGAACCGTGTAGACGATCGTCTGCCCATAGGCCCTGATTTCATCGACATCGGCGTAGAGATCGAGGATCCAGTCCAGCGCCTGTTGCGGCGGCGTGATGTTGTCGCCCCTGGAGCAGAATACCAGGATCGGCGATCTGATCTTGCGCAGGTCGACCGTCTCACCGTCGGACATCTTGATCCGGCCGGCGGCGAGGTTGTTGCCGACGAAGAGTTCATCGACGATGAACTGGATCTCCTCGGCATTCAGATTGACATGTCCGCCCCACCAGCGTTCGAATTCGAGGTATCGCTCGGCCTCGGTATCCACCTTCGAGTAGACGTTGTACTGCTTGGTCCACAATGTGTTCGCAGGATTCTGGCCCTCGAAGTTCTGCACCAGCCAGGCGCCGTCGAACTTGCCGGCTCCGAGATCGCTGGTCAGCGCGGTGAGCCAGCTTCCTCCCAGCAAGCCGCCCGAATAGCGCATCGGGTATTTGCCGTGCACGCCGGCCCAATAGGCAAGCGGCGCGCCGGCGACGATGATGGGTCCGAACAGTTCCGGCCGCAGCGATGCCAGGATCATGACGGCCCAGCCGGCCTGGCAATTGCCGATCACGCAAGGCTTGCCGTCGGCCTGCGGATGGCGGCTGATGACCTTCTCGATGAACAGCGCTTCGGCGCGCGCGATGCGCTCGATCGTCTGTCCGGGCATCGGCTCCGGCAGGAAGCCGATGAAATAGCAGGGATGACCCGCTTTCATCGCGACGCCGATTTCGCTGTCCGCCTTGAACCCGCCGATTCCCGGGCCATGCCCGGCGCGCGGATCGACCACGACGAACGGCCGCCGGTCCATATCGATTTCGACGTCCTTGGGTGGAATGATGCGCACCAGCGCATAATTGACCGGCTCATCCAGCTGGCGACCGTCGACGATCAGTTCCGCGGCATACTGCAGGACGTGCGGTGCCGTTTGAGCGACCTGTTCCCGGTACTGATCGCCGCGCCGGCGCATGACGTCCAGGAACAGGACGCTCCGCTGCCCCGCATCCATCATGTATTCTACCGCCGAAGCGACGAGGCCCGACATGGGGCCGCCCGGCAGCGTTGCTTTGTCCATCGACATGTTTCGTCCTCACTGTCCCCTTCATTGAAGGAACCGCGCCCCGGCGAACGTTGATTTAGGTCAACGTTCAGAGCGACGATGATGGCGCGCTGGTGCGATCGGCGCGTATCCAGGCCACCGTCAGCTCCCAGGCCAGCGAAAGAATGATCGGGCCGATGAACAGGCCGACAATTCCGTGCGCGAGCGTTCCCCCGATCACGCCGAGGAAGATGACGAGCGTCGGCGTGGTCAGGCCACGCCCCATCACGAGCGGTTTCAGCACGTTGTCGAGAATGCCGACGACGGCCAGAAACAGCGTCAGCAGCAGCGCCGTGGTGAAATCCTTGTCGGTCCAGATCCAGATGATCACGGGAAACAGGACGATGGCCGCGCCGATCTGGACGATGGCCAGGAACATGACCACGAAGGCCAACAGGCCGGCGCTGGGAATGCCCGCCAGCTTGAAGCCGACACCGGCCAGCAAGGACTGGATGATCGCGACGCCGATGACCCCCTGGGACACCGCACGGACGGTTGCACCCGCCAATTCCAGAAAATGTTCGCTCTGCTCCGGAACGATTCGATAGAGAAAGCTCCTGCCCGCCGCCACCAGTTGCGCGCCATTGGGAAAAAGAAAGCCGGCCAGCGCCACCGACAGCAGGAACTTGAGCGTTCCCAATCCGGCACCGCCGGCGAAGCCGAGCATGATGCCCGCCAGCGGCTTCAGATGGGGAGCCACCTCGCGCAGGGCCGCGCGAATGTTGTTGGATGCCTGAATCCAGAACTCGTAAAGCTGCGGACCGAACAGCGGCCAATCCTTGACGCCCTCCGGCGGAGATGGAACCACCAGATTGCCGGCACCCAGATTTGCGGCGAACGCCTTCAACCCATCCACGGCATTCAACCCGAGCCAGGTCGCGGGCCCGATGACGATCCCGAGATTGATCACGGTGAGAATCGCCGCCGCGAGCTTCGGACGACCGCCCAGCAGCCGGGAAAGCAGACTGAAGGCCGGATGGAGCGCGACGGCGAGCACGATGCTCCAGGCCAGGATCGGCACAAAGGGGCGGATGAGATAGAACGTCCAGTAGATCAGGAAAGCGAGCAATCCGAGCCGGATCACAAGCTGGATGACGTCGTCTCCTGGCAAATACTGTCGAAGGGTTTTCAAGGACGCGCCTTCATCTTGGGGCTGGCCGCTTGTCGTCAGGCTACCTCCCGCTCTCGCACAATGGTTTTGATCCATATCAACTGTTCGCAAGCTGGCTCCGCCTTCATCGGTGGACGCCGGTCGAGGCCGGCGCCTCGTTGTCCCGCAAATGAGGTCGAATGTCCGAGGCCATTAACTACACCGCACGCGAGCTTCTCCGCGATGGCAGTGAAATCGAAATCCGCGCCCTTCGGCAGGAGGACGAATCTGACATGCTCGCTGCCATCGGGCAGACCAGTGCACAATCGCTGCAGCGCCGCTTCTTCGTCATGAAACGCCACTTCTCGGACAGGGAGCGCGCCTACTTCATGGACATCGATTTCAAGAAACATGTCGCAATCGTCGCGCTGACGGATGGAGCGGACGGCAAGGCCATCGTCGGATCCGGCCGGTATATCGTCTTCGAGCCGGGGCGAGCCGAGATGGCCTTTGTCGTCATCGATGCCTGGCAGGGAAAGGGCGTCGGCTCGATCCTGATGCGCCATCTCATCAAGATCGCGAGCGATGCCGGACTGCAGGAATTGACGGCGGAAGTCCTGCCCGGAAACGCAGGGATGCTGAAAGTATTCGGAAAATTCGGCTTCAAGCCGGTCTCGCGGCGGGACCCCCAGACAATCCATCTCGCGCTCAAGCTCGCCTAGAGACCGCTTCCGCGCCTGAAACAGAACGAAGAGAGAACCCCATCGACCCTCCCGCGCAACAGGAATCCTTGGGTCAATCAAGGATTTCGCGCCGAGGTGTAGAATTCCGTATCGAAATGCAGGAATCCGAATTCCGGGGCCGTCAGGTGTAAAAATCTTCGCCTCGGTGTTGAATTCTTCAATCCGGCGGCGACGGGCGTAAAAATCTTCAACGTCGAAAATCCAGGGGCCCTGGATCGAAAAACACTTACGGCGGTCGAAAATCGCCTATTCCAGCCGGCTCAGATCGAAAATCTGTTACGGCACCTTCCGGCGTCCGTGACCCACCTGTGACCCACCCTCGCCCGGCCGCGAAGGTGTTAGGGTGCCTAAGAAATTCTATAGCGACGCCAGAGGCATAGATGGTGGGGGAAGAAGGACTCGAACCTTCGAAGTCATAAGACGGCTGATTTACAGTCAGCTCCCTTTGCCACTCGGGACACTCCCCCGCTCAACAGCATCGTAACCCACCCGCCGAAAATGGCGGCACGAAGGTCATGGATGACGTTAAAACCGGGCGCCGATGGCGAGCTCCCGGTTGGCGCGTTTATGGGGGAAACGGCCCGGCAAAGTCAACCAAGGCGCCCCCCTTAATCCGGGCCGCCAGGGCCCGGCCCGCCAGGGGCTCAAATTGCGATTATTCGGAACCCGTGACACAAGCCTGCCATGAGCGATCGTGATCGAAAACCGCGCTTTCAGCGCGGAGGCGGCAAAGGACCCGACAAAGGGCGCCAATTCGGCCGCCGTGGCGGCGGGCGCGACCGCGAGGCGAGCCCCGATGGGCTGGTCATTCTGTATGGCTGGCACACGGTAGCGTCGGCGCTGGCCAACCCGCAGCGCCAGATTCGCAAGCTGTGGCTGACGGAAAACGCCGCAAAACGGCTGGCCGACGACAAGATCGACCTGCGCGTCACCCCCGAAATCGTCCGGCCGGACCTGATCGACAACAGGCTTGGCCCGGACGCCGTGCATCAGGGTCTGCTGGCGGAGGCCGAGCCGCTGGATTCGCCCGATATCGGCGACCTGCCGCAGGAGGGAATCGTCCTGATACTCGACCAGATCACCGATCCGCACAATGTCGGCGCTATCCTGCGCTCGGCGGCGGCCTTCGCGGTCAAGGCCATCGTCACCACGGCGCGGCACAGCCCCGAAGCCACCGGGGTACTCGCGAAATCCGCCTCCGGCGCGCTGGAACTGGTGCCGATGGTGACCGTGACGAACCTGGCGCGCGCCCTGAACGAGTTGAACGACCAGGGTTTCATGACCGTCGGGCTCGACAGCGAGGGCAGCGAGGATCTCGGCGCGATGATATTGCAGCAGCCGCTGGCGCTGGTGCTGGGCGCCGAGGGCCAGGGCTTGCGGAGATTGACGCGCGAGACCTGCAGCGCGGTGGCGCGGCTCGACATGCCCGGCGAAATCAAGAGCCTCAACGTGTCGAACGCGGCGGTGCTGGCGCTCTATATCGGCGCCAGCAGGCTCGGGCTGATGGGCAAGTAATTCACAGCACAACGCCCGCTCGCGTGATGCGAACGGGCGTCGATATCTTCAGGACAATCCCTGGATCAGTAGCGGTGGCGACCGCCCACGCGCGCTGCGCCATGGTAGGCGCCATGGCGCACGCCGTAGTGACCGACACGCGGGCCGTAGCCGTGCCGCACGCCGTAGCCGACACGGGCGCCGTAGCCGTAACGCAGGGCCGGACGAACGCCATAGCGGTATCCGGCGCCGTAGCCGACACCGTAGCGCGCGCCGTAATACGGACGAGCGCGATAGCCGTCGTAATAGGGGCTACCGTAGGACACCGAGGTTTCCTGATAGACCGGCCGCGGCGCCCAGTTGCCCGGGCCGGTATAGGTCGGGCCCTGGTTGACGTAGTAATACTGGTGCACCGGATCGGGCAGCCGCTCACGGGCCCAGCCGCCGCAGCCGGTG
>NZ_JAURXB010000033.1 GCF_030654605.1 Bradyrhizobium sp.
AGCCAGGCGCTGTCGACCCGCCAGTCGATCGCGGTGTCCGCGCTGGCGCTGGCCAACACTTCGCAGCAGAGCGTGCTCCAGCTGCTCCGCTGAGCTCGGCTTCGAAGCCAACGATCAAGGCGGCGGGGGAAACCCCGCCGCTACTACCAAGCTAGCCGTTGCCGTATCCTGAAAGGAAACAGTCATGCCGCTAAGAGTCGAACTGAAGCCGTTTGAACGTATCGTCATTGGCGAAACCGTCATCATCAATTCCGGCACCCGCACTTCCTTCCTGATCGACGGCGAAGCGCCGATCCTTCGCGAGAAGGACACCGTGACCGCGGAGACCGCCAACACGCCGGTCAAGCGGCTCTATTTCTGCGTCCAGATGATGTATCTGAAAAACGACATTCCGCGCTACCGGGCTTCCTATCTCGGCTTCCTCAAGGACCTGCGGGAGAGCCTTCCGGGCTCGCGCGAACAGATCGACGCCGCGAACGCCCATGTGACGAGCGGCGCTCTCTACAAGGCGCTCAAGGAAATCAGGAAATTGATGAAGCGCGAAGAAGAGCAAGTGGCGGCCTGAGGCAGCCTCAAGCCTGCTTTCGTGGACATCTGAGGGGACGTTGCGGCGTCCCGTGGTCGCTGTGATCGGAATGCTCGCATGACGTGTATCGCCTCGAAGCTTCCCGGCCAACAGGACGCCGATGCGCCGCAGGGACGAGTTGTCCTTGATCAATGTCCGTCGCAGCCGGCGCCCATTCACGCGCCGCGCAGCCAGCCTTCGCTTTGTCTCCGTGACCGCGGCGCCACCCCGTATTTGCACGGAGCATAAAATTAACGCGGTTGTGAAACCGTTGAGGTTATCGATTGTGAGGAAGACTGTCCGTTAACTCCGTCCGTCGAAAACAAATGCCGGTCCTCCGGACCGCTAAGTCTGATGCAAACAACGGTTGATGGAAGACCATAATACAACTGCTTGGAAGGCGTATTCTGATGGACGATCTTTTGCGGGAGTTCTTGACGGAAACCAACGAGAGCCTGGATACGGTCGATAACCAGCTGGTGCGGTTCGAGCAGGATCCGAACAACGCCAAGATTCTGGATAATATCTTCCGGCTGGTTCACACCATCAAGGGCACCTGCGGCTTCCTCGGCCTGCCGCGCCTCGAAGCGCTGGCCCACGCCGGCGAAACGTTGATGGGCAAATTCCGCGACGGAATGCCGGTCACTTCGGAAGCGGTGTCGCTGATCCTTTCCAGCATCGATCGCATCAAGGAAATTCTCGCAGGGCTCGAGGCCACCGAGGCCGAGCCCGAGGGCACCGATCTGGACCTGATCGATCCATTGGTCGAGCTGAGCATGCGCTCCTTCGAGACAGCGTCGGCTGCGCCGATTGAGACAGCGCCGGCAATGCCGGTAGCATCAGCACCGGCGGTCGAGCAGGGCACCCTGGTGCCGCAGATACTGGAGCGGGAGCTACGTCCGGGCGAAGTGTCGCTGGACGAACTGGAGCGCGCGTTCCAGGAGACCGCGATCGAGGTGGTCGCACCGCC
>NZ_JAURXB010000035.1 GCF_030654605.1 Bradyrhizobium sp.
ACCGCCTGGGCGAAATCCCGCGACTGGCAGTAGGAGCGGGCAGCGTGGGCGCCGCATTTTTCGCCCCTGGCGAGGCACTGGTCGACGCCGTAGCCGTCGGCCTGGTTGGAGATGATGAAAACCCGGCTGTCGGCCCATGCGGCGGTCGCGGCGAGCAGGGAGACACAGGTCAAAATAGCTGTCGGAAATCGCATGCTGCACCAGGGAAATGAGAGGGAGCGCCCGAAATTGTCCGGACCGGATTAAACTCAAAAGGTTAAGAATGATTAACCATGGCGGACCGGCCGTTTGGCGGCCGAATCGGACCTTTGCAAGACCCTTGGCAAGATCCTGGCAAGATCCTCGGCAAGGCCTTGACGCCGTCCCCCGGGCTGCCCCATGGTAGTTCCCATGAACGGCCACCTCGCCATCTCAAGCATTTGCCGCGAGATTATGAGCTAGCGATTCGCTGGCTGAGGCCGTCTTTTCTCACACGAGATCACTGGACGCCCGGCCGCAACGGACGGGATATCCATGCAATTGCGACTCTACGATACCTTGACCAAGGAGAAGCGGCCGTTCACGCCGCTCGATCCCGCCAACGTGCGCATGTATGTCTGCGGACCGACGGTCTATGACTTCGCCCATATCGGCAATGCGCGCCCGGTCATCGTGTTCGACGTGCTGTTTCGATTGCTGCGGCATCTCTACGGCGACAAGCACGTCACCTATGTCCGCAACGTCACCGACGTCGACGACAAGATCAACGACCGCGCGGCGCGGGATTTCCCCGGCCTGCCGCTGAACGAGGCGATCCGCAAGGTCACGGAGCTGACCGAAAAGCAGTTCCACGACGACGTCGATGCGCTGGGGGCGTTGCGGCCGACGGTGGAGCCGCGCGCGACCGAACACATCGCGGAGATGCGCGAGATCATCGAGCGACTGGTGCAGGGCGGCTTTGCCTATGTCGCCGAAGACCACGTGCTGTTCTCGCCGCAGGCGATGAATGCCGCGAACTCGGTATTGCCGCGCTACGGCGCACTCGCCAACCGCTCGCTGGACGAGATGATCGCCGGCGCCCGCGTCGATGTCGCGCCGTACAAGCGCGATTCGACCGACTTCGTGCTGTGGAAACCGGCCAAGCCGGGCGAGCCGTCATGGCCGTCGCCGTCTGGCATTTCAGTGCCGGGCCGGCCGGGCTGGCACATCGAGTGCTCGGCGATGGCGTGGAAGCATCTCGGCGAGCAGTTCGACATCCATGGCGGCGGCATCGACCTGGTGTTTCCGCATCATGAGAACGAGCTGGCGCAAAGCGCCTGCGCGTTTCACAGCGATCGCATGGCCAATGTCTGGATGCACAACGGCTTCCTGCAGGTCGAGAGCGAGAAGATGTCGAAGAGTCTCGGCAACTTCATCACCATCCGGGAATCCCTGGCGGATTGGCCGGGCGAGGTGCTGCGCCTCAACATGCTGAAGACGCATTACCGTTCGCCGATCGACTGGACCTCGAAGGCCCTCGAAGAGAGCGCGAAGACGCTGGATGACTGGTACGAGGTTGCTGCCGACGCCAAGGCCGAGCGGCCGTCCGATGCCGTGATCGACGCGCTTTCCGATGACCTGAATACGCCGCAGATGATTGCCGCACTGCACGGCCTGCGCAATGTCGCGGCCTCCGGAAGCGAACGCGGTCGCGGCGAGTTCGCCGCCACGCTGCGGCTGCTCGGCTTCCTGTCCGAGAGTGCTGCGGCATGGAAGGGCCGGAAGCAGCAGGCGAGCGGCATCGACGCCAAGCAAATCGATGATCTGATTTCGAACCGCACCGCCGCCCGCGCCCGCAAGGACTTCAAGGAATCCGACCGCATCCGCGACGAACTGGCGGCCATGGGCGTCGTGATCAAGGATTCCAGGGAAGGCACCACATGGGAGATCGCCCGATGAGCAAGCCCGACACGCCTTTCCCAAAACACTGGCTCTACTATATCGCGCTGAAGATCCTGCTGATTGCCGGCGCGGTGGCGCTGGTCCTGAAGCTCTACGGTATGTGGTGAATATCACGATGGGACAGGCACTGCCCAAACCCGCGCTGCGGCCGTTCCTGGCGGCGGATGTACCCGTGCTGGCGGCGATCTTTGTCGCCGCCATCGAGGAATTGACCGGCGACGATTACAGCGAGGCGCAGCAGCAGGCGTGGGCCAGCGCCGCCGACGACGAGGAGCAATTCGGCAAGCGGCTGGCCGGTGAACTCACCTTGATCGCCACGATCCAGAATTCGCCGGTCGGATTTGCCTCGCTGAAGGGCGCCGATCACATCGACATGCTGTTCGTGCATCCGAGCGCGGTCGGGCAGGGCGTCGCCAGAATGCTGTGCGAGGCGCTGGAAAAAATCGCCGGCGGCCGCGGCGCCAAGAGTCTCACGGTCGACGCCAGCGACAACGCGTCGGAGTTCTTCCAGAAGCGCGGTTACATAGGCAAGCAGCGCAACACCGTGACCGTCAATGGCGAGTGGCTGGCCAACACCACCATGCAGAAGACGCTTGGCGAGGGCGCTGCATCAGGAGTGCCCACATGAGCCGCGAACGCCTCTATCTGTTCGACACCACGCTGCGCGACGGCGCGCAGACCAACGGCGTCGATTTCACGCTGCATGACAAGCAGCTGATCGCCGGCATGCTCGACGAACTCGGCATCGACTATGTCGAGGGCGGCTATCCCGGCGCCAATCCGACCGACACCGAATTCTTTGCCGAGAAGCCGAAGCTCGAACATGCCAAATTCACGGCGTTCGGCATGACGCGGCGTCCCGGCCGCTCGGCCTCGAACGATCCGGGTCTGGCCGCGCTGCTGGAAGCCAGGGCGGATGCGATCTGTTTCGTCGCGAAGGCGTCGGCCTATCAGGTCCGCGTCGCGCTGGAGACCACCAACGAGGAAAATCTCGCTTCGATCCGCGACAGCGTCGAGGCGGCGAAGTCGGCCGGCCGCGAGGTCATGCTCGACTGCGAGCACTTCTTCGATGGCTACAAGGAGAACGCCGATTTCGCGCTGGCCTGCGCCAAAGCGGCTTACGATTCCGGCGCGCGCTGGGTGGTGCTGTGCGACACCAATGGCGGCACCATGCCGCATGAGGTCGAGAGCATCGTCACCGAAGTGATAAAGCAGATTCCCGGCGATCACCTCGGCATTCACGCCCATAACGACACCGAGCAGGCGGTGGCCAATTCGCTGGCCGCGGTGCGCGCGGGGGTGCGGCAGATCCAGGGCACGCTGAACGGGCTCGGCGAGCGCTGCGGCAACGCCAATCTGTGTTCGCTGATCCCGACGCTGCGGCTGAAGTCCGAATTCTCCGACGCCTTCGAGATCGGCGTGTCCGCCGACGGGATGGCGACCCTGATGAAGGTGTCGCGGACGCTGGACGACATGCTCAACCGCGCGCCGAACCGCCACGCGCCATACGTCGGCGAAAGTGCCTTCGTCACCAAGACCGGCATTCACGCCTCCGCGGTGCTGAAGGATCCGCACACCTACGAGCATGTGTTGCCTGAACTGGTCGGCAATCACCGCAAGGTGCTGGTGTCCGATCAGGCGGGACGTTCGAACGTCATCGCCGAGCTCGATCGCGCCGGCATTGCCTACGAGAAGAGCGATCCGAAACTGGCGCGGCTGGTCGAGGAGCTGAAGGAGCGCGAAGCCGCCGGCTATGCCTATGAGTCCGCCAACGCGTCGTTCGACCTGCTGGCGCGGCGGACGCTCGGCAAGGTAGCGGAATATTTCCGGGTCGAGCAGTTCGACGTCAATGTCGAGCAACGCTACAACGCCAACGGCCAGCGCGTCACGGTGGCGCTGGCGGTGGTGAAGGTCGATGTCGCCGGCGAGCGGCTGATCTCGGCGGCCGAGGGCAACGGCCCGGTCAACGCGCTCGACGTCGCGCTGCGCAAGGACCTCGGCAAATACCAGAAATACATCGAAGGCCTGAAGCTGATCGACTACCGCGTTCGTATCCTCAATGGCGGCACCGAAGCAGTAACGCGGGTGCTGATCGAGAGCGAGGACGAGGCAGGCGAGCGCTGGACCACGATCGGCGTATCGCCCAATATCATCGACGCCTCGTTCCAGGCGCTGATGGATTCGGTGGTCTACAAGCTGGTGAAGTCAGGCGCGCCGGTGTGAGGCGCTTGCGTCGAAGGACCAACAAACATCGTCATTGCGAGCCAACGGGTCGGCGCGAAGCGCCGCCCGATGATAAACTCAGCGAAGCAATCCATCTCACGGCTTGGCAATAAGGAAGATGGATTGCTTCGTCGCAAGCGCTCCTCGCAATGACGTTGAGATAGCGGGGGCATCCATGATCGACCACATCTCCGTCGGCGTCAGCGACCTCGACCGATCGGCACGCTTCTATGAAGCCACCCTGGCACCGCTCGGGCTGTCGCGACTGGTGACACGGCCGGCGACGATCGGTTTCGGCAAGACCTATCCCGAGTTCTGGATCAATCTGCGCGCGGGCATGGCGCAGGTGGCGCCCGAAAGCGGTGTCCATATCTGCCTCCGCGCCAGGACCACCGCCGACGTCGATGCGTTCCATGCGGCAGCGCTTGATGCCGGCGGCCGTTCCGACGGCGCGCCGAGGCTGCGGCCGCATGATCGCGTGAAATACTACGCGGCCTTCGTCGTCGATTCCGACGGCAATCGCGTGGAGGCGGTGACGTTTCCCAGAGACGATGCCGGATAGGCGTTAGAGCCTGGTTGCCAGTTCCGGCGTCATTCCCTCGGCGCCTTCAGGCGCGCGCGCGGCGGCGGCACGCAGGCGCGGCAGGATATCCTCGACCCGCTCGGCTTTCAGAATATCGACCTGCAAATTGGGGCGGATGAATTCGGTTTCGCGCATATGCGCGAGCAGGGCCAGCAGCGGTTCCCAGAAGTCGTCGATGTTGGCGAGCAGGATCGGCTTGCTGTGGCGGCCGAGCTGCTGCCAGGTCAGTTGCTCCACCAGTTCCTCCAGCGTGCCGACGCCGCCGGGCAGCGCCACGAAGGCGTCGGAGTGCTCGAACATCAACCGCTTGCGCTCGTGCATGTCGGGCGTGACGATCAGCTCCTGCACGCGCTTGAGCGCGTTCTCGCGGCTGGTCAGGAACTCGGGAATGATGCCGGTCACCGCGCCGCCGTGATCGAGCACGGATTGGGCCACGGCGCCCATCAGGCCGACCGAGCCGCCGCCATAGACGAGGCGGATACCGTTCTCGGCGAGGGTCTTTCCAAATGCGATGGCGGCTTCGACGAAGCGGGGGTTTGTGCCGGGGCCGGAGCCGCAATAGACGCAAACGGTTTTGATCGTGGTCATATTGGGCATGTGGCACTGCAACGTAGGGGCGTCAACCCTGACGGATTCACAAAGGCGATTGAATCGTCCGGTAAATGGGGGAAATCGCCAAAGATTTGCTGCCCTTGAGGGTGCACGCGGCGCGCAAACGCTCTATATGACGCAGCATGCCAACGAACCGAAAATCAGGCCCGACAGCGGGTCGGCGCAGCGTTTTGCCTCAGGTCTTGCTTGATGGCCCACGCTGATTCGCGCCACGGCGCTGCCGACGCGCCGGCTTCTCCCGACAAGTCCCTCGAACAGGCTTCCCTGATGGGGACGCTGGCGCATCTGTGGCCGTATATCTGGCCCGGCGACCGCGCCGACCTGAAGACGCGCGTGGTCTGGTCGATGGTGCTGCTCGTTGCAGCGAAGCTCGCAACGCTCACGGTGCCGTTCACCTTCAAATGGGCGATCGATGCTTTGACCGGCGCCGATACCGCGCCGGTGCAGGCGTCGAACTGGACGCTGTGGCTGATCGCTTCGCCCCTGATCATGACGGCGAGCTATGGCGGCTTGCGCGTGCTGATGGCGGTGCTGACCCAGTGGCGCGACGGAATTTTCGCGCGGGTGGCGATGCATGCGGTGCGCAAGCTCGCCTACCTCACCTTCGTCCACATGCACGAGCTGTCGCTGCGCTTTCACCTGGAGCGCAAGACCGGCGGGCTGACGCGGGTGCTGGAGCGCGGCCGCTCCGGCATCGAAGTCATCGTGCGGATGGTGATCCTGCAACTGGTGCCGACCATCGTCGAGGTTTCGCTGCTGATGGCGGTGCTGCTGTGGCAGTTCGACTGGCGTTACGTGCTGGTCACGCTGATCATGGTCGCGATCTACATGTATTACACCTACGTCGCGACCGAATGGCGGATCGAGATCCGCCGCAAGATGAACGAGTCCGACACCGAGGCCAACACCAAGGCGATCGACTCGCTGCTGAACTACGAGACGGTGAAGTATTTCAGCGCCGAGCAGCGCGAGGCCACCCGCTACGACCGTTCGATGGAAGGCTACGAGCGCAACAGCGTGAAGACCTATACCTCGCTGGCGGTTCTCAATACCGGGCAGGCGATCATCTTCACCGCCGGCCTCACCGCGACCATGCTGATGTGCGCGATCGGGGTGCGCAACGGCATCAACACGGTCGGCGATTTCGTCATGGTCAACGCCATGATGATCCAGCTGTACCAGCCGCTGAATTTCATGGGCATGGTCTACCGCGAGATCAAGCAGGCGGTAATCGACATCGAGAAGATGTTCAGCGTGCTGTCGCGCAATCCCGAGATCAAGGATGTTCCCGGCGCACAGCCGCTGATCGTGACGTCGGGCAATGTGCGTTTCGACGACGTGAAGTTTTCCTACGATCCCGATCGCCAGATCCTCAAGGGGCTCAGCTTCGAGGTGCCGGCCGGCAAGACGGTGGCGATCGTCGGCCCCTCCGGCGCCGGCAAGTCCACCATCTCGCGGCTGTTGTTCCGGCTCTACGACGTCTCCGGCGGCAGGATCCTGATCGACGGTCAGGATATCAAGCAGGTTACGCAGTCGACGCTGCGGGCCTCGATCGGAATGGTGCCGCAGGACACCGTGCTGTTCAACGACACCATCCGCTACAACATTCGCTACGGCCGCTGGGACGCCAGCGATGCCGAGGTGGAGGAGGCGGCGCGGCTGGCGCAGATCGACGGCTTCATCAGGATGTCGCCGAAGGGATATGAGACCCAGGTCGGCGAGCGCGGCCTGAAACTGTCGGGCGGCGAGAAGCAGCGCGTCGCGATCGCGCGCACGGTGCTGAAGGCGCCGCCGATCCTGGTGCTCGACGAGGCCACCTCGGCGCTCGACAGCCATACCGAGCAGGAAATCCAGGATGCGCTGGAGCGGGTGTCGCGCAACCGCACCTCTTTGGTGATCGCACACCGGCTATCCACCATCGTGGGCGCCGACGAAATCATCGTACTGGATGAGGGCCGCATCGCCGAACGCGGCACGCACACGCAGCTTTTGGCATCGGGCGGACTTTATGCCAGTATGTGGAACAGGCAGCGCGAAGCCCAGGAGGCGCGGGAACGCCTGGCCCTGATTGCCGACGAGAACGAAGCGCCGAACCGTACCCCGCCGCCGGTCGACGACGCGCTGGTGACGCCGGCGAAGCCGGAATTGACCGAAATCTGATCCCATCTTCCGCCAGGGAAGAGGGGCAACCGACAGTGAACCCATCGATGTCCATCGCCAACTCGATCCGCGCTCAAATTCCGCCCATCCATCCCGAGGGCTATCCCTTTATCGGCGGCTTTGCGCTGGCGAGCCTGTTCCTGTTCTGGCTATGGACCCCGCTGGGCTGGATCGGCACGCTGCTGACGGTCTGGTGCGCGCTGTTCTTCCGCGATCCGGTGCGGGTGACGCCGGTGCGTGAGGGCATCGTGGTGTCGCCGGCGGACGGACGCGTCTCCCTGATCTCGATGGTGTTGCCGCCGGCCGAACTCGGGCTCGGCGACAAGCCGCTGCTGCGCATCTCGGTCTTCATGAGCGTGTTCAACTGCCACGTGAACCGCAGCCCGGTGACCGGCAAGATCGACCGGATCGCGTACCGGCCGGGCGCCTTCATCAACGCCGAGCTCGACAAGGCCAGCGAGGACAATGAGCGCAATTCGCTCGTGATCTCGATGCCGGACGGCGGCCGTATCGGCGTGGTCCAGATCGCGGGCCTGGTGGCGCGGCGAATTGTCTCGTTTGTCCGCGAGGGGCAGTCGCTCGGCGCCGGCGAGCGGTTCGGGCTGATCCGTTTCGGCTCGCGGCTCGACGTCTTCCTGCCGGAGGGCAGCAAAGCGCTGGTTTCCGTGGGCCAGACGGCGGTGGCGGGGGAAACCGTGCTGGCCGATCTCAGGCTCGGCGACGGGGGCCGGACCTGGCGCGCCGATTAACCATCTCGGCCGGGCGGCTGGCCTGGCCGGCCGCCACTGGGCCGCCACAATGGCGCGGCGGCCGGCTAGTTGCTATATCTTGACGATGCAGTCACCCATCGATCCCAAATCCCCGGAAATGCGCCGCCGCCGGTTTCGCCCGATCCCGGTGCGGTTGCTGGTGCCCAACGTCATCACGCTGCTCGCGATCTGCGCGGGCCTGACCGCGATCCGCCTCTCGACCGAAGGGCGGATGGAGCTGGCCGTGGCGTTGATCGTGTTCGCCGCGGTGCTCGATGGCGTGGATGGCCGTGTCGCCCGCATGATCAAGGGCCAGTCGAAATTCGGCGCCGAACTCGACAGCCTCGCCGACTTCGTCAATTTCGGCGTGGCACCAGGCCTGATCCTGTATTCCTGGACGCTGCACGATCTGAACAATGCCGGCTGGATCGCCGCCATGGTGTTCGCGATCTCCGGCGGCCTGCGGCTGGCGCGCTTCAACGCCACCATGGACGATCCGAACAAGCCGGCCTTTGCGGCGAATTTCTTCACCGGCGTTCCGGCACCCGCCGGCGCGATCCTGGTGCTGCTGCCGGTCTATCTTTCATTCCTCGGCGTTCCGGTGCCTCCGGTGATGCTGACCACCGCCTACACGTTGCTGATCGCCTTCCTGATGGTGTCGCGGCTGCCGGTGTTTTCAGGCAAGACCGTGCGTCTGCGGGTGCCGCCGGCGATGGTGCTGCCGGTTTTCGTCTCGGTGATCTTCTTCGTGGCGCTGCTGATCGGTTACCCCTGGCACATTCTGTCGGTGGGGTCTGTGCTGTACCTCGCGAGCCTGCCCTGGGGCTGGAAGACCTATCGTGGCCATGAACGGGCCGCTGCGGCGCTGGCGGCAGCTCCGCCGGCCGATGCCGCCCCGTCAGATCCCGCCGCGCCGCCGTTCGTGCCACCGGTCGCCGAGCCGGCGACCGATGACCGTCCGGCCCGGCTGAACTGATCGGCCCGCCTGCTGGCGACTTCTCTTCTGGATATCTGGCATGAGTTGGGTTCGGTCCCAATCTCGGCTATAGGCAGATCAATGGGCGGCTTCATAACGGCGGCCTTGCAAAATCTGGAGTGAAACGCCCGTGACGAAATCCGCATCCGCGCCGCTGCCCGCATCGGTCCTCGAAGCCCTGGCGCGCTACGACACCCCGACCATCTGCAATGCGATGGAAATCGTCGCGCCCGAACGCCGCCTGATCGGTTACACCACCAAGCCGCTGGTGTGTCCGTTCCCGGATCTGCCGCCGATGGTCGGTTATGCGCGCACGGTGACGATCCGCTCGGTGGTGAAATCGGGCCTGCCGGCCGATGAGGCGTCGAAACGGCGGATCGACTATTACGAATATGTCGGAACCGGCCATGGCCCGCGCATCACCGTGATCCAGGACATCGACGGCGCCGACGTCGGCTACGGCGCATTCTGGGGCGAGGTGCAGAGCAACGTGCACAAGGCGCTGGGTTGTCTCGGCGTCATCACCGACGGCTCGATCCGCGACATCCCGCAATGGGCGCCGGGCTTCCAGGCGCTGGCAGGCTCGATCGGCCCGTCGCACGCCTGGGTTCACGCCGAAAGCTTTGGCGGCGAAGTCCGCGTCGCCGGCATGACGGTGCGTTCCGACGATCTCATTCACGCCGACAGCCACGGCGCGATCGTGATCCCGCACGATATCGCAGCCAAGGTGCCGGATGCCTGCGAACTCTGCGCCCGCCGCGAAACCCCGATTCTCGAGATCGCGCGCAGCAAGGATTTTTCGCTGGAGAAATTGAAAGAGGCGCTGAAGCGCTCCGCTGAAATTCACTGAGGGAGAAGGCGCGCCTTCCGGCATGAAGATCGATGGCAAGACGGTTCTGATCACCGGCTCGACCGACGGCGTCGGCCGCTATGTCGCCGCCAAACTGGCGACATCAGGCGCCAGGGTCCTGATCCATGGCCGCGACAGTGCGCGGGCCAAAACCCTGATCGAGGAGATCAAGCGGGCAGGGGGCGGCGAGCCCATCTTCTATCAGGCCGATCTTTCCTCGCTTGCCGAGGTGCGGAGGCTTGCCCAGGCCGTGCTTGCCGACCACAGGCGGCTGGATGTTTTCGTCAGCAATGCCGGGATCGGATCGCAGAATGAAGGCCCGGCGCGGCAGACCAGCCGGGACGGTCACGAACTGCGCTTCGCCGTCAATTATCTCTCCGGCTTTCTGCTCGCGCATCTGTTGCTGCCCGTGTTGCAGGCAAGCGCGCCGTCGCGGATCGTCAACGTCGCCTCGCTCGGTCAGCACCCGATCGATTTCGACGACGTGATGATCACCAGGGGTTACAGCGGCGGCCGCGCCTATGCCCAGAGCAAGCTCGCGCAGATCATGTTCACGATCGATCTTGCGAGGCAGCTCGCGGGATCGGGCGTGACCGTGAATTCGCTGCATCCGGCCACTTACATGAACACCACGATGGTGCGCGCCGGCGGCGTGACGCCGATCTCCACCGTGGAGCAGGGCGGCGAAGCGATCCTGCATCTGGTTTCGGGCGACGATGTCGCTGACAAGAGCGGGTTGTTTTTCAACAGCATGAACGAGGCGAAGGTCAATCCGCAGGCCTATGACCAAGCCGCACGTCAACGGTTGCGCGCGCTGAGCCTCGACTTGACAGGCTTGGCCGCCGGCTGACGGCGTCGGGTTATGGTTAGCAAAACGTTTAGATGGCGTCGCACCGGTCTATTACGGCCTCGCGGGCGCTTAACCTTTACGCGTCTTTAATGGCCGCGCCTTAGGGTGCCTGTTGCGCGGCTCCGGATGAGCGGCGTCACCGCCCAGAACGGCCGGTCGAGTGCGTTTGCGTCGGAGTTCATCATGGATATCGCCACCCTGCTTGGCCTGATCGCCGGCGCGATCGTGTTGTGTACGCTGATCCTGATGGGCGGCGACTTCCGGATGTTCTACGACATCCATGCCGTCATCATCATCTTCGGCGGCTCGTTCGCGGCGACGCTGATCCGCTTCCCGCTGTCGGCGATGCTCCACGGCCTGCCGCTCGGCGCCAAATTCGCTTTCACCCTGAGCAGCCTTTCGGCCCGCGACCTGGTCGACGAACTGGCCCGCATCGCGGAGATCGCGCGCAAGCAGGGTCCGGTCGGTCTTGAAAAGGTCGAAACCTCCGAGCCGTTCCTCGCCAAGGGAATTCGCTACGTCGCCGACGGCTACGATCTGGAATTCATCCGCGACAATCTGGAACGCGACCGCGATAATTTCCTGCTGCATTTGAACGAAGGTTCGAAGATCTATCGCGCCATCGGCGACTGCGCGCCGGCCTTCGGCATGATCGGCACGCTGCTCGGCATGGTGCAGATGTTCTCGAACATGTCGGATCCCTCGAAGCTCGGTCCCTTCATGGCGGTGGCCTTGCTGGCGACGCTTTACGGCGCGCTGGTGGCGAACCTGATCTGTCTTCCGATCGCCGACAAGCTGCACGGCAAGCTGATCGACGAGGAAACCAACCGAACGCTGATCATCGACGGCATCCTGATGATCCGCGATTCCAAGAGCCCGACGCTGGTGCGCGAAATGCTGTTGGCCTATCTGCCCGAAAAGCATCGTCACGAAGAAGGCGAACTGGTTCCCGCTTGATCAACGGCGACAGACAGGCGCGGACATAGAGCATGGCCAAGAAAAAACGCGAAGAAGCCCATGGCGGTCACGGCTGGTTCGTGACCTTTGCCGATCTGATGGCCCTGCTGCTGGCATTTTTCGTCATGCTGGTCGCGTTCTCCAACCAGGACCAGAACAAGCTGAAGATCGTCGCCGGCTCGATGCGCGAGGCGTTCGGGGTGCAGACCGAAGCGCGCTATTCCGGAATCATCGAATCCGATGGGCTGCCGACCAGGACGAAGCTGAAGAACGCCGCGCACATCCCTCCCGAGGAAGCCTCCAATACGCCGACGCCGGATGAGAAGGAAAACAGCCTCGCGCAGGGCGCCCGGCTGAAGATCGACCGCGAATTCGCGCTGGCCTCGGCTTCGCTGCGCCAGGCGTTGCAGGACATGCCGGAGCTGACCGAAATTTCCAAACACATCATGTTCGAGGAAACCAAGGCGGGCCTCAACCTGGAAATCGTCGACCAGGACGGCCGCTCGATGTTCGCCGACGGCTCCAAGGTGCCATACGACCGCACCCGCCGGCTGATCCAGAAGCTTGCCGGTCCGCTCAAGGCGACGCCGCTTCGCATTCACATTATCGGACACACCGCGGCAGACTTCGTGCCGTCGCGAAACGAGTACGGGGCGTTCGATCTGTCGGCGGACCGCGCCAACGCCGTGCGCCAGATCCTCGAATGGGAGGGCGTGCCGTCCTCCCACATCTTTGCCGTCTCGGGAAAGGCCGACAGCCAGCCGCTGTTCCCCGACGATCCGACGCTGTCGGCCAACCGCCGCGTGACCATCACGTTGATGCGTGAGGATCCGCCGCTGCCCCCCGGCCTGAAGCCATAATTACACTACCATAATACCTCATTTTGTCGTGGGGAACTCGCTTTTGCGGGCGAGTTTCGCATGCCAGCGATGCTAGGGTGGATCGGTTGACAAGCCTCCCAGGAAGGCGTCGATAGCCGGCCCGGGTCACACATCAACCGACAAAGCGTTTCAGGCATCATGGCTCTCAGCGTCCCCACAACCGAAGCCCATGAGGCGGCGCCCGCGACCACCGGCTTCTGGGCCCTGACGCTGGGAAGTATCGGCGTGGTGTTCGGCGATATCGGCACCTCGCCGCTGTATGCGTTTCGCGAGGCTGTGCACGCGGCGGCGCATGGCGGTCCGGTAACGCGCGACATCGTGCTCGGCGTTCTCAGCATGATCCTGTGGTCGCTGTTTGTCGTCGTCACCGTAAAATATGTGCTGCTGTTGCTGCGCGCCGACAACAATGGCGAGGGCGGCACGCTGTCGCTGATGTCGCTCGGGCAACGCGCGCTCGGCCGCCGAAGCTGGCCATTGCTGGCGCTGGGCGTGATCGGCGCTTCGATGTTCATCGCCGATTCCATGATCACGCCGGCGATTTCGGTCCTGTCCGCAGTCGAAGGTCTCAAGCTCGCTGCGCCGGCGCTCGAACATTACGTCGTGCCGCTGACGATTTTCATTCTCGTCGGGCTGTTCTCGGTGCAAAGCACCGGCACCGCCCGCGTCGCGGCGGCGTTCGGGCCGGTCATGATGCTCTGGTTCGTCACGCTGGCGGTATTGGGCCTGCTGCATATCAGCGATGATCCCTCGGTGCTGGCGGCGATCAATCCCTGGTACGCGATCCAGTTCCTGTTCAGCCACGGAACCGTCGGGCTGGTGACGCTGGGCCTGGTTTTTCTCGCGGTGACCGGCGGCGAGGCGCTGTATGCGGATCTGGGGCACTTCGGACGCAAGCCGATCCAGGCCGGGTGGTTCTACTTCGTGCTGCCGGCGCTGCTGATCAACTATTTCGGCCAGGGCGCATTGGTGCTCGCCCATCCCGCCGCGATCGAGAGCTCGTTCTACCGGATGGTTCCGGAAATCATGTTGATACCGCTGGTCCTGCTGGCGACCGCGGCGACGGTGATTGCGAGCCAGGCGGTGATTACCGGAGCCTTTTCGCTGGTCCGCCAGGCGGTGCAACTCGGCCTGCTGCCCCGCTTCGAGGTCCGCTACACCTCGGAGAGCCATGCCGGGCAGATCTATCTGCCGCGCGTCAACCGGCTGTTGCTGATCGGCGTATTGATGCTGGTGCTGTTGTTCCGCAGCTCGAGTAACCTCGCGTCGGCCTATGGCATCGCCGTCTCCACGACCATGGTGGTGGATGGCATCATGGGTTTCGTCGTGATCTGGAAGTTGTGGAACTGGAAAGCGGCCACGGCGGCTGCGGTGATCGTGCCGCTGATCGTCGTCGACATGACGTTCTTCACCGCCAATCTCATGAAGCTGCTCGAAGGCGCCTGGGTGCCGCTGCTGTTCGGCCTCTTGATGGCCGGCATGGTCTGGACCTGGCGCCGCGGCGCCGCGATCCTGATCCTGAAGACGCGGCGCATCGAGGTGCCGCTCGATGATCTGATCAAGAGCCTGGAGAAGCGTCCGCCCCACATCGTCAAGGGCACCGCGGTGTTTCTCACCAGCGACCCCAGTTTCGTGCCGACCGCGCTGTTGCACAATCTCAAGCACAACAAGGTGCTGCACGAGCACAATGTGATCCTGACCATCGAGACCGCGCAGACGCCGCGCGTCGACGTCGCCGACCGCGTCCGGATGGAAAAGATCAGCGACAAATTCTCCACCGTCCGGCTGCGCTTCGGTTTCATGGAATCTCCCAACGTCCCGAAGGCGCTGGTGATCGCGCGCAAGCTCGGCTGGCAGTTCGATATCATGGCGACGTCGTTCTTCGTGTCGCGGCGCTCGCTGAAGCCGTCCCCGAATTCCGGGATGCCGCAGTGGCAGGATCATTTGTTCATCGGGCTGAGCAAGTCGGCCAACGACGCCACCGACTATTTCCAGATCCCGACCGGGCGCGTGGTCGAGGTCGGGACGCAGGTGATCATCTGAAGTCATCATCCAGCTTCAGGCCATCTCAAATGGGGGGCCTCAGGCGCTTGATTTTCCCGGCGCCAAAGGCGACTTTGGCACTGAGCGAATGGGATCCGCGCAGTCGGGATGCGATTGGATCGCGGGGAGGATTGTCAGTGGCGGACCAGGGTCATCAAGTGCACGATTTGACGCCGGAGGAGGTATCGAAGGGCATGGCGGAAGGCCGCTATCTGCTGGTGGACGTCCGCGAGCCCAATGAGGTTGCGGTGGAAGCCTACCCCGGTGGCATCGTCGTTCCGCTTTCGACCTTCGATGCGAAGGATATTCCGGATCCGCAGGGCAAAGAGGTGGTTTTCGCCTGCCGCTCCGGCAAGCGATCGGTGACGTCCTCGCTGGCGGCGCAGTCCGCGGGTTTTACCTACGACAAGCATCTCGCCGGCGGGATAATCGGCTGGAAGGCCGCGGGATTGCCGACCAAGAGCGGCGGCTGACCTCCGCCATGACGTCCATGAACAAGGTTTTTGCGAATCTTCCCGTCACGGTGTTCGAGGCGATGTCGCAGGCCGCCCGCGACAACAACGCCATCAATCTCGGTCAGGGCTTTCCCGACCATCCCGGACCGGAGGATCTCAGGCGGGCCGCGGCGGACGCGGTCATGAACGGCTACAACCAGTATCCGTCGATGATGGGCCTGCCGGAGCTGCGGCAGGCGATCGCGGCCCATTACGGGCGCTGGCACGGCCTCGAGCTCGATCCGATGACCGAAGTGATGGTCACCTCGGGCGGTACCGAGGCGTTGACAGCGTCCATTCTGGCCGTGGTCGAGCCCGGCGACGAGGTGGTGTGCTTCCAGCCGGTCTACGACTCCTATTTGCCCATCATCCGCCAGGCCGGCGGCATCCCGCGGCTGGTGCGGCTCGAGCCGCCGCATTGGCGGCTGACCGAGGAGGCGCTGCAGGGCGTCTTCAACCACAAGACCAAGGCGGTACTGTTCAACAATCCGCTCAATCCGGCGGCCGTGGTCTATCCGCGCGAGGACCTCGAATTGCTGGCGCGGTACTGCCAGGAGTTCGATACGGTCGCGATCTGCGACGAGGTCTGGGAGCATGTGATCTTCGACGGCCGCGAGCATATCCCGCTGATCACCATTCCGGGCATGCGCGAGCGCACCGTCAAGGTCGGCTCCGCCGGCAAGATTTTTTCGCTGACCGGCTGGAAGATCGGTTTCGTCTGCGCCGCGCCGCCGCTGTTGCGCGTCGCCGCCAAGGTGCATCAGTTTCTCACCTTCACCACCGCGCCCAATCTGCAGGTCGCGGTCGCCTACGGCCTCGGCAAGCCGGCGGATTACTTTCTCGACATGCGCAAGGAACTGGCGCGCAGCCGCGACCGGCTGACAAAGGGCCTCGAGCGCATCGGCTTCCCGGTGCTCAAATCGCAGGGCACGTATTTTCTCACGGTCGATCTTTCACCGCTCGGCCTCAACGAGACCGACGAGGCGTTCTGCAAGCGTATCGTCACCGACTACAAGGTGGCGGCGATTCCGGTGTCGGCCTTCTATGAAGAGAATCCGGTGACGTCGGTGGTGCGGTTTTGCTTTTCCAAGAACGATGCCACGCTCGATACCGCGCTGGAACGGCTGTCGGACGCGGTGCATCGCCGCTAACGGGAAGATCCGGATGCGCTTCCGCAACCGCTCTCACGTCCCGCTTGCCGCAGCGATGGCCGCGGCGCTGGCGTTGTGCCCGCTGCCTGCGCAAGCGCAGCCGCGCATCGTCAATTTCTACAATTGGTCGAACTACATGGCGCCGGGGGTGCTGGAGGATTTTACCCGGGAAACCGGCATCAAGGTCGTCTACGACACGTTCGACGCCAACGAGACCCTGGAGACCCGGCTGCTCGCCGGAAAATCCGGCTACGACGTCGTCGTTCCCACCGGCTATTTCCTGCAGCGCCAGATCACCGCGAAGGTATTTACAAAACTCGACAAGTCGAAGCTGCCGAACCTCGCCAATGCCTGGCCTGTCGTGACCAACCGGCTCGCCACCTACGATCCCGACAATAGTTACGGCGCCAACTACATGTGGGGCACCACCGGCATCGGCTACAACGTCAAGATCGCGCAAAAACTGCTCGGGCCGGATGCGAAGATCGACAGCTGGGACATCGTCTTCAAGCCGGAGAATCTCGCAAAATTTCGGGATTGCGGCATTCACATGCTGGATTCCGCCGACGATATTCTGCCCGCGGCGCTGGGCTATCTCGGGCTCGATCCCAACTCGACCAGGCAGGCCGATCTCGACAAGGCCGCCGATCTCGTCAGCAGGATCAGGCCCTATGTTCGAAAATTTCATTCATCGGAATATCTCGGCGCCATGGCCAGTGGCGAAATCTGCTTCGTGGTGGGCTGGTCCGGCGACATCATGCAGGCGCGCAGCCGCGCGGCGGAGGCCAGGAACGGCATCGAGATCGGCTACACGATCCCCAAGGAGGGCGCGCAGATGTTCTTCGACAATCTGGCGATTCCCGCCGATGCGAAGAACGTCGCCGAGGCCTATGAGCTGATCAACTATCTCTACCGGCCCGAGGTCGCGGCGAAAAATTCCGATTTCCTGTCCTATGCCAACGGCAACCTGGCGAGCCAGAAGCTGATCGATCCGAAGATCCTGAATGACAAGAACATCTATCCGGATGAGGCCACCATCCAGAAACTGTTCGTCATCACCGCGCGCGATCCGGCGACCCAGCGCGTCATCAACCGGCTCTGGACCAGGGTGAAGACGGGGCGGTAGTTCTCGCTCTCTCCTCCGTCATTGCGAGCGCAGCGAAGCAATCCATCGAGCTACAAAAAGAAAGTATGGATTGCTTCACTGCGCTCGCAATGATGTTGAGAGAATTTCGTAGCCCGGATGGAGCCAGCGGGTCGGCGCAAGGCGCCGAGGCGATGGCGCAATCCGGGGCCGGTGGTGCGTCACGCTCCGTCCCGGATTGCGCTGCGCTCCATCCAGGCGTCAGCACTACCGCCACCTGCGATGCAGCCACAGCCATTGTTCCGGATACTCGCGGATCCAGCCCTCGACCACCGAAGTGACCGCCTGCATCGTGCCCTGGATGTCGACTTTTCCGTCCGCGTCGCGCACCGGCTTTACTTCCTCGGACAGTTCGGCGCGAAAGCGGTTGCCGGGGAGGCGGATGATGCGGGTGCCGTGGATCGGGCAGTCGACCTGGCGCAGCAGCCGCGCCAGCATCGGATTGGCTTTGGTCTTGCGGCCGAAGAAAGTGACCTCGACGCCGTTGGTGAGATACTGGTCGACCAGCATGGCGACGTGCTGGCCTTTTTGCAGCGCTTCCGCGAGCTTTAGCGGCGCCTCGCGGCCCGCCGGGATCAGCGTGCCCATTTTCACCGCGCGGATTTTCTCGATGGCGCGGTCGGCGGACTGGCTGTTCGGGCGCCGGAACAGGATCGCCGCATCAAGCCCGTGCGCCACCGCGGCCAGCGCCGGCAGTTCCCAATTGCCGAGATGGCTTGCGAAGATCAGGGCCGGCTTGCCGTCATTCTTGAGCTGGGCAAACAATTCGTGGGTTCGCTGCGGAATTTCGACGCGGCTTTTCTCCGGGCAATTGATGTCGTAATCCCAGATGTGGTCGAGATGGGCGAATTCGGCGCCGATGCGGCCGAGATTGTCCCAGACGCCCGTCAGGATTTTCTCGATCTCTTCCGGGGATTTTTCGGGGAAGGCGGCTTTGAGATTTTCGCGGCCGATCCGGTCTTCGCGCAACCGCGGACCGATAAATCGCAACGCGCGGCCGAACCGGCTGGCGGTCTTGACCGGATCGAAGAAGCGGGTGGTGCGCAGCATCCCGATCGTCAACGCCCCGACGGCGGCGTCGCCGAGCGCCTTGGCCGCGTTACGGAGGCGAAGCTTGGTGCGAAGGACCAGATGGCTCATTGGAACTGGCTGGCCGGCCGCTAGATCGGTTCGCGCGTCAGGATCAGCGAAGCATTCTGGCCGCCGAATCCGAACGAGTTCGACATCACGGCGGTGACGCGCGCGTCGCGGGCGACGTTCGGAACCACGTCGAAGGGAATCGCGGGATCCGGAATCTCATAATTGATGGTCGGCGGAATCCGCTGATGTTCGAGCGTCAGCAGCGAAATGATCGCTTCGACGGCGCCCGCGGCCGAGATGGTATGGCCGATCATCGATTTGTTCGACGACACCGGAATCTGCTGGGCGCGTTCGCCGAACACCGCCGAGATGCCCTGATATTCCATCTTGTCGTTTTCCGGCGTCGCGGTGCCGTGCGCGTTGATGTGGTCGATCTGCTCGGTCGTCATGCCGGCATCCGCCAGCGACTTTCGGACACAGCCGATGATCGGTTTGCCGTCCGGGCTGGAGCGCGTGCGGTGAAACGAGTCGGTCAATTCACCACAGCCGGCAACGACGCCGAGAATTGGCGCGCCGCGGGCGACGGCGGCCTCAAAGCTTTCGAGCACCAGCGTGCCGGCGCCTTCCGCAATGACGAAACCGTCGCGGTTCTTCGAAAACGGCTTGGAGGCGGCCTGTGGCGGATCGTTCTGGGTCGATAGTGCCGACAACAGCGAAAACCTGATCAGGTTTTCCTGATTGACCGAGCCATCGGTCGCCACCACCAGTGCGGCGTCGGTTTCGCCGCGGCGAATGGCTTCGACGCCGAGTTGAATCGCGGTGGCGCCCGACGCGCAGGCGGTCGAAAGCGAAATCGGCGATCCCTTGGTGCCGAATTTCTCGGCCAGATGTCCCGCGACCGAGCCGAACATGAAGCGGTGATGATACGGCGAGAATTTTCCGCCGCCGCTGATGGCAAGGACGTCGTTGACGTCGAAATCCGGTTTGCCGACGGCGCGTCCGACTTCGATCCGTTGCGACCATTCAACCTCGACAGGGGCGACGGCGAGAAACAGCGGTCCCGGAAAATCGCCCATTCTGCCGATACCGGACTGCCCGAGGGCCTCCTCGGTGGCGATATCGGCGAGCCGCTCGGTCAAGCCGGTCGACGAGCTCGGCTCGACGGTGACGAAATCGACCGTTCCCGCCATTGTCGACTTCAGGCCGTCGATCGGAAAGCGCGTCACGGTCCGGATGCCGGATTCGCCCGCGGTCAGTTTCTTCCAGTTGTCGGCCTTGCCGGCGCCGAGCGACGTGACGATGCCCATGCCGGTAACGACGACGATCGGTCTGCCGAATTTGTCGCGTGGTGCTGTCATGATGTCCCCGTCGATCCCACGCCGTCTCTACTTGTTGATGGCCTCGACCAGGGCCATGCCTTCGCCCTGCCAGTGACCGGCTCCCATGACCACAATCTGGGTCGGCGGGTCAGTCATTTCAACCTCGAGCCCGGTCGGATCGTTCGGCGGAAACAGCGCGCCGCGCGAGAGCGAAAGCGCGGCCAGCGCCAGTCCCAGGGGAAACTGGGTCTCCAGCGTGTGGCCGAACGAGGTTCCGGTGGCGCGAACCGCGCAGCCGGGGTGCCCGCTCAGAAATGCTCTTTCCTCTGAGGTGACCGGTTCGACCCCGGTCGCGCCTGTGATCAAGGCGCCATTGTCTTTTGGCATCCCGAGCTTCGACCACAGCGCTTCCAGCGATTTCGTCACCGCGCCCGGCTGCTTGCGTTGCGCCAGGTCCGTGACCACGTTGGTCAGCCTGGCGTAAGGCCTGGCGCCGCGGGCCTCGGCGTGCTCCCTGGATTCGATGACCAGGAAAACGCCCGCCGAGCCCAGCGCAAAGCCGCTATGCTTGTCGCGCGCCCAAACCGGGTCGAACTTGTCCTTGAGATTGAAGTCGTCGAATTCATAGAGGATCAGCAGATCCGTCCGCTCGCCATTATGGGCGGCGCCGACCAGGGTGATGTCGCTTTGGCCGGATTGTATTCGCGCCAGCGCAATCCGCGCCGCGTCGATGCTCGCCGCTTCCTCGCCCATGAACGTGCGCGAGGTGCCGGAAACCCCGTGAACGATAGCGATGTTGCCGGCGAGCAGGTTGGAGAGCTGGGTCAAAAACAGCGTCGGCCGCAGATCGTTCATCAGCCTTTCATTGAGAAAGGCGGGACCCGCATTGCTCTTTACGTAGGCATTGAGGATGGCGAGGTCGACCGGCACGTCGCGCTCGCCGCCGCCGGCTGCGACGATCATGTCCATTCGGCCGAGGATTTCCTGGTTGCCCTTGACGCCGGCGGAGTCCAGCGCCAGCCCGGCGGCATAGGTGCCGATGCGCTGCCAGGCGTCCATCTGCCGCTGATCGCCCTTTTTCGGGATCTGCGCGTCGAAGCTGACCGGCGCCAGCGGGTGGACGATGTAGGGGGCAAAGCGCTTTTCATCGACGTTGATGCGGCGTGCATTGAGGGCATCCCAATGCGCGTCCAGCCCTTCGCCGAGCGACGAGACGATACCGATACCGGTGATCCAGGCTTCCTTCGGCTTGTTCATGGCGTCATGGCCTGCATCGGAAAGCCGATCTCGTTGGCCACCGCATCCATATGGACGCGCAGGGACGGATCGGGGAAGGGAATCTGGCGGAAGGTAAGGGTGGCGCTGCACTTCAGTTCGGTGCCGACCCGCGCCTTGGCCGAGGTGACGGCAAAGCCCGAGCCTTCGTGCTCGATCTTCGCTTCGATCGTCAACAGCTGGCCGGGACTGACGAAACCCCGCATCTTGGCTTCCTTCACCATCGCCAGGAACGGCATGCGCTCGAACCTGGTCACGCCGAGCAGCAGCCAGCCGGAACTCTGCGCCATCGCCTCCGTCAGCAACACGCCGGGCATGATCGGGAAGCCCGGGAAATGTCCCTCGAAGATGGTGTGCGCTTGCGGAACCTGGGCCTCGACGATGATCGTCCTGGCCTCGAGGTCGATCTCGACGATGCGGTCAATCAGCCTGAAATAATCAAGTTGCATGGCGGGCGATTAGGCGCCCGCGCTCTTGGCCGCGACCAGTTCGTCGATGCGGGCGGCGAGGTTCTTCAGGACGAAATACTGCTCGGTGGTCGCCTTGCCGTCGTTGACCTCCTGGGTCCACTTCTCCAGCGGCATCTTGATCCCGAACGCCTTGTCGATGGCAAACGCGATGTCGAGAAAATCGAGGCTGTCGATGCCCAGATCGTCGATGGCGTGGCTCTCCGGCGTGATCGTGTCGCGCGGGATGTCGCAGGTTTCGGCGATAATCGTGGCGATCTGATCGAATGTAGAAGACATCATTAAGCCTTTGATATATTGGAGATAAATCCGATAGCGGCACGGGATCGGGGCGCGGCGCTCCGGATTGCCTCATCCCCCAGCCGGAGTTGAGTGCCCGTATATCGGAGCGAGGCCCTGAGTTCAATGGAGGCGGGCTGCGAGGGGCCGGATTCACGGGTAAAACGGCCGGATTTTCCTGAAAATCCATAGCGTTCTCAAGCGAAAGCCTGCCTCGCATCCGATGCGGGGTGGCTAGCTGCGCGGCGTCGAAATCTGGGCGCAGTCGCGCCGTCCCATCAGCACGCAATCCTGGGTCTTGCGCAGGTCGGCGATGCTCATCGCCAGCCATATTCCGATCGCCGTCAGGGCGACGGTGAAGGCAAGGGCGGCGACGTTCGCCAGCATGCGATGCCGGAATTCGTCGGGTTCCTCGCGGGCTCGCTCGAAGCGCGAGAGATCCCGGGTCAGATCCCGGGTCAGATTTTGGGGCTGCTGCCGGGCCTGGTTGTCCGGCTCCCCCCGCTGGCCCGGCGGATGCGCCAAAGTGCGCGGCCGGAATTTGAGCACGCGATGCTCGTCATCCGAGGGTATGGGCTGCTGGGTTTTCAGGGCTGCCAGCTCCGGGAAAGGCTGACCCCATTTAGCACGCCCGCGATGCGTCTCACAGAAAATGTTGGCGGAAGATGACACATGGCACGGCTGCGGCAATCGATCCAACGGAACCCACAGCGGTCGTCCGCGGGCGACGCCGGATCATGCGTCCGTGCGGGACCTCATTTCGGCAGCCGTCCCATCAGATAAAACTCGTCGTTCGGACGCATCGCGGTGACGTTCGCCATCCGGTTCGACAGCGCAAAGAAGGCGGAGATCGCGGCGATATCCCAGATGTCGTCGTCGGAAAAGCCGTGGCCGGCGAGGCCGACAAAATCCGCCTCCGAAACGAGCTGCGCCTCGGCGCTCACCTTCATCGCGAAGTCGAGCATGGCGCGCTGGCGCGGCGTGATGTCCGCCTTGCGGTAGTTGGCCGCGATCTGGTCTGATATCTGCGGGTTCTTGGCGCGAATCCGCAGGATCGCGCCGTGCGCGATCACGCAATACTGGCACTGGTTGGCGCTCGACGTCGCCACCACGATCATCTCGCGCTCGGCCTTGGTCAGGCCGCTGTCCTTCTCCATCAGCGCGTCGTGATAGGCAAAGAACGCCCGGAATTCATCCGGCCGGTACGCCAGCGTCAAAAACACGTTCGGCACGAAGCCGGATTTTTCCTGCACGCCGAGCAGGCGCGTGCGGATATCGTCGGGCAGGGCGTCGATGGCGGGGGTGGGGAAGCGTTTTGGAGCGGGCTGGGTCATGGACGGTTCCGGCTGGGCCACGAGATGCGGTTGGCCGGGACCATACTGCATGGCTAGGCCGGTGCAAGGAGCACCGGCACCGGGTTTGATGCAGTCCGCAGGATGGAGTGAGCGCTTGCGAAACTCTGACTTTGCCGGTTCGTGGTTCAGCCAGTATTGCTTCGCTCCTGGGATCCTGCGAGGTCGGTGAGTCTCGCTAGGCTGCCTGCTGCCAAGCGTTGTTCACCGCCGCGGCTACCGCGGCGTCCACGATGGTTGGGCTCGCGGCATTCGGATTGAATGCCATGCCGCCGTGACTGGCTGCATAATTTGACTCGAACGTCGCCATCGCCTGGACCAGGGCATCAATTTGGCTGTTCGCAAGCTCGAAATTGCCCGCTTGGACCGCCGCGAGTTGCGCCCCGGAGCTTCCGTACCAGTTCTGGATCGTCACCTGCTGGCCGGTCCCTAGAACGTCGATCACGAGGTCCGACCCGGCGTGATCGAGCCATAGCTGGTTCGGATTGATGGCGGTGAACTCCAGGGTTCCCGCCGGCGCCGGGCTGCCTGCAGAACCGTTGACGATAACGCTCGAATTTTGCGACTGCGCAAGACGATAGGTATCGTCGCCGCCGTTTCCAATCAGCGTCGATGCGCCGGCGCTTGACAATGTGTCATTGCCGGAGGTGCCGGCGACGGTGCTGGCGGCGTTCATCCCGAACACCTGGGCCTTGATGCTTGCGCCGCTGCTATCGCCGAGCGTGCCGCTTCCGGCGGGAAGATAGAGGTCGCCATCCTGCCAACTGACGGCGAAGCCGCCATTGGAAAGCGCGGCGACCACCGGATTGAGCTGATAGCCGGCCGTTTCAGTGTTCACCAGAAACGCGGAACCCACCTTGTTGCCGCCGCCATCGAATGCCTGCGCCATGATCGAGGTCCCGGTGCTGTCGCCGGACGCACTGTCGGAGCCGATCCATGTCACGACGAAACCCCCATTCGCCAGCGCGATGGCGGGAATCGTGCTGTAACCGGCAAAACCGGTCAGTGCGGCGACCTGCACCTGACTTCCGACCGCTTGTCCCGAAGCGTCGAAAATTTGAGCGGCGATCGACCCGGAATTGATCCACGTCACGACAAACCCACCGTTCGCGAGGGAGATGATCGTAGGGGTTACGTCAGCATGGCTGGTCGGCGCGCTGACCAGCAGTTCGGCACCGACCTTGTTGCCGCCGGCATCGAACCTCTGGGCCTTGATGTTCCAGTCGTAGTCGTTCTGCCAAACTACGACGAAACCGCCGTTGGTCAACGCCGTGATGTCGGGGGCTTCCTGGTCGCGCGTGGTGGGGGCGTTGATCTGGAAGCGGTTGCCGATGGCGTTGCCGGCGGGACCGTAGATCTGTGCCTGGATGCTGAATGAACTGGTCGTCCCGTAGATGTATTGGTCGCCATCGTAGAACCCGTCCTGCCAGGTCACGACGAAGCTGCCGTCGGCCAGCCCGGTGACTTCGGGCTTGATCTGCGCCCATCCGGTCTGGCCAACCAGGAATTCGGAGCCGGATTTGGCGCCCGTTGCATCGAAAGCCTGCGCCCTGATGCCATTCGATTCCCAGGTTGCGACAAAGCCTCCGCCCGCGAGCGCGCTGATCGCGGGGTTCATCTGATAACCCTGAACCTGGCTGTTGATCAAGAATTCGCTGCCGACCTTGTCGCCGGCCGCATTGAAGAGCTGGGCCTTGATGCTGGTGCCGAAACCGTCACCGAGCGTTCCGCTGCTGTCCTGCCAGGTCACGACAAAGCCGCCATTGGCCATCGCCGTCAGCGTCGGATCGGTCTGGTTGGCCGCTGTCATGGTGTTGACCAGGAATTCGGACCCGATTCGGTACAGGCCGCTCGGGACCGATGGCGCATTGACGCCATTCACCGTCATGGTCACGGTCGCGGTCGCGGTGACACCGGCGGAATCGCGCATGGTGTAGGTAAACGTGTCGGACATGCTCTGGCCGGAGCCGATGCCATGCAACGCGGCCGCCGCCCGCGGATCGTAGACCACCTGGCCGTTCTGAAGGCTCACCGCCGCGCCCAGCGCCGATTTCGACGAGACCGAGACGATCGACTTGGTATCGCTGGCGTCGGGATCGACGTCATTGGCCAGCAGGCTTGCCGCGGTCAGCGCGGCGGCATGGTTCACATCGGTCGTGCCGGTGTCGTCATGCGCAACCGGCGGGGTATCGAATGGAACGGTGCCATCGGCGAACCGCAGGAATTCGACGTCGATCAAGCGATCGATGCCGTCGCGGTTCTCAATCAGGTCCGTCACGGTCACGACGCCATTGGCCAACCCCAGCCGGTAGTCGGCGAAGTTGCCGCTGAACACGGCGGTGTCCGATCCGTCGCCGCCGTTCAAGGTGTCATCGCCGGAGCCGCCGCTCAACACGTCGTTGCCCGCCATGCCCCGCAGCACGTTGTTGTTGCGGTTGCCGACCATGTTGTTGGCGAGACCGTTGCCGGTGCCGTCGATGGCTTCGTCCCACAGCTTGATGGCTTCCTTGGTGTAGATCGCGTAGGCGTACGGCACATTGGCCGCCGCCATGAAGCTCGCGGTGTCGACGAAGCGGGTCATGTCGCTGACCTTATGACGCCCGGAATCGGCGATATAGAATCCGAGCAGTTCGCCGTCGGCCTCGCCGTAGACCACGCCGGTGACGGTGACGACATGGTTCACGACGCCGGAGTCCACGTAACCGGCCTCGCCCCACAGGATGCCGGCATTGACGGCGACGACGACGCCGCGGCCGCTTCGGATCAGATTGGCGATGCCGTCCTCGTTGTAGCCTTCGATCAAGGCATTGCGGATGCCGTAGCTGTCGAGCAGTGCCTGCTGGTCCATGTAGTTCGAACCGCCGCGCTCATAGGGCGGCAGGGTCGGATCCGTGACCGCCCAGCCGTGCTGGATGGCGCGCAGCACCACGTCGCTCTCGGTGGAAGGCTGGTTGGCCTGGGTCAGGATGTTGGCGATCGAGGTCAGCGCGCAGGTGCCCCAATAGTCCGGCACCGCGTCGCCCTGGATATAGTCCAGCTCGTTGGCCTTCGGGTAGCCGTAGACCAGCGCGGGCGCGCCGTCGACCAGGCCCTTTTCCGGCTTGGCGAAGTCGAGCAGGATCATGTTTTCGACGTTGGCCGCGAGCACCATGCTGATGGTGGTCTGCACGGTATCGATGCCTTCGCCGGCGAGTTCGACTGTCTGGTCGCCGACATGATCGATGTAATATGTGTCGTCGCCGAGGGCGCCCATCATCGTGTCGGCGCCGGTGACGCCGTCGAGGATGTTGTCGCTGGAATTGCCGATGATGAGATTGTCGAGGGAGTTGCCGGTTCCGTGGATGTTGTAACCTTCGAGCAGGCGCAACTCCTCGATGTTGGCATTGAGCAGGTAGTTGGCGCTGCTGACGACGAAGTCATAGCCTTCGCCCGCAAGCTCGAGGATGCTGTCGTTGACGCTGTTGACGATATAGGCGTCGTCGTCCTTGCCGCCCTCCATGATGTCGGCGCCGGCGCCGCCGTCGAGATAGTCGCGGCCGAGCCCGCCGAGCAGCAGGTCGTTGCCGGCCCCGCCGTAAAGCCAATTATTGTCGGTCTCGCCGAAGCTCAGCGTCTGCTTGGCCTCGTTGTAGCCGGTAAAACCGACCAGGATATCGTCGCCCGCGCCGCCATACATCACGTCGTCGCCGACCTGGCCGAACAGCAGGTCTTCGCCATCGCCGCCATACAGCAGGTCGTTGCCATAGCCGCCCTGCAACTGGTCGGCGCCGAGTTCGCCCTGCAGCGCGTCCTTGCCCAGTCCGCCCAGCATCAGGTCGTTGCCGGCGCCGCCATAGAGCGTGTCGTCGTCGGTCTCGCCGACGGCCAGCGTCTGCTTGGTCTCGTTCGCGCCGGTAAACCCCAGCATGACGTCGTCGCCGTCGCCGCCCCACAGAATGTCGTTGCCGGTCTGGCCGAACATGTTGTCGTTGCCGGCCTCGCCGAGCAGGCGATCGTTGTCGGCGCCGCCCTGCAATTCGTCATTGTCGGCGCCGCCGAACATCGTGTCGTGGCCGTCCTGGCCGAGCAGGATGTCCCAGCCGGCGCCACCGTCGAGCGTGTCGTCGCCAAAGCCGGCAAAAAGGTCGTCGTTGCCGTTGCCGCCATAGAGGAAATCGGCATCGGTCTCGCCGGCGAAAAGCGACTGTTTCGCCTCGTCGGACGCGGTGAAGCCCACCAGCACATCGTCGCCGTCGCCGCCCCACAGCGTATCGTTGCCGACCTGCCCGAACAGCAGATCGTTGCCGGCTTCGGCGGCGAGGAGATCGTTGCCCTCGTTGCCCTGCAGTTGATCCGCTCCCGTGCCTCCGAATACGACGTCGTTGCCGGCGCCGCCGCTCAGCCAGTCGTCTTCGCTGCCGCCATCGAGATAGTCGTCGCCGAAGTCGCCAGAGAGGTCGTCGAAGCCAACGCCGCCATAGAGGTAATCGTTGTCGGTCTCGCCGGCGGAAAGCGTCTGCTTGGGATCGTCGCTCGGAGTGAAGCCCACCAGCAGGTCGTTGCCGTCGCCGCCATTCAGCACGTCGTTGCCGACATAGCCGAACAGCCGGTCGTCGCCGCTCCCGCCGTCGAGATAGTCGTTGCCTTCGTTGGCCAGGATGATATCGGCGCCTTCCTCGCCGTAAAGCCTGTCGTGTCCGGCATAGCCCCACAACACGTCGTTGCCGACGCCGCCCCACACATTGTCGTCGCGGGTGCTCCCGCCTACGATGTCGTCGCCGTTGCCGCCGAGAAAATTGACCAGCACGTTGACGTTGAGATACGACGTGGCAGAAAAGTAGCCGACGTCGAAGGAGTCATTGCCGTCGGTGCCGATCATATAGGTTCGATATGTCGGGTGGATCTTCACCACGCCGTTGAAATTGTAGTATGTGCTGCCGTTGACCACGTAGAGGTTGTCGGTGTCCCGAAGCGCCCGAAAGTTGCTCGCCGGCACGCTCTGAACATAGTTGACCCGCGAGATGCTGACCGCGTCGCTCGACTTCGTCGGCGCCGTGATTGCAGCGGCCGCCGCGATGGCGTTGCCGAGAGTGTAATAGAGGGCGTTGATCGCGCGAATCTCGGAAATGTTCGCCGCGGCGAGCGTCTTGATCTCCCCCG
This sequence comes from Bradyrhizobium sp., assembly GCF_030654605.1. Taxonomy (GTDB): domain Bacteria; phylum Pseudomonadota; class Alphaproteobacteria; order Rhizobiales; family Xanthobacteraceae; genus Bradyrhizobium. The sequence goes on from NZ_JAURXB010000035.1 coordinate 28,502, forward strand.
TCTCGGCGACGCCGTTCTCGTCGCCGTCGACCCAGGCGCGCAGCGATGCCAGCTCCGTGCCGGTCAGCTTGTCGTCGTGGTTGGTGTCGAGGCTTTTCAGATAGGCCTCGCTCACCCATTGGCCGAGCGAGTTCAACACCACCGGGGTAGCCGCCGCGATCGAGGGCGCGGGATCGTGGCCCGGGGAGCGGCTCTCGTAGAACGCGCCGATCGGCAGGTCGGACAGGCCGAACAAACCGTCAAGTCCGGAATAGCCGATCGTGTTGCCGGGATTGACGAGGAGCGATGAGATCGAGTCGTTGTAGTAGTTGTAGAGGCCTGTGTTGTAGATCGAGCCCAACCCGTAGCCCGACGTTATCTGATAGTCGAGGTCGAGAATGTTGTTGAAATCGTAACCGGTCCCGAACAGCCCGCCGCTGTTGGAGATGGTGCCGTTGCCGTAGTAGTTGGTGCCGTAGTTGAAGATGAGATTGCCGCTCCCGTAGGCCTCATTGCTGGTGACCAGAAGGCTGCTGACGCTTGGCGTGCCGCCGATCAGATTGGTGAAGCCGTTGTCCGTGATTACTAAGTTGCCGCCCGAACCGAAGGAAAACACGCCGTCGCCGTTTACGTCGGTGCCGATCTCTATCAATGCGCCCGCTGCGAAGTCGAAGGTTTTCGTCGTTCCGCCGCCAATGTGTTCCAAGCTGAAGCTAGCAGCGCCGGAACTGTCGATGACGAACGAGCCCAGATTGTTCAACGAATTTGGATCCGCCAAAGCAAATTTCGTTGTCCCATCCTCGTCCATGTAGAAATCGCGAATGTCATTGAGCTTAAGAGGAACGTCACCCCTTGGCGTTGCGACGATGCTGCCGTCAGGGTACAGAACCGTCTGATTGACTCCGACGACGGGCGCCCCCTCGACCTCGGTAGCACCCGCGAACAACGTGATCCGTCCAAATGCGCCAAGCGCGAGCCTGACTCCTGGATCGGACCTCATGTCGACCTGGCTTGCCAAATATGCGGGATTTATGAATTGAATGTCCCCCATCATTCCGGATACAGAGTCAACGCCAGGAAAGAGGATAACTCCGCCGGGAACTCCCGGCCAGGGTGTGTCGCTAGGACCGACCCGCCATCCTCCCGTGTTGGTTCCGGTAGATCCTATCGCACTCGAGCCGAAAACGTTAAGGGGAATTGGCATGTCCTGATTGGTCGGCATAAATAGCACCATATTGTCATTCGCTGCCGAGTGATCAATGATGCGGCTAATGCCATCGACCGCATCCGAGTACTTGATCTCCCCATTCAACACGGCGCCGGACAAAAAGCTAAGCGTTGAAACGGGCGCGGGCGAGCCGACGGAGCTCGTCGCACCAAATATCGCATTAAGCCCAACTCGATCTTCTGAAATGGCGAGCGAGTTATCCTCGGGATGGGCCAGTATCTGATTTCTTATACTTAGTTCACCTGCTCCTGTTCCTAGTTCAGAAGTATTTACTTCTCTAACGTTCCCGAGAACGATGTTCCGGTTAATCCAGCTAATCGCTTCGAGATCGGACGCCCTGCCAGGAGAGGAGCTTAGCTCATCTCTGACAGATGTCGTAACGATCACTTGGCGTCCCGTGTCGAGCAAGGTATTCAACAAGCCCGCTACGGCTAAGCCTTTGAACGCGTTGGCATCGACATAGAGGACGTTGGCCATCTGTGGTCTCCTGCTGAGGCTGATTCGGTCTAGGTGGAAGACGACAATTAGACGTCGCTGTTGCTCGCATCATAATATTCTGGAAATTCGACTCTCAACCCAGTCGGAACGCGCATCAGACCCATCGCTATCCTTTCAGCGAGACGCCCGTACAGCATGAAACGAAACGTTGTATTCAGATCTCGAATTCGGCTTGCTCCAATTTCATCAATCATGCCGTAAATGCGGTCTGAACTGAATCCAGACTTGTGTGCGTATGATGCTTCAAGTCCGGCGATAAACCGCCGATCGTTCAGCAGATATTCTAATACATTTGTATGAGCGATCTGCCAGTGCCATAAATACTCGTGTACGTCGCGCCGTTTCAGCGTTGACCAAATCTCTTCTAAATCTCGATCAGGACATTCAAACGGTGCGTCCCGGTTGAGCCAAACTTGAAAGTCGAGCTCCGACATTGGAGAAAATTCGTAGAATTCACGAAACCGGTGCCTGATCTCTGGGCGGACACTGAAGGACCGCGGGTCCTCAACCTCCAATTCGATTCTGCGTGCGACCTGCTTCATCAGCCGGATGTAGCCAAATGGATACTGTCGTTTCCTTCCGTTTAGCCCGGGGCTACCGCCCGATTGAGAAAGTTCGAGACGGTCAAGCTCGTCGCCAACGTGCCACAGTGCGATTCCCAATCGCATCGGCGTTTTGACGACGGCGTCGATGACCGCGAGACACTTTGGCTCCTCAGCGATACGAGCCAGATGCACTTCGCTCACATTGGTCGCACGAGCGAAATAGTCGACAAAGTCTACCTCTTCGTAAGCCACACAACTAGACATGGTGCGCAGGTCCTCCATTTACAGCGTTTCATACCCAATCTAGTGTTGTTTGGAATGGCACGCCATAGACAGACGCCATTGCCATTGATTGCGAAGCGAGCAACGCTCCAGCTCATATGCGGTGGCGGCGTTAGCAAATTACGAGACATGCGATGACACTGTGATAACATTCTTAAGCTTTATGATATGATTTCGCATCCTGAGAATGTGCATTGCAATCCGCGCCTCCAGACATCGTTTGGTAGCCTGAAGACCATCTCAGCCGGCTGTGCCATAAAAGGCTTCAAGGCCTTTTAGTTGCGGACCGGAGCCGGTGTATATCGTCTCTTGTGGACCCCTGGTCTGCACTGCAGCATGCCCGGCGAAGCCAGCTCCCACGGAAATTGTAACAGCCCGTAGGATGGGTTGAGCCCTTCGCGAAACCCATCACCTCGCCGCAAGCGTTACGGCCTTTCGCCAAACTCCCCTCCCTGATCCCCGACATCGCCCGCCCAATCTTCCGGATAAATTCCGAGCCTCACCATACGGTGGAACGACGAATACGGCCACTCCCTGACCTGCGGCACCAGCCCATGCTTGACCGGGTTGATGTGGATGTAATCGACGTGCCGCGCGAAATCGCTCTGGTCGCGGATGGTGTGCTCCCAATAGCGCCGCTGCCAGATGCCGCGTTCGCCCCTGGCGGCGCGGCTGTCTGAAATCCGTTCGCCGTCTGGAAGACTGCGTGAGAAGGCCGATTTGATCAGCCGCCAGCGGGTGGCAAAATCCGCGTCGCCCTCGGGCAGCGTCCAGACTGCGTGGAGATGATCGGGCAGCACAACCATCGCATCGATCGTGAACGGGTGCCGCCGGCGCGTTTCGCGAAATGCGTTGCGCAATTCGTCGATATGCTGCGTCAGCAACCGCAGCCGGCGCTCCGCCAGATTGACGGTGAAGAAGAAGCTGCCCCCGGCAATGAAGTTGCGACGGTAGCCGGTCATGTCGGCACGGTCTCGTGGTGACGCAATGACCGATGGATACCGCGGAATTGACCATCAGGCCAGTCCGTAGGATGGGTTGAGCCCTTGGCGAAACCCATCGCATATGATGCGATCGCCTCGATGGGTTTCGCTTCCACCTTCGCCGGCTTGGGCTTCGGCGGATGCCGGTCGCTCAACCCATCCTACGAACTAAGCTCCACCCATCCTACTGGCTTTGCGTGCAAGCGAAGTCTTCCGGGCCGGCCGCGACAAAACGACCCGACGGGCAAATCACTTCTGTTTATCGGAATTCATGTCAAGCCCCGCCGATAAAAATATTTCTGTTTTCCAGAAGTGAGAACCGAGTTATATCTCCGCCATCCCGTCCCACTCAGAGGGGCGTCGCGCAACGTACCAGCGCGGGGCGGGGAAGCGGTGGACGTGGATGGCGCTCCTGACGAGGGCGTCTGAAGCGGACGGCGAAGTCATGTGGTCCCGACACCCCAAGGGCTGGTGTCAAGTTCGCCGCTCAAGGCAGCGCGGGCGACGGTGGCAAGAGCGCAGGGCTCACCGAGGAGAGCATGTATAAGCCGTAAACCGCCGCGCAGGGAAAGTCGGATGTTTCCGCTGGACCTGTATTCTCGTGTGCATCCCTTCCACTCTACTGGCACACGAGACCGCGGGTGCAGCGTGCATCCGGCTTTCCCTGCGCCCTCGAATCGGAGAGGGCGTGACGTTACCGGCAAACCTCGGGCGAAACGCGTCGCGAGATCGCCGAGGCTCGTCATCCCCTTGCTGTCATCGTCCGCGAAGGCGGACGATCCAGTATTCCAGAGACGTCAGTGATGGAGTCGACGAGCCGCGGCGTACTGGATCCCCGCCTGCGCGGGGATGACGATCGTTGGATCGGATCGCCTTCGCCCTCAGCGCAGCGGCTTCTTCAGCAGCGAGAACCGGTCGGGATCGAGTCCCATCGACGGCTGCAGCAGCGGC
>NZ_JAURXB010000060.1 GCF_030654605.1 Bradyrhizobium sp.
GGAGCTGGGAGCTCGGGTCTCACAACCTCCGGAATCTCGAAGAAGCTCCATCCGCTGATCCTCATCACACCGGCTCCCGCTCCGCAGATGCTCCTCCTCCAAGCCCTCCCCACCGTCATCGGCACCGCCGCAATCGCGCCGGCGCTCCTGATCCTGTGGCTTGTGATCGCCGCCGGCGAGCGGCCCGGCCCGCCCGCCCGGGTCTGGACCGCCTTTCTGCTCGGCGCCGCCAGCATTTCGCTGCTCGGCCTGGTGCGGAAGCCGCTGATGTTGCTGTTCGCGGTTCCGGAGCACCCTGGGCTCGCGCAGGCGCTGCATTCGATCCTCGGGATCGCGGCGCCCGAGGAGATCGTCAAAATTCTCGTCATCGTCGCGGTCACGACGCGGCGCCGGCCGGGCTCGGACCCGATGGACCCCGTGGTCTATGGCGCCGCCGCCGGCCTCGGCTTCGCCGCCTACGAAAATCTCGCCTACCTCGTGCAGCACCAGGAGATCTGGCGGTCGCTGGCCGCGCTGCGCAGCGTCCTCACCGTACCGTTCCATGGCGCGCTCGGCATCATCGCCGGCGCCTATATCGCCATCGCCCGATCCGGCACGGCGCTCGGCGCCAACCGGCACAACCGCGACTGGGCGCGGATCTCCAGTTGGACACTGGTACTGCTGGCACCGCTGACGCTGCACGCCGCTTTCGACTTCCCGCTGCTGACGCTGCAGCAAAATCCGGACCTGGTATCGTCCACCCGACTTGTTCTGGGCGCCACCAGTCTGCTGATCGGCTTCGGCACCATCGGCCTTGCGATTCGGCTGGTGCGGAAGGTCGGCCGCCATCACGCGCCGCGCACCGAAGTCGCGCGCGAGCGGCTCAGCGAACTCAGGCGGATGTGGGCGCTGCTGGTGCTCGGCGGCGGCGCCGGCTTTGCCGGCCTCGCCTTCGTGCTGACGTCGATCCATCAATGGTTCGTCAATCCCGACCGCAACCCTGCGCTGGTCCTGGTCCCGATCGGCCTCATCGCCATCCTGATCGGCGCAGCACTGCTGGTAGCGACCAGCGCGGTCTATATTCTCGGCCGCAATCGCATGCGCGAGACGGCCGAGGGGTTTTCGTCCGTGCCTAACCAGGGTTGAGCCGGATTGGCGGCGACCTTGATCTCGCGCAAGCGATGACATCAACAAATCTGTCCCACTGCCGCCGCCGCAAGCTATATTGCTGAAGTCATCCCGGCGTGCAGGCAAGGAAAGACCCTCATGACCCTTCCCGAGGATATCACCAGGCTGCAATCCGAAATGGGCGCTGCGGTCCGCGCGCATTGGAAGGCCTTTCTGGTCGAAGGGATCCTGCTGGCGATCCTGGGATTGGCGGCGATCGTCGTGCCGCCGCTGGCGAGCCTTGCGGTCACCATTTTCCTCGGCTGGATGTTTGTAATCTCCGGCGTCGCCGGCCTCGCGCTGACATTCTGGGCCCGGCAGATGCCGGGCTTCTGGTGGTCGCTGATTTCGGCGGCGCTGGCGGTCGGCGCCGGCATCATCCTGCTGGCCAAGCCGGCGCAGGGCATTCTCACCCTCACCATCGTGGTCGGAGCCTATTTCCTCGCCGAAGGCGTCGCCACCATCATGTACGCGCTGCAGCACCGCCGCGAATTGTCGGAGCGCTGGAGCTGGATGGCGTTCGCCGGTGCGCTGGACATCCTGATATCGGCCATGATCATCATGGGCTTGCCGGGCTCGGCGGAATGGGCAATCGGGCTTCTGGTCGGCATCAACCTGCTGTTCGGCGGAGCGTCGTTGATCGGGATGGCGCTCGCCGCGCGCAAGAGCTGATCGAGGACTGATCCGGACCGCTGTCCGCGGTCCGTTTTTTTGGATGACACGACATCAGGCATGCGCTATGAGAGCGCCCATGATCACCGTCGCCACCAGCAACTATTGGTATTTTAGCTTCGACAGCTCGCTGGCGGTGGGAGGATCACGCTCAATCTGAAGAATTGCAGCAAGAAGTCCGAACAGCCGCCGCCTGATCTGGCGGCTTTTTTTTGGCCGGCAGGTCCCTCAAAACAGGAGCCATAGCCGTGTTGAGCACCACAGACGACCTTCGAATCGACGAAATAAAAGAGCTGAGTACGCCGCAAGAGGTCATGCACGAAATTCCGCGCACCCTGACCGCGACGCGCGTGGTGACGGCATCGCGCAACGCCATCCACGCCATCCTGAACGGGTCCGACGACCGCCTTCTGGTCGTCGTCGGTCCCTGTTCGGTGCACGATCCCGTCGCCGCCGTGGAGTACGCCACCCGCCTCGCCGCCTTGCGCGACCGGTTGTCCGATCGGCTGGAAATCGTCATGCGCGTCTATTTCGAGAAGCCGCGCACCACGGTGGGGTGGAAGGGACTGATCAACGATCCCGACCTCGATGGCAGCTTCGACATCAACAAGGGCCTGCGCCTCGCCCGTAACGTTCTGTCCGCCGTGAACAATCTCGGCCTGCCGGCGGCAACGGAATTCCTCGACGTGGCGACGCCGCAATACATCGCCGATCTGGTGGCGTGGGCGGCGATCGGCGCGCGCACCACCGAAAGCCAGATTCATCGCGAACTCGCTTCCGGATTGTCCTGTCCGGTCGGCTTCAAGAACGGCACCGACGGCAATGTGCGCATCGCCGCCGACGCGGTGAAGTCGGCGTCGCATCCGCACCATTTCATGGCGGTCACCAAACGCGGGCGCTCGGCGATCGCGGCGACCTCGGGCAATGAGGACTGCCACATCATCCTGCGCGGCGGCAGCCGGCCGAATTACGACCAGGCCAGCGTCGCTGCCGCCTCGGCCGAACTGGCACGCGCCGGCGTGGCACCGCGGATCATGATCGACGCCAGTCACGCCAACAGCAGCAAGAAGCCGGAGAACCAGCCACTGGTCGTTGCCGATATCGCGGGACAGGTCTCCGACGGCGATCAGCGCATCGTCGGCTTCATGATCGAGAGCAATCTGGTGGCGGGCCGCCAGGATGTGGTGCCCGGTATTGCGCTGACCTATGGGCAGAGCATTACCGACGGCTGCATCGACTGGCAGACCACGGTGCCGGCGTTGAACCTGCTGGCCGACGCCGTTACGGCGAGACGGGAAGCGCGGCGTCACCAACTTCGGGAGCTGTCGGCATAGGCAATTGACCGTCAGCGGGGCGCACTGTCCGCGCCCTGCTACCTGCTCTGTCCGTGGCCTAGCAGCCGCGGCAGATGCCCTTGATCTTGCGGTCGAGGATGGCGTTTTCCTTGCTGAGCAAATCGTTCGGATCGTTCAGGTTCTTCTCCGAAGGCACATCGCTGGCGCGCGGCTGGCGGTGGCCGATCGGGGCTTCCCGCGGCGGATTTTTCGTCGCGGTGGATGATCCGCCGCCGGTTCCGGTCTGTGCGATCGCCGCCGGACTGCCGATCAGGATCAGCAGCGCCGTGGTCGTGATCAACTTTCGCATCTTGCTTCTCCTGTTTCTATCGCACCCGTTCCGGGACTTCGATCGTTGCACAATTGCGGCGCCCCTGGGCAGCACAGTCCTGAACCTTTCGCACGTCCGCCATGGTGCCGAGCAGCCAAACTCCCGCTCCCACCAGCACGGCGAGAAAGCCGAGCAGCACGGCGTTCTCGACGTTGCGGTTGTCCTCCTCTTCCGGCGGCTCCGGCCTCGTCGTTTCTCCGTCGGTCGCCATTGGATTACGGCTTCGGAGGATAGAGATGAACGTCCCCGCAATAATCCACCACACGATAGCGCGTTTCGGCGCCGGGTTCATCTTCCGATGCGGAGTTTTCCTGCGACAAGTAGCTCGGTCCGACCGGGGATTTGCCGTGGCCGCCGGGAATATCCAGCACGTAGTCCGGCTGGCACAGGCCGGACACCCGCCCCCTTAAAGTTCGAATCAATTGCTGCCCTTGCTCGATCGTGGTGCGCAGATGCGCCGTGCCGGGCGCGAGGTCGCCGTGGTGCAGGTAATAGGGTTTTATCCGGCATTCGACGAACGCCCGCATCAGCGCTTCCAGCGTCACGGAATCGTCATTGACGCCGCGCAGCAACACGCTCTGGCTGACCATGGGAATGCCGGCATCGACGATCCCGGCGCAGGCGGCGCGCGCCTTGCCGGTCAGTTCGCGCGGATGGTTGGCATGCAGCGCAACCCAGGTCGCAGCTCCCTTGACCTTCAGCGCCGCAATCATCTCGTCGCTGATGCGCTGGGGTTCGGCGACCGGCACCCTGGTGTGAATGCGGATAATCCTGACGTGATCGATCGCAGCCAGATCCGCCATGATTTCCGCGAGCCGCCGCGGCGACAGCATCAGGGGATCGCCGCCGGTCAGGATCACTTCCCAGATTTCGGAATGCGCGCGGATATAGGCCAGCGCATTGTCGTAGGCGCCTTGCGAGAGCGCGCTCGCCTTGCCCGGCCCGACCATTTCGCGGCGAAAACAGAAGCGGCAATACACCGCGCAGACGTGAACGAGCTTGAACAGCACCCGGTCGGGGTAGCGATGAACGATGCCCGACACCGGCGAATGCGCGTGATCGCCGATCGGATCGGCGCTCTCGTTCGCCTGCACGACCAATTCCTCGGCGCTCGGAATGTACTGCCGCGCGATCGGATCAAGGGAATCGTCGGGGTCGATCAAGGCGGCGATATCAGGCGTCACCGCCACCGCGTAGCGTGCCGCCACCTTCTGCAGATCGGCAAGATCCTCCACCCGGACGAGGCCCTGGGCGACCAATTCCGTCACCTCGCGCAAGGTCGCGGCCGGTTTGAAATTAATGCTGCTCTGGAATTTGATCCTGTTCATGCCTCACCTGCCGGTGGCGTCCACACCACCTGATCGACCCGCAAGGCGCCGCTCGCCAGCATCACCAGCCGGTCGAAACCGAGCGCGACGCCGCTGGCCTGCGGCATCTGCCCGACCGCGGCGAGGAAATCCTCATCCAGCGGATAGCGCTCGCCGTAGCGCCGCTGCTTTTCATCCATCGCTTCGGCGAAACGATGGCGCTGTTCGGGCGCGTCGGTCAACTCGCCAAAACCATTGGCGAGTTCGACGCCGCAGGCATAAATCTCAAAGCGCTCGGCGACCCGCGGATCGGATGGTTTGGTCCGCGCCAGCGCCGCCTCCGGCGCCGGGTATTCGAACAGCACGGTCAGCCGCCCCTGCCCCAGTCTCGGCTCGACATGCTCGACCAGTACCTTGCTGAAGATGTCGGACCAGGTGTCGTCATCCGATATCCGCACCCGCACGTTTGCTGCAGCCGCCAACGCGGCGCGATCGCCGCGACCGTCCGCGATGGTGGCGAGCAGATCGATGCCGGCAAAACGCTCGAACGCCGCCGCGACCGTCAGCAGCTCTGGTTCGGCGAAGGGATCGGCCATCTTGCCGCGGAACGAAAACTGCCCGATGCCGGTGGCCTGCGCCGCATGCGCAATGATGACGATGCTGTCGGCCATGACGGCATCATAGCCGGCTTCGGCGCGGTACCATTCCAGCATGGTGAATTCCGGCAGATGCAGGTCGCCGCGCTCGCGGTCCCGGAATACCCGCGCCAATTCGAAAATCCTGGTTTCTCCGGCCGCCAGCAATTTCTTGCAGGCGAATTCCGGCGAGGTCCGCAGATAGCGGCTGACGCGCTGGCCGTCGGCGCGGGTGAGATCGGTGCGGGGCGCATGCAGATGGGTCTCATTGCCAGGCGAAACCTGCAAAATCCCGGTCTCGACCTCCGCAAACCCCTGCTCGTCGAACCAACCGCGCACGGCCCTTGTAATCGCGCTCCGCGCGGTCAGAAACGGCCTGACGTCGGCGTGGCGCGCGGGCGTCCACCAGGGCGAAATCCGGTCGGTTTCGGCCATCAGCGGACCGCCTCATCCGGCCGCAAATTGCTGGCATCAAGCGGCAAAATCAGTATGTTGCAGCCCGAAACCGCCTCAACGGCCCCGGGACGCCCTTGTCCGGATCGGGCCGGGGCCAGAATATCAGGAAAAACAGCCTTGAAAGTCATCGCCAGTTCTATTCGCAAGGGCAACGTCATCGAGCAAGACGGCAAGCTTTACGTGGTTCTTACCGCCGAGAACATCCACCCCGGCAAGGGAACTCCGGTCAGCCAGATCGAAATGCGCCGAATCAGCGACGGGGTGAAGGTTTCCGAGCGCTACAAGACCACGGACCAGGTGGAGAAGGCGACCATCGAGGACCAGAACTTCAATTACCTCTATGAAGACGCCGACGGCTTCCACTTCATGAATAACGACAATTACGATCAGGTTCAGGTGCCCAAGGACGTGATCGGAACCGCCAAGGCCTTCCTGCAGGAAAACATGACCGTCAAGCTTTCGCTGCACGGCACCACCCCGGTGGCGATCCAGATGCCGCAGCGCGCGACGCTGGAAGTCGTGGAAACCGAGCCGGTCACCAAGGGCCAGACCGCGTCGTCTTCCTACAAGCCTGCCATCCTTTCCAACGGCTTGCGCACCAACGTGCCGCCGCATATCGGCGTCGGAACCCGCATTGTGGTCATGACCGAGGACGGATCCTACGTCGAACGCGCCAAGGATTAGGCGGAGATCAGGCGGCTCAATACTGGCGCCGGGGGGCGAAGCATTGGCTACGAAGGCTGTCCGGTTCGTCACGCGTTGGCTGGCATCTCTCGTTTTGCTCCCGGCCGGCATGGCTGTTGCCCTCGCCGATGAGTTCCGGACGCCGGCGGTTTCGGCCGTGCGCATCGAATGGCGTGTGGCCCTCGACCAGCTGAGAACCGAGATCAACAGCCGGCCGGCGGTCGCATCCACCTTCACCTTTTCCGGCCAGCGGCGGCTGCCGGCCTACGATCCGCGCACCATGCCGGCGCTGCTGCAGTTGAACGCGGTGACCTCACCGATCTTCACCGGTATCGGGCGAAGCCGGGTGCCGGTGCTGCTACCGTTCGACACCGCGGCGTTTCTCGAGACCCGCCTGGGCGGCGGGCCGGCCAGCCTGTCGCTGGCGCGCTTTCAGGCCGACTTCCGGCCCGCCGACCTGTTCGACGCCGGTCCCGCCGGCTACGACGCGGTGTTCTCGCTCGAACCCGGCGCCGGCGACGGCATGCCGCAGCGAACCTTTGCAAAGCCGGTCGAAGTGCAGATCACCGGCTCGAGCCTGATCTACGACATCAGCGATCCCCTCGGCGGCAAGGGCGAGCCGGTCAAGTCGCTGATGGCGGAATTCCCCGACCTGCGCCGTTTCATCCGGGAAGGCTATGTGCGCTATGCCTTCACGCGCTTCGGCGTTCCCTATGTGGTGTCGATCCAGTGCCTCGACTCGACGCCGCGGCCGCGGCGGCTGGCCTGCCGCGAGGCCTATCCGGTCGCCGAACGTTTCCTCAAAGCGCTGCGCGTCGCCGGCGGCCTGCCCTCGCGGCCCCGCATGGACATGCCTTCCGGTGTCGCCGAACGGCCGTTGCAACGCTCGCCTGATTTCAGCTATCGGCCGGCCGGCGATATCATTGCCAACACCGGCTTCCGCAAGCAGGGCGGACGCGCCGACTTCACCGCCTATTCGCAAATCCGCTTTCCGCTTGAAAAGGCCCCGGCCTTTGCCCATTCGCAGTCCTTCATGAAGCGCAGGGCGCGCGAGAAGAGCGACGAGCCGGCCGGCGGCAATTCCGGTTACAACGGCGGCTATCCCTGGCAGGACAATTTTTGCGAGGCCCGCAGTTTCGGCGTCGGCCAATGCGCCGGCGGCTTTGGCCACCAGGGGCAGGATATCCGCGCCGGCGAATGCGCGGGTGTCGGCGAAGGCAGCGACAAATGCGATCCCAGGCAGCAGGGAGTGGTCGCAGTTCGCGACAGCGTCGTGATCCGCTCGCCGAAGCAACAGGCGGTAACGCTGCAGGTCAACAGCCGCACCGAACATATCCGCTTCCGCTACATGCACATGAACCCGGTGAGCCTCGATGCCGACGGCGTCCTCAACGGGCGCCTCGTCGCGGAAGGCGAGAAATTCGGCGTGGTCTCGAACTTTCTCGACTTTCCCAACGGCACCAGCCGCCATCTGCATTTCGACGTGCAGGTGTTCACGCGCGACGGCTGGCTCTGGGTCAATCCCTACGTCACCCTGATCTCGGCCTATGAACGCCTGATCCGTGGCCGCGGGCGCGAAACCGGGCCCCAGGCGCCATCGGCATCTGCCGTGGCGCATGCCTTGCCGGAGGATGTGCTTCGTCACATCGATGCCAAGGAAGGCAGCGAGAACTGATCGCCGAGAACTGATGGCTATGACGCCGCGGCCTTCGGCGCCGATGGCCGCGCCGGCGGGGTCCAGCGATAGCTGGCGCCGAACCTGTTCCAGACATTGATCGACGCGATCGCGGACGTCAGATAGGTCAGCTCCTTCTCGGAAAACTCCGCACTCGCCTGCGCGTAGATTTCATCGCTGACGCCGCCGGCCAGCAATGTCAGCGCTTCGGTCCATGCCAAAGCCGCGCGTTCGCGCGCCGAAAACAGCGGCGCTTCGCGCCACACCACGACGAGGTTGAGCTTGTCGGCCGACAGGCCGAGCTTCTCGCCTTGCAGGATATGATACTGCACGCAGAAGGCGCAGCCGTTGATCTGCGAGGCGCGCAACTTGATCAGCTCGAGCAGCTGCTGGTCGAGTCCGGCCTTGGCGGCGAACTGGCCGAGCGCGAGCACCGCGTCAAAGACATCCGGCGCCAGCGCCTTGAAGTCAGCGTATTCGCTGCGGGCATGTGACATCTTCAGTACCTCATGTTATCAGTGCTCTGATTTATTATAAGAGCACTTATATCATGCGCAAGATCAGAACGCCGGCAAAATCGCGCCCGGTTCGGAAGGCGCCGAAACGACGAAAATCGGGCGCCGCGTCAAAATCGGCCCCGCGCCGGCAAAAATCCGCGCCGGCTCCCGATCGCGCCGGCGTCCGCCCGCCGCCACCGGGCAAGGGCAAGCGCGGCGAACAAGGCCACCTCGCCTATTTGCTGCGGCAGGCCCAGGCCGCGACCCGGCTGACGCTGGAACGACGGCTGGCCGATCTCGGCGTCACCCCGCCGCAATTCGCCGTCCTGACCATGCTGCGGGCTTATCCCGGGCTGTCGGGCGCGGATCTCGCCCGGGTGTCGCTGCTGACCCCGCAGACCGTCGGCGTCATCATGCGGAACCTGGAACGCGACGGCGCCATCCGCAAGACGCAGCACCCCGTTCATGGCCGGGTGCTGCAATGGACGCTGACCCGCCGCGGCGGCGCCCTGCTCGACCAGTGCCGCCGTCCCGTCCAGGCGCTGGAACGACGGCTGATCGCGGGGCTCGGCGCCAAGGCGCAAGCCACGGTGCGGCGCTGGCTGTCCAAAATTGCCGCAGACCTGCAGCAGGATCGCTAGTTCCAGCGGCGCATTGACCTCTGCCGCGCCGCCTCCCTGGCCGGTAGAGTGCCCCGATGAAACATTCTGATTCTCTTGGTACCCCGACCCGCCGCACGCTGCTGCGATCGACCCTCGGCGCCGGCGCCCTGCTCGCGCATCCCCTCGCAGCGTTTGCGGCACCACCCGGCTTCGAGCAGTGGCGCGACGGTTTTCGCGCCCGCGCGCTGGCAAAGGGCGTTTCGGACGCGACCTACACCCGCGTGATGGGCCGCATCGAACCCGACATGTCCGTGTTCAAACAGATGGCGAAGCAGCCCGAGTTTCACGAGCAGATCTGGCAATACGTCAACCGCCGTGCCTCGGACTGGCGCATCACCGCCGGCAAGGAAGCCCTGCGCAGGAACGAAGCGCTATTCACCCGGATCGAACAGGATTTTGGCGTCGAGCGCGGCACGCTCCTGGCGCTGTGGGGCGTCGAGTCCGCCTATGGCGATCCCCTGGTGCAACAGAACCATATGCGCCCGATATTTCCCTCGCTGGCGGCATTGGCCTGGAACGAACCGCGCCGCCGCGCCTATTGGGAAACCGAACTGATCAACGCGCTGAAGATCGTCGATCGTGGCTGGGGCACGCCGGAGGAAATGCGCGGCTCATGGGCCGGCGCAATGGGCCATACCCAGTGGATGCCGGAAGTCTGGCTCAATGTCGGGACCGACTACGACCGCGACGGAAAAGTCTCGCCATTCGGCAAACCGGACGACGCACTCGGCTCCAGCGCGCGCTATCTGCTCAATCGCGGCAAATATCGCCGCGGCGAACGTTGGGGCTATGAGGTGCGCGCGCCGGGCGCGGCCGCCAGCGGCAACCGCACCTATGCGGCGTGGGCCAGCGCCGGGGTGACGCGCGCCGATGGCCAGCCATTCCCGCAACCGAACGCATCGGCGCAGATGTGGGTGCCGGTCGCAGGCGGCCCGGCGTTCCTGCTCGGTCCGAACTTTTATGCGGTGCGCAGCTACAACCCCTCGATGAACTATGCGCTGGCGATCTGCCATCTTGGCGACCGCATCCTGGGCGGCCCACCCTTCATCCAGCCGTTCCCCGGCTCCGAGCGGGTCATGACGCTCGCCGAGGTGCAGGAGATGCAGACCCGTCTGACCAAGGCTGGTTTCGACACCGGCGGCACCGACGGCCGTGTCGGCAACGACACCATGAAGGCGGTCAAGGCCTATCAGACCAAGATGGGACTGCTGCCCGCGGATGGCTACGGCGGATTGAGGGTGCTGGCGCGTTTGCGGCAGGGACCGTGACGGCAGCCGCGGCTCTTCTCACCCCTGCCTTACCGCCCCACCCGCATTCATGCCGCCGTCGATCACGAGTTCCGTCCCCGTGACGTAGCGCGAGGCATCGGATGCCAGATACAGCACACCGCTGGCGATTTCCACGGCATGGCCGACGCGGCCGAGCGGCGCCGCCAGTCTCGCGCGTTCTTCCGCATCGATCGGGGCATTTTGCCCGCTGCCCGATGCTTCCGTCGGAATCTTGCCCCAGATCGGCGTGTCGATGATGCCGGGATGCACCGAGTTGACCCGGATACCGTCGCCAAAGGACGCGCACTCCATCGCGATCGCCTTGGCGAACAGCCGCACGCCGCCCTTGGTCGCACAGTAGCCGGCCAGCGTTTGCGCGCCGCGCAGGCCCGCCAGCGACGACATCATGATGATCGAACCGCCGCCGGTCCGGCGCATCAGCGGCAGCGAGTGTTTTACCGACAGGAATACGCCGTCGAGATTGATCGCGGTCTGCCGCCGCCAGTCTTGCAGCGACATGTGCACGATCGACGGTACCGATATTCCAATGCCGGCATTGGAGACCAGGATATCGAGCCGGCCATAGCGTTTCCCGACGTCGGCGACCACTTCCTCCCAGCGCGGCTCGCTGGTCACGTCCTGATGCAGGAACACCGCCTCGTGTCCGGCCTTCTTGATGCCGGCGACAATCTCGGGGCCCTTGAGATCATCGATATCGGTGACGACGACCCTGGCGCCTTCGCGCGCCAGCAACTCGGCGACCGCGGCACCAATGCCGGACGAACCGCCCGTGACCAGCGCTACCTTGCCTGCAACCTGCCCCGTCATTTCCACTCCCGTTGTTATCGTTATTGTTGGTCTACCGGATCATCGCCGGACCCTGATCCGGCACCGCAACGTCGATCACGCGAAACTGCACCCGCTCGGTGCCCTGCCAGCGGTCGACCGCGAGCGATCCCGCGACATGCAAGGGCTGGCCGCGATGCTGGACGAGCGCATTGCCGAGCTTTTGTCCGATCGAGCGAAACGCGATGCCGTTGACGATGGCGCCATCGCCGGATTTGAACCGCAGCCGCAGATGCGCCTGGCCGACTTCATCGGCATAAACAAGCTGGTGCGACGGCAGCGCCACCACGGGCTCGGGATTACCGCTGCCGAACGGGCCCGCGCGATTGAGCGTAGCGGCGAAATCCGGGGTCACGCTGCGCGCGCTGACCGCGCCATCGATGAACAGCTCGTTTTCGTGGCGCGAATTGGCGACGTCGGCGGCCAGCGCGCTTTCCATATAGGCGCGGAACTCCGCCAGTCGCTCCTTGCGCAGCGTGACGCCGGCGGCCATGGCGTGACCGCCGCCCTTCATCAGCAGCCCTTCCTTGACCGCCTGACGCACCGCCTTGCCGAGGTCGACGCCGGAGATCGAGCGGCCAGAGCCGGTGCCGATTCCGCCCGGCTCCAGCGCAATGGCAAAAGCCGGCCGCGAGAATTTTTCCTTCAGGCGTGACGCGACGAGGCCGACCACGCCGGGATGCCAGCCTTCCGATGCCGTGACGATGACCGCACCCTTGTCTTCCAGCCCGAGCGAGGCCAGCGCTTCGGCTTCGGCCTGCGCCTCCGCCATCTGCTCGATGACGCGGCGCTCGATGTTGAGGCGGTCGAGCTCGGCGGCGATCCGTGCGGCTTCCGAAATATCGCCTTCCAGCAGCAGCCGCACCCCGAGATCGGCACGCCCGATCCGCCCGCCAGCATTGATGCGCGGCCCCAGCATGAAACCGAGATGCCAGGCCTCGGGCGGGCCGTTCAGCCGCGACACGTCCATCAGCGCGGTGAGTCCGACATGATCGCGCCGCCGCATCGCGATCAGGCCCTTGGCCACGAAGGCGCGGTTGAGACCGGTCAGTGGCGCGACGTCGGCGACGGTGCCGAGCGCGACGAGATGCAGCATGCCGAGCAGATCGGGTTCCGGCATTTCACCGGTCCAGAACCCCCGCGCTCGCAGTTCCCGGTTGACCGCGACCAGCGTCACCAGCACGAGACCGATCGCGGCGAGATGACCAAGGCCGGAAAGATCGTCGGGCCGGTTCGGATTGACCAGCGCGTCGACCTCCGGCAATTCGTCGCCGGACTGGTGATGATCGATCACGACCACGGACATCCCGAGCCGCCGAGCTTCGGCCAGCGGCTCAAGGCTGGTGGTGCCGCAATCCACCGTCACCAGCAGCGTGGCGCCCTTGCCCGCGAGCATGCGGATGGCTTCGGTATTGGGGCCGTAGCCTTCAAATATCCGGTCGGGAATATGAATCAGGGGGTCGAGCCCGCAATGGCGCAGATGCCATGCCAGCAGCGCGGCCGAGGTGGCGCCGTCGACATCGTAGTCGCCGAAGATCGCAACCTGCTCGCGCCGCGTGGCGGCATCCGCGATGCGTTTGGCGGCGGCTTCCATCTGGGTCACGGTGTAGGGATCCGGCATCATTTTGCGAATGGTCGGATCGAGAAAATCCTGGACCTCGTCGAGTTCGACGTCGCGCCCCGCCAGCACACGCGCCAGCATTTCCGGCAATTGATAGCGCTGCGCAATCGCCAGCGCCCGTGCCGCGCCGCGGGCATCGAGCCGGTCGCGCCACAGTTTTCCGGTCGCTGAACGCGCGACGCCGAGAAACGCCGGCGGCGCTTCGACGGGCAATGCGGATGCGGGGAGCGTCATGATGCCTTCAATGACTGAGCACGGAGCGCGCCGCTGCAATGATTAACTGACGCTACGGGGCGCTAACAGCCCATTCGATCGGCTATCCCGTTAAAATCCGCGGCGACGATGTCCCAGTTGCCGGTCGCCTCGAAATCGTATTTCTGCAACGGGCCGTATTCGGTCGGCCGCGCCACGAAGGCGGTCTTCAATCCCAGATTCTGCGCGGCCTTCAAATCCTGGTTGTGCGCGGCCACCATCATCACCTGCTCCGGCGCCAGGCCAAGCAGTCTTGCGGCACCGAGGTAGGTTTCCGGGTCGGGCTTGTAGTGCTCGAACAGTTCGGCCGACAGAATCAGGTCCCAGGGCATCCCGGCAAACTTCGCCATATTGGTCAGCAGCGCCACATTGCCGTTCGACAAAGGCGAGATGATGTATTTCGTCTTCAGCCGCGTCAGCCCGGACACAGTGTCCGGCCAGGCATGAAGCCGGTGCCAGCCCATGGTGAGGTAGTGCAGGTCAGCCTCGTTCAATCCGGAAATCCCGAACTGCGCGACCAGCTTTTCCAGCGACTGCCGGTGCAGCGTATCCAGGATCATGTAGCCGCGTTCGGGATGTTTTCTGACCTCATCCATGGAGGCGGCATAGACCGCCCGCCAGCCGTCGACCAAAGCGGTCCAGTCGGCCCTGATGCCGCGGGTCTCCGACCATTTTGTAAAGTCGTTGATCAGGCTGGTGCGCCAGTCGACGCAAGTACCGAACACGTCGAACACCAGCGCCTTGACCGCCGAAACACTGGACATGTCCACTCCCTGTTTTTTGTTCTTGACCGCGCCGCGTCTAGAGCACCTTGCGGTATTGGATGAATCCGAGATTGTCGGCAACCCCGTCGTACAGCGCACGCGCCGTTGCATTGTCCGATTGCGTCAGCCAGTAAACGCGGCTGGCGCTGGCGGCCCCGGCCTTGGCGTAAACCGCCTCGATCAGCGCCCGTCCGAGCCCTCGGCCCCGTGCCGTCTCGGCGACGAACAGATCTTCCAGATAGCAGTATCGGTGTGGCGCCCAGGTCGAACGGTGAAACAAATAGTGGGCGAACCCCGCCAACTCGCCGTCGACATAGCCGCCCAGCGCAAACATCGGCTCGTCCGGATCATGAAATCGCATCCAGGCGAGATCGCTGACATCCTGCGTCAGCGCCGTCTTGTAGAAGGCGAGATAGCCCGCCCATAGCGGATTCCACGCTTCGCGCTCGTCTTCACCAACCGGTCGTATCAGGACAGTACCGGTCATGGCGTTGCTCAGTCGAGGTGGAATTTTTCGAGCTGGCGGTGTTCGGCCTTGATGTAGCGGACAGTGCCCGTGACCGAGCGCATGACAACGGTTTCGGTCTCGATCACGCCCTTGCGGAATTTGACGCCTGACAGCAGCGAACCGGTGGTGACCCCGGTCGCGGCGAACAGGCAGTCGCCCTTCACCATGTCCTCGATGCCGTAGATCATGCGCGGATCCTTGACCCCCATTTTGTGGGCGCGCTCGCGTTGCTCCTCGGTATCGAGAATGAGCCGGCATTGCATCTGGCCGCCGATGCAGCGCAGCGCAGCCGCAGCCAGCACGCCTTCGGGCGCGCCGCCGGTGCCGATATACATATCCACCCCGGTGTTATCGGGATCGGCGCAGTGGATCACGCCGGCCACGTCGCCGTCGGTGATCAGACGCACCGCCGCACCGGTGCCGCGCACCTCATGAATAATGTCGGCATGGCGCAGGCGATCAAGCACCAGCACGGTGATCGCGGAAGCATCGACGCCCTTCGCCTTGGCCAGCCGGCGAACGTTGTCGGCGGGCGAGGCGTCGAGTTCGACGACGCCCTTGGCGTAACCCGGACCGACCGCGATCTTCTGCATGTAGACGTCGGGCGCATGGAGCAGCGTACCGCCATCGGCCATCGCCATGGTCGCGATCGCGCCCGGCATGTTCTTGGCGCACAGCGTGGTGCCTTCGAGCGGGTCGACGGCGATATCGACCTTCGGGCCGGCATTCATGCCCACCTTCTCGCCGATGAACAGCATCGGCGCCTCGTCGCGCTCGCCCTCGCCGATCACGACGGTGCCCTCGATCGGCAGCTTGTTGAGCTCCCGGCGCATCGCGTCGACCGCGGCCTGGTCGGCCTCTTTCTCCTTGCCGTGGCCGCGCAGCCTTGCCGCCGACACCGCCGCGCGCTCCGTCACCCGCACGATCTCGAGCGTCAGGATGCGCTCGAGCAGCAACTGCGGCGGAACAGAAATATGTGTCGACATTGGCAAACTCCCTAAGACGTCACTGCGGGTCTGGCGACCCGTACCATCGTTTCACGCATTGTCCGTTCGGACGCCGCGTCAGTTCTTTTCGATCCGTATCACCTGCGGCCGGCCGCTGATCACCTTGTCGCGCTGCACCGCCTGCAGCGCGCGATAGACCGCGTCCTCGCTGGTGGCGTAGGTAATCAGGATGACCGGCACCGGCGAAGCTTTCTTCGTCGCAGCGCCGACGTCAACACCATCGGGGTGGCGCTGCACGATCGACTCCAGCGAAATTTTCTGCTCGGCCAGCCGGGTGGCGATGGTGGCGGCAGTGCCGGCGAGATCCCGCGCCATCAGCCGGATATAGTAGCCGCCCTCATGGCGCTCCATCGGCGCCTTTGTGGTCGCGCGCAATTTCTTGACCGGGCGTCCGAACGGATTGGCGCGGATGCCGCGCGCGACATCGGCGATGTCGGCGACCACGGCAGAAGCGGTCGCAGCGCCACCGGCGCCGGGACCCACCAGCGTGATCGGTGGAATGCCCTCGCCGTCGATGGTCACCGCATTGGTGACGCCCATCACCTGCGCGATCGAGGACGATTTCGGCACCATGGTCGGATGCACGCGCTGTTCGATGCCCTTGGCGGTCCGCACCGCGACCCCGAGCAGTTTGACCCGGTAGCCCAGCTCTTCCGCGGCGCGCAGATCTTCCGGCGCGATCGAGGAAATGCCTTCGACATAGACCGAGCTCTGCGCCACCTTGGTGCCGAAGGCGAGACTGGCCAGAATGGCGAGCTTCTGAGCGGTGTCGTGGCCGTCGACGTCGAACGACGGATTGGCCTCGGCATAACCGAGCCGCTGCGCGTCCTTCAGGCATTCGGCGAACGAAAGCCCCTCCTGTTCCATCCTGGTCAGGATGTAGTTGCAGGTGCCGTTGAGAATGCCGTAGACGCGGTTGATGCCGGTGCCGGCCAGACCCTCGCGCAGGGTTTTTATCACGGGAATGGCGGCGCCGACCGCCGCTTCAAAATTCAGCGCGCCGCCATGCTTTTCGGCCGCATTCGCCAGCCGCAATCCGTGCCTGGCGATCAGCGCCTTGTTGGCGGTCACCACCGATTTGCCGGATTTCAGCGCCGCCTCGATCGCCGCCAGCGCGGGATCGCCGGAGCCGCCCATCAACTCGACGAAGCAATCGATGCCGGGATCGTTGGCCAGCGCCAGCGGGCTCTTGGCCCATTCGACGCCGCGCAGGTCGAGCCCGCGCTTCTTCACCTTGGAGCGCGCGGTGACCGCGACCACCCGCACGCCGCGTCCGCAGCGCGCCGACAAGATCCGGCCTTGCTGCTCGATGAGACGGACGACTTCGGCGCCAACAGTGCCGAGCCCCGCAATACCCACTTTCAAGGGTGCGACCATGACCGGAAAAACCTGAAAGAGAAACTCAAACTAGGCATGACCTTGTCCGAAAACCGGAAGTCCACTTTTCGGGGTCATGCCTACCGCCGGTTGGCGAGAGGAACCACGTTGTGCAACGTTTCAAGCCCGCTTTCAAGGAAGCGGCGCACGCCGCGGGCGGCCTGGCGGATCCGCTGCTCGTTTTCCACCATGGCGATGCGGACGTACCCCTCGCCGTGCTCGCCGAAGGCCACCCCTGGCGACACCACCACGCCCGACTTCTCGACCATCAGGGTCGCGAACTGCATGCTGCCGACGTCACGGAACGCCTTGGGCAGCGGCGCCCAGGCGAACATCGAGGCCGCCGGCGCGGGAATGTCCCAGCCGGCGCGGCCGAAGGAATCCACCAGCGCGTCCCGGCGCTTGCGGTAGGTGTCGCGCATCTCGCGGATGCAGTCGTCGGGACCGTTCAATGCCGCGGTCGCCGCCACCTGGATCGGCGTGAAGGCGCCATAATCGAGGTAGGACTTAACCCGCGCCAGTGCTGCGATGATGCGCTCGTTGCCGACGGCGAAGCCCATGCGCCAGCCGGCCATCGAGAATGTCTTCGACATCGAGGTGAATTCGACGGTGACGTCGATCGCGCCGGGAACCTGCAGCACCGAGGGCGGCGGATTGTTCTCGTCGAAATAGACCTCGGCATAGGCGAGGTCCGACAGGATGAAGATCTCGTGCTTCTTGGCGAACGCCACCAGATCCTTGTAGAAATCGAGGCTCGCGACATAGGCGGTCGGATTGGAGGGATAGCAGACCACCAGCGCCAGCGGCTTCGGGATCGAATGGATGATGGCGCGCTCCACCGCCTCGAAGAATTGCGGCGTCGGCTCCGATGGAACCGAGCGGATCACGCCGCCGGCCATCAGGAACCCGAAAGCGTGGATCGGATAACTCGGATTGGGGCACAGAATGACATCGCCGGGCGCGGTGATCGCCTGCGCGACGTTCGCAAACCCCTCCTTCGAGCCCAGTGTGGCGACGATCTGGCTTTCCGGATTGAGTTTCACGCCAAAACGCCGGCCATAATACGCCGCTTGCGCCTTGCGCAGGCCGGTGATGCCGCGCGAGGCCGAATAGCGGTCGGTCCGCGGCTTGCCCAGGGTTTCCTTGAGCTTTTCGATCACATGGGGCGGCGTCGGAAGATCGGGATTGCCCATGCCGAGATCGATGATGTCGGCCCCGGCATTCCGTGCGGCTGCCTTGGCCCGGTTGACCTGCTCGAACACGTAGGGCGGCAGACGGCGGATGCGGTAAAATTCTTCCATCGGTCTCATAGCTCCGGAACCGGGTCGCGGCAGGGATCAGCAGCATGGCTTGCAGCACCGCGGACTCGATTCCGCGCAGAAAGCCCGCTCGATCAATGATTTAGAGCAAATTCCGCGCCAAACCGTTGAATCGGGATTGTTTTACCACGCGAGCCCGGCTGCGCCAGCCGTAATAGCGAAAATCAGCTCACTTTGCGGCGGAGTTCTTGGCGGCGGTGGAGGCCTGCTGGTCCCGGGCGGCGGCCAACTCGCGCAGCGCCTCCGCCTGCTGCGCCGGCCCCATCGCGGCCTGGTCGCGATCGGGAGGCAAGTCGTGAACCGGAAGATAGACGCCGGCCTCCTTCGGCCGCGCGGGGGCATCCGCCGGCGTGCCGACCAACGGCATATCCGCGATCGATGTCGCGCAGCCGCCGAGCGCCAGCGCCGACAGCAACAGTGCTGCCGCCGTCGCTGCCATGATGTGCCGATCGATCGCCATCCGCTGAGGAAATCCCCGCCTCACCCGTGCCGCTGGTATGAGCCTTGCAGCGGCAATACGTCAAATTCTTCTTCTGATCCGGCTCCGTCGTTCAAACCTTTGTCGCCCGAAACGATTAAAGCCGAAACAGCAAAGCCCAGCGTTGGGGCCTCAATATGTCGGAACCAAGAATTTTATCGCACTGCAGCGGGTGCAGTGCGGGAGGTTAACCCCTAATTCCTCCGCGCCGATTACGCGCGGTGACGAACCGGAAATGAACCTATAGTGTCGTCCCATGAGTGAAGTCGCCACCGAGACCCAAGTCGAGACTCAAGTCCCGAAAAAATTCGATCCCGAAGCCTTCGCGATGAACCTTGCGAAGGCGATGGAGAGCAGCGGCCAGGCGCTAGCGGCCTATCTGAAACCGCGCGAGAACGGCGAAGCCAGGGACAAGCCGCCCAACGAACTCGGCGAGGTGGTGAAGACATTCTCCGCGGTCGCGGAATATTGGCTGTCGGACAAGGAGCGATCGGCAGACCTGCAGGCCAGGATCGCCAAGGCCTATATCGATCTGTGGGGATCATCGGCGCGCCGGCTTGCCGGCGAAGCGGCGAAGCCCGCGATCGAGCCCTCGCCGCGCGACAAGCGGTTCAAGGATCCGGAGTGGAAATCGAACCAGTTCTTCGATTTCGTGATGCAACTCTATTTGCTCACCACGCAGTGGGCGCAAGATCTGGTGCGCAACGCCGATGGCCTCGACGCGCACACCCGCAAGAAGGCGGAATTCTACGTCCAGCAGATCACCAACGCGCTGGCGCCGTCGAATTTCGTCCTCACCAATCCGGAAGTGCTGCGCGAGACGCTGGCCTCCAGCGGCGACAACCTCGTTCGCGGCATGAAGATGCTGGCGGAGGATATCGAGGCCGGACATGGCACGCTGCGGATCCGTCAGTCCGACCCCGCCAATCTCGCGGTCGGCGTCAATATGGCGACGACGCCGGGCAAGGTGATCTTCCAGAACGAGCTGATGCAGCTGATCCAGTACACGCCGACGACGGAAACCGTGCTGCGCACGCCGTTGCTGATCGTGCCGCCCTGGATCAACAAGTTCTACATCCTCGATCTCAAGCCGGAGAAGTCCTACATCAAGTGGTGCGTCGACCAGGGCATCACCGTGTTCGTGATCTCGTGGGTCAACCCGGACAAGGCACTCGGCAAGAAGACCTTCGAAGACTACATGAAGCAGGGCCCGCTCGCGGCGATGGACGTCATCGAACGGGTGACCGGCGAGATGAAGGTTCACACCGCCGGCTATTGCGTCGGCGGCACCCTGCTCGCCTCGACGCTGGCATGGCTGGCGGAAAAGCGCAGGGTGCGGGTGACATCCGCCACCTTCTTTGCCGCCCAGGTCGACTTCACCCATGCCGGCGACCTCCTGGTGTTCGTCGACGAAGACCAGGTCTCGGCGCTGGAGCGCGACATGCAGGCCTCCGGCGTGCTCGAAGGCAGCAAGATGGCGATGGCCTTCAACATGCTGCGTTCCAACGACCTGATCTGGTCCTATGTCGTCAGCAACTACCTGAAGGGACAATCACCCTCCTCGTTCGATCTGCTGCACTGGAACTCGGATGCGACGCGGATGCCGGCGGCGAACCATTCCTACTATCTGCGCAACTGCTATCTGGAGAACCGGCTGTCCGCCGGCAGCATGGTGCTCGACAACACACTGCTCGACCTGTCGAAGGTGAAGGTGCCGGTCTACAATCTGGCGACCCGCGAGGATCACATCGCACCGGCGGAATCGGTGCTTTACGGCTCGCAGTTCTTCGGCGGTCCGGTGAAATACGTGCTGTCGGGGTCCGGCCATATCGCCGGCGTGGTCAACCCGCCGGCGTCGGGAAAATACCAGTACTGGACCAACGACAATATCAAGGACACCACGCTGGCGAACTGGCTCAAGGGCGCGCAGGAGCACAAGGGTTCGTGGTGGCCGGACTGGCGCCAATGGCTCGAAAGCATCGACGCCGAGACGGTTCCGGCGCGGCCGGTCGGCTCCGAGGCGATGCCGCCGATCGAAGACGCGCCCGGCAGCTACGTCCGTGTTCGCGCGTAGCGCAATCTTCCGCGATTAGGCTATAACCATCCCGGCCCCGTGGCCCGGATTCGCAATTGAGTGAGGGGGAACCTATGACGCGTGAAATATTCTGGCTGACGCTGACGGTGATTTTGACCGGCGTGATGTGGATCCCCTACGTGCTCAACCGCTGCCAGATTCGCGGCCTCTCCGGCGCGATGGCCAATCCGTCGCGCAACGACAAGCCGCATGCCGAGTGGGCCAATCGCATGATGTTCGCGCATGACAACGCGGTCGAGAACCTCATCATCTTCGCGCCGCTGGTGCTGATCCTGGCGCAGATCGACTATTCGACGAAATGGACCGTATATGCCTGCGCGGTGTATTTCTGGTCCCGCGTCGCCCATCTGATCGTCTACACGATCGGCTTGCCGGTGTTCCGCACGCTGGCCTTTACCGTCGGCTTCTTCGCCCAGGTCGTGCTGGCGCTGGCGATTTTCCAGCTGGTATAACTCGTGTCCCGGACGCGGTGCCGCGCGGTGCGCTGCACCGCACGGCCTGCATCGCAGGGCCTGGATCAACGCCCGGCGAGTGCGGCGGCAATCTGACCGGCAACATCGGCGTCGTCGAGATACCCACCGATGCCATGCCGGTTGTCGGTGTGATTATTCACGAACGGATAGTTCCTGACCGGCGGCTTGATGGCGAAATTCTCGGAATTGAGTGGGTAGAGCGCGACGACATCGCGGTCGTCATACGCGTTGTACCAGTCCTTGACCCCCGCAGGCATCGTGAGCGGCGTCTTGAGCTGGTTACGTATCGCGCGGATACCAAGCGGCGATCCAACCGTTATCAAGCGCAGCACCGAATTGCCGGCATGTTCGCGCAGCACCTCATAGGCGACCACCGAACCAAGGGAGTGCCCGACGACGACGGTTGGCTCTCCGGTCAGTTTGGCCGCGACAATCCTGTTGATCTCGCGTCGCGTTCGGGAATCGTTGACATAAACAAAGACGTCCCGAAGCACCTTGCCGATGCTGTAGCTCGAAACGCCGGGGACACGACGATCGACGGCACGGATGACGGCCTGCACCCATTCCCAGTTTTGCGGACCGCGCTCCTGCGGCCCCGGTTCCATTTCGCTTTCGATCTCGCGATCGGTGACCTTGTCGTCACCGCTAAGCTGGACCGCCACGTCTTCGAGAAACGCCGCATAGTCGCCGTCCCCTGCACCGCCGCGCGTGGCGACGTCATCGGCCGGAGGCAAATCGTGGCGCGCCAGTTGCTTCATGAGTTCGTCGCCGTAGAACGGGGCATCGATTTGGAGGCCAGCCGGCGCGCTGACGCCGGCGCCCGAGAAACCGCGGCGAAGCGCATTCATCCACTCGTCCTCGATGATTTCCGACGACTTGCCTTCTTGCGCCCGGCCGTGGATCAGCAGCAGTCTCATTGGAATTCACCTCGCTCCATGGCGTTTCGCAGGAGTTGGACGCCTTGCGGCGCGAATGTGGTCCACAGCGCCGGCAGCAACCAGTTTCGTGCCTCACGTGCGGCTTGCGGCAATTGGGCGTCTCGCACCGCCAGCAGTGACCAGCCCTGTCGCAGCATTGGACAGAATGGCAGGATCGGAAGATCCTTTGCGGGATCCGGGCCGGCTTCGCGCGGACCAACCCCCCGGCGCGCCAGCATGGCAACGTCGAACAGCTCCGCTTTCAGATCGGCACGCATGTATTGCAGAACGGATTCGACATCCGCTTCGAGACCGGCGCTGGCATAGGCGTAGGCGGCGTACAAACCGAGAGTCGGATCGAACACCTTGAGTTTTCGCACCTTGTCGGCAAAAGACTGTGCTTCCTGAGGCGCAATCCGAAACACGCCGAGACCGGCGGCGGCCGCCACCGCGGCGCGCAATGCCTCAACATCCTCCCGTACGGTTTGATATTCATTCCATCTCGTGCTGTTTGCGGAAGGAACGTAGTTGACGTTGGTGACGACGCCATCATCGACGAAGATGTGCCCGATGTAGCCACGCAGTCCCGGTAACACCGTGCCCTTGCCGTCCTCGAATTCAATCAACACACTGGCCGAGGCAGCATCGATACGTACGGGCTGAAGACGCACGAGTTGGTTACCAAGGAGCTCGGCTGGAAATTGCAGGGAATTCGCCATGACGACGCTGGCCCCGTTCACCGCGAACCCGGTCTGCGTCTCAAAGTGGTCGACCGGGGCTTGACCCGAGTAGCGGACGATCGCGTCTGAAATGCCGACGCCATGTTGCTTTTCCCGCGCCAGTGCCGCTGCAGCGCGCGCACCCTGCCCCTGCGTGGCGACTTCGATTGCCTGGCGAGCCAGCGCTGCGACCGACGGGGGTGACGTTCTCTCGCGTTCAGGTTTCCGTTCGCGCGGCAGGCGTGGACGCGAACCGCGGTCTCGGCGAAGTTCAAAATTTTCAAAACGCGTGGATAGCCCTTTCTCCAGCCTGCTCAGCGACTCCAGGCCGGGAAGATCAAGATCCGGCTCGACGATGAGACCCTTTGGTGCGCGCTCGACGCGACCGACGTAAGCCTGGACCGATTCCAGGATGAATTCCGGAGTTTGTCCGGCCTTCGGCATTTCGTCCGATGCCGCGTCCTCGATCAGGTCGCGAACCAGATCCCTCAGCTTTCGATTTGTCACCACCTCGATGAGTTGGCCGTTCTCGGGTACCTTGTCGACAAACGCGGACGGCGGCTCGAAATACCCTTTCATGAATTCCCGGGTAAATATGCCTCCACGGCGCGCCTTGTCGTCCGCATTTGCGGCCTCGACAGCGACCAGCGACGGCAGCGTCGCGAACAGGCGATCGATCTCCGGCCGGGTGGGCCGCCTGAGTGGCAAATTGGGAAAGATCGAGCCGCCGTCAACTCGGCTGCTCTGCATCCCGGAGGGGATCGACCGGCAGGCATCCGAGATGAATACAACGCTGGTAAGCCCGCTTTCCCGCGCGGCCATCACCGAAGCCTCCACCGAGATCGCCTCGCTTGCATTATTCGGGGCGCCTGAGAGCAGCCACACTTCGGAGCCGCCATTCTGGAGGCCATGGCCGGCGAAATAAATCACGACCTGTGAATAGGTCGCAGCCGTCACAATGCGCTCGACTTCCGTAAAAATGCCGACGAACGTCACCGGTTCCTTTTCGTCGGTGAACGCCTTTACCTCGAAGCCCTGTTTTGCGATCCAGCCGGCAAATGCCTTTGCATCATTCACCGCGCCCTGCAGGGGCGCCGGGGCCCTTGGCTTGTTCACGCCGATTACGATGGCTATGCGCGACATTCCATCCCCCATCCGCGGCAACAGAGTGCCATGGCGCGATGGAGGATTCAACTGAAGGTCGCAAACCGGCCCGGTTCGGCTTCGGTGAACATGGCCCGGGAGAATGGATCAGAGGTCTTTACGCGCCACCACGAACAGCATCTCGGCCCATTCGTTGTCAAAACCTCTGACTTCGCCCTTCTCGATCGCCAGTGAATTCCAGCGGCCCGCGCTGGCATAGGTCTCGCGCAGCCATTCCGGCGATGGATAGTTGTAGTAGCGATTGAGGGTATCCCGCCCGTCTTCCTCTCCGGCCTTGAAGCTGGCGTAGAAATGGCCGCCGGGCTTCAGCGCGCGCCAGATCAGCGCCAGCACATGCGCCAACTCCGCTCTCGGCACATGCAGCAGGCAGGCGTTGGCCCAGACACCGTCATAGGCTTCGACCTTGTCGAGGTCATGGAACAGCAGCGTCTCGACCGGGCGACCGAGCAAACGCGATGCCTCCGCCGCCAGTTCCGGCGAACCGTCGGTGGGACGAACGTCGAATCCGGCGGCGAGCATTTGCGCGGAATCGGCGCCGGCGCCGCATCCAAGTTCGAGAATGCGGGCTCCGGGAGCCAGCATCGCTAGAAAGCGGTCAAGCCGCGCGCGGCGCGAGGTGAACTCACGCCCGGCATAGGCCTGCGCGTTGCTGCGGTAGAACTGAAGCGTATCCTCGTCCAAGGCGACTCCTCAAATCACGGAAACAGCGCGATCTGCTCCAGCCCGGCGGCTTCCGGAAGCCCGAACATCAGGTTCATGTTCTGGATCGCCTGCCCGGCCGAACCCTTGACCAGATTGTCGAGTACCGAAATGACGATGGCGCGGTTCTTGATGCGGTCGGCGAACACGCCGATCTGCACGTAGTTCGAACCGCGCACGTTCTGGGTTTGCGGCAGCACGCCCTTTTTCGCGACATGCACGAACGGTTCGTCCTTGTAGGCCGCCACCAGCGCCGCGCGCAGATCGTCCGCACTGCCGCCGCTGAGTTTGACATAGGACGTACAGAGCTCGCCCCGGCTCATCGGAATGAGATGCGGCGTGAAATTGACCGTCACGGCCGAGCCCGCCGCGACGCCGATCTCCTGCTCGATCTCCGGCGAGTGCCGATGGGTACCGACCGAATAGGGCGAGAGCCCCTCGCCGGCTTCGCTGAACAGCGTGTTCTGCTTCAGCCCGCGGCCGGCACCGGTGACGCCGGATTTGGCGTCGATCACGATGTCGTCGACGTCGATCAGTTTGGCCTTCGCGAGCGGCACCAGCGCCAGCAGCGCCGCGGTCGGATAGCAGCCGGGACAGGCCACCAGCCGCGCCGCGGCGATCCTTTCGCGGTAGAATTCGGTGAGACCGTAGACGGCTTCACCCTGCAGCTTCGGCGCCCGGTGCTCGTGGCCATACCATTGCGCGTAGGTGTTCATGTCGCGCAGCCGGAAATCCGCCGACATGTCGAGGATCTTGATGGCGGGATTGGCTGCCAGCACCGCGGCGATGATTTCCTGCGTGGTGCCGTGCGGCAACCCGCACAACACCGCGTCGAGCCCGGTCCAGTCGACCTTTTCCCATTCCACCAGCTTCGGCAGGTCCAGCATGAAGAAATGCGGAAACACCTCTGCCATGGCCTTGCCCGCATGGGTGTTGGCGGTGAGCGCGGTGATTTCGGCATTGGGATGCCGCGCCAGCAGGCGCACCGCGTCGGCGCCGGTGTAGCCGGACGCACCCAGAATGCCGATCTTCTTCTTCGTGCTCATCACATCTCTCCTTCTGACGTCGTCTTAGCATTCAATTGTGTCGCCTGGCTCTCGAACAATTGCGGACGCAACCCGCGCATTTCACAGGCCAGAACCTCTGCTGCCGCCTCCTTCTGCCCGGACAGCGCGGTCGTGATGGCGACGTGGTCGGTATCGGATTTGTGCTGGTTGAGCTTGAAGCTGCCCTCGACCGCTTCCACCGTCATGACCAGACCCACTATCGCTTTCTTCATCGCATCCAGCCGCCCGGCCGTCATCTTCGACGCCAGCCAGGGCGGTTTCGGCGCCAGCCAGTTTTCGAACTTCGCGCTCAGCGCGTCGAGATGGCGGCCGAGTTCATCGTCGGACTGTTTTCGCACGGTGCCTGTCAAGTGCACGGCCTGATACAGCCAGGTTGGCACCTGATCCGGCGACGCGTACCAGTCGGGCGACACATAGGCGTCGGCGCCGTTCACGGCCATCAGCCAGGACGCGGTTCCGTCGGCAAGGCCCGCCAGCGCGTTATGGCGCGCGACATGGAACGCAGCCAGCGGCGTGCCGTCGTCGGCATAGTCGAGGTAAAACGGCAGTGACGAGGCGACCGGCCTGGCGCCGTCCCAGGCGCAGACCGTGCCGAATCCGCGTGCTTCCGCAAACGCGAGGCTGGCGGCGCGATCGGGCTTGAACATCGGGGGCGTATACATCGCAAACTCCGGCTGGACGTAGGAGCCGCCGGGGTCAGATCACGCTGGCAAGTATGAGGAAATTGCCGCGGATCGGGTCCGGCGGCAGGGGCGACAATCTCAGACGCAGACGTCCGCCCATACCGCAGAGCTGCGGCGGCGGCGAGCGATTGACATGGTCACGGCGTTGGTCATGGGCGCGGGCTATAAGGCCCGGCGCTGTTTTCGTCAAGATGAGTGAACGTCATTCCGGGGTGGTCCATAGGACCAAACCCGGAATCTCGAGATTCCCCGATGTGCAATTGCACATCTGAGGTTCGCTCACTTTGCCCGTGCCCCGGAATGACCGCAAAGTGTCAGATCACGGGGCTCCACGGCGCCGGCACCAGCCGGTAGCCGTTGCCATCCTTCTCGACATAACCATTGGCCGGGAACGGATAGTGGAAGCCCTGGACCCGCATCTTGTCGGCCACCAGCATGTCGTAGACCTTGCGGCGGGTCGCTTCCGCCATCGCCGGGTCCTGGTCGAACATCAAATGCCAACCTGGATTTTTGACGAACAGCGCCGGAAGGTTGGTGACGTCGGACTGGATGAACACCTTGTCGGAACCGGACGACAGAATGAACGAGGTGTGGCCCGGCGTGTGGCCGAACGAAGCCACTGATTGCAGCCCGGGCGCGACGTCCTTGCCCATTTCGTAGGGCGTCACCTTCTTCTTCAATCCCGCGTCGAAAACGCGACGGGCATTGGCGAAGACGCCCTTCATGCGGTCGCTGGTCTGCTTGGCCATCTCGCCATCGTCCATGAAATACTTCCACTCGGCGGCCGGCACCAGCACTTCGGCATTCGGGAATGCCAGCACATTGTCTGCCGTCAGCAGGCCGTTGATGTGGTCGCCGTGAAAATGCGAGATCACCACGATGTCGACGGCTTTTGGATCGAGCCCGGCGGCGGCCATGTTGCTGGCGAACTGCCCGACATTGCCCTTGCTCGATGCAAAGGCCGCCGGGCCGTTACCGGTGTCGACGACCACGAGCTTGCCGCCGGTATTGATGACCAGCGGCGCGAACTGGATGCTCATCTTGTCTTTCGGCATGAACGCCTTTTCCAGCGCGGCGTTGACTTCGTCCTTTTTCGCGTTGAGCACGAAGGTATCGCCGAGTGCAAAATTATTGACGCCGTCGGAGATGACGTTCACCTGGGCGTCGCCGACCTTGTAGCGATAAAAACTGGGCGCCTGCTTGTCGGCCGCAGGTGCTGCGGCTTTGACCGATACATTCGGCAGCAGCGGCGTGACGGCGAGCGCGGCGGCTCCGGCGAGTGCGTGACGTCGTGTCAGTTCCATCGTGATGTCCTCCCAGTGAGTTGGTTCGATGAGCGCGGAATTCCCGTTTCTCGGTGTCGGGCCGGCTTTACCAGTGTTCCAAACGCAATGCTCACACCGGCGCGGCGCAATACCTGGCGTCCAAAGTGGCTAACACCCCTGCCCGCTGCATATTCCAGCCGACCGGTGCGCGCTCAGACAGCCCGCCACAGCCATCCGGCGATATGCGCCATCACATCGCCGAACAGCAGCAACACCGCCGACCAGACCAGCGCGGATGAAAAATTCGCAATTTGAAACCGCCAGTACGGCATCTCGAATATCCCGGCAGCGAGCGGCACCGAGGCCCGCAACGGTCCGAAAAACCGCCCGATGAAAATGCTGGGCACGCCCCAGTCTTTCACAAAGGCTTCGCCGCGCGGCAACAACTCCGGGTAGCGCGACAGCGGCCACATCTCGGCGACGTGTTCCTTGTATTTGAAGCCAAACCAGTAGGAGACCCAATCACCGAGTGCGGCGCCCACCCCGCCGGCCAGCCAGACCGGCCAGAAGCTGATGCCGCTGACGCCGATCAGCGCACCGATCGCCACCAGTGCCCCCCAGGCCGGGACCAGCAGCGATAAAAAGGCGAGCGATTCGGCGAACGCCAGCACGAATACGATGGGGGCCGCCCAGACCTGATGGTCGCGCACGAAGTCAGCCACAGCGCGCGTAAAATCTCCCATATTTAGAAAGCCTTCCCCGGCAGCCGGCTGATTGAACGGGCATTGAACCTTTCTGCGATTGCAATGCAAGGACAGGTAGACCACCCCCTTCCGCGACATCAAGTCACAAAGCCGGGGACCGCGCGTGAACTGCGGCTCACTTGGAACGAGCGGCCCGCCCGTCACTTTTTGAGCTCATCCATGGCATAGTCAGGCAGATCGATTCGCTGCGCCGCGGGCGCGCGCAACACATGAAAAGCTATGGCCAAATCATTGAAATCAGCTGCTAAAACCAAAACGGACAACGATCTGTTCGGGGGCGCCGAGCCAAAGGGTCGCGCTCCCCTCAAGGTCGCCTCGCGCGCTGCCAGCGCCGAAGCCGGCTATACCGCGGCCGACATCGAGGTGCTCGAAGGCCTCGAGCCGGTGCGGCGCCGGCCCGGCATGTATATCGGCGGCACCGACGAGAAGGCGCTGCATCATTTGTTCGCCGAAGTCATCGACAATTGCATGGACGAGGCATTGGCCGGCCATGCCACCTTCATCGAGGTCGAGCTCGGCGCCGACGGCTTCCTGACGGTGTCGGACAATGGCCGCGGCATTCCAGTCGACCCGCATCCGAAATTTCCGAAGAAATCCGCGCTCGAAGTCATCATGTGCACGCTGCATTCCGGCGGCAAGTTCGACTCCAAGGTCTATGAGACCTCGGGCGGCCTGCACGGCGTCGGCGTCTCCGTGGTCAACGCGCTGTCCTCGCGGCTCGAGGTCGAGGTCGCCCGCAGCCAGAAGCTCTACCGCATGGCGTTCGAGCGCGGCCATCCCAAGGGCAAGCTCGAAGACCTCGGCAAGATCAACAACCGCCGCGGCACGAGGATCCGGTTCAAGCCGGACACCGACATTTTCGGCGCCAAGGCCGCCTTCAAGCCGCAGCGGCTGTTCAAGATGGCCCGTTCCAAGGCCTATCTGTTCGGCGGCGTCGAAATCCGCTGGCGCTGCGATCCGTCCCTGCTCAAGGGCCTCGACGATGTGCCGGCCGAGGACACCTTCCATTTCGCGGGTGGCCTGAAGGATTATCTGGCCGCGGCCGTTCATGCCGACACCCTGGTGCATCCGGACATCTTCTCCGGCAAGTCCGGCCGGGTCGGCGCCCACGGCGCCTGCGAATGGGCGGTCGCGTGGACCGCCGACGCCGACGGGTTTCTCTCGTCCTATTGCAACACGGTGCCGACGCAGGACGGCGGCACCCACGAATCCGGCATGCGAAGCGCGATGCTGCGCGGCCTGAAGGACCACGCCGAACGCGTCGGCCAGGGCAAGCGCGCCGCCTCCATCGTCTCGGAAGACGTCATGGTCGGCGCCGCCGTGATGCTCTCGGTGTTCGTCCGCGAGCCGGAATTCCAGGGTCAGACCAAGGACCGCCTCGCCACCGCGGAAGCCCAGCGCATTGTCGAGCAGGCGATCAAGGACCCGTTCGACCACTGGCTGTCAGGCAATCCGCTGCAGGCCAACAAGCTGCTGGACTTCGTCGTCGAGCGCGCCGACGAGCGGCTGCGCCGCCGCGCCGAGAAGGAAATCTCGCGCAAGACCGCAGTCAAGAAGCTGCGGCTGCCCGGCAAGCTCGCCGACTGCACCAACAGCGCACAGGAAGGCTCCGAGCTGTTCATCGTCGAGGGCGACTCGGCCGGCGGCAGCGCCAAGCAGGCGCGCGACCGCAAGACCCAGGCGATCCTGCCGTTGCGCGGGAAAATCCTCAACGTCGCTTCCGCCACCAAGGACAAGCTGACCGCGAACGCGCAGCTCGCCGACCTGATGCAGGCGATCGGCTGCGGCATCGGTGCGCACTACCGCGAGGAGGACCTGCGTTATTCCCGCATCATCATCATGACCGATGCCGACGTCGACGGCGCGCATATCGCTTCATTGCTGATCACGTTCTTCTACCGGCAGACGCCGCGGCTGATCGACGAGGGGCATCTCTATCTCGCGGTGCCCCCGCTCTATCGGCTGACCCATGGCGCGAAAACGATCTACGCCCGCGACGACGCCCACAAGGATCAGCTCCTGAAGAGCGAGTTCAACGCCAACGCCAAGGTCGATGTCGGCCGCTTCAAAGGCCTCGGCGAGATGATGCCGGCGCAGTTGAAGGAAACCACGATGGACCCGGCCAAGCGCACCATGCTGCGCGTGGTTCTGCTGGCCGATGACCGCGAGGGCACTGCCGATTCGGTCGAGCGCCTGATGGGCACCAGGGCCGAGGCCCGCTTCGCCTTCATTTCCGACAAGGCCGAATTCGCCAGCGAGGATCTGCTGGACGTCTAGGTCGCAGGACGGGCCAAAGATCGCCTAAAATGGCTCGATTCCGTCGTTTCGGAGAAGATTTGCCGTTTTTGTCAGCAAATTTGCTTCCATTCGTTTTCGGCCAAGTGTGTTTCTCCGGTAACAGCATTTTGGACGGAACCGGTTATAGTTTGGCTACGGTTTGAGATTCTTCGAATTCGAAAATTAAACGCTGGTCCGGATCGACCGCCAATTACTGGGGAACGAATATGAAAAAGTTGGTCGTCGCACTGACCGCGATCGCGGCATTCACCGCCCCGGCGCTCGCCGCCGACATGGCTCCCCGTTATGCCAAGGCAGCTCCTGCTCCGGTCGCTTATGCGCCGTCATGGACCGGCTGCTACATCGCCGGCGGCGGTGGCTTCGGCATGTGGAACCAGGAAAACACCACCTACGACAACCTCACCGTACCGCGAACCCAGGTCACGGCGACGGAAACCGCCGGCGGCCGCGGTTACTTCGGCACGGTTGGTGCGGGTTGTGACTATCAATTCCCGGCCATGGGCACCAGCTTCGTCATTGGTGTAAACGGTGACTACGATTTCGCCAGCATCAAGGGCCAGCATGGTAACGGCTTTATGGGCACGGTTGGTCAGGAGAAAATGAGCTCGGCATGGTCGCTCGGCGGACGCGTGGGCTGGGTCGCGCTTCCGAACCTGCTGACCTATTTCTCGGTTGGCTACACGGAAGCGACTTTTGACCGGCAGAACTACACCAACAACCTCTTCGTAGCTCCCGCCGGTGGCGCTTCGTTTTTCTACACCGACAAGCAGACCTACAAGGGCTGGTACATCGGCGCCGGCGATGAGTACGCGCTGAATTTCCTGCCCGGCCTGTTCTGGAAGACCGAGTATCGCTTCTCGGAGTTCGACGTGAAGAGCAATCCTTATCGCTTCGTGGCGACCGGTGCCGCCACCCAGTGGTCCGACGACTCCAAGAAGTACGTCCACACCATCCGCAGCGAGCTGGTTTACCGTTTCAACTGGGGTGGCCCGGTCGTCGCGAAGTACTGATCTCTCCCGAACTGACCAACTCGAAAGCCCCGGCATTTGCCGGGGCTTTTTTGTGTCTTGCCGAAGGATGATCTGGCGGAGTCGTCGTTTCCTCCCCCTTGCCCTCCCCGCACAAGCGCAGCACTCTGGCAGCCGCGCGATTTCTGCGGCTACCAGCGAGCAAGACCCATGCGTATATGGCTTCCGATCATCGGTTTCCTCGCACTCGCGATCGGGCTGCTGTGGATCGGCCAGGGCACCGGCGTGATCGCCTGGCCGGCATCGAGCTTCATGATCAAGCAGACCCAGTGGGCCTGGTACGGCGCCGCGCTGGCAGCGCTCGGGGCGACCCTGATCTGGCGCGGCAGGCGCTCATGACCCGTCATGGCCGGGCTTGTCCCGGCCATCCACGTTTTCCTGCTTGAATTCCGCGAAAAGAAAGACGTGGATGCCCGGCACAAGGCCGGGCATGACGCGAGAAAGAGGGACACCCGCCATGGCAACCAAACTCTTCGATCTCTCCGGCAAGGTGGCCATCGTCACCGGCGGCAATGGCGGCATCGGGCTCGGCATGGCGCGGGGGCTGGCGGAAGCCGGCGCCGACATAGCGGTGGTCGGGCGCAATGAAGCGAAATCGACGGCCGCGGCCGCCGAACTCAGGGCGTGCGGCGTCAAGGCGATCGCCGTCACCGCCGACGTCACCGACAAGGCTGATGTCGCGGCCATGGTCGAACGCGTCGCAAAAGACCTCGGCCGCATCGACATTCTCGTCAACAATGCCGGCATCAACATCCGCAAGCCGCCGCACGCGCTCGAACTCGAGGAATGGGACAGCGTCATCAAGACCAATCTCACCAGCGCCTTCCTGTGCTCGAAGGCGGCCCACCCCGCCATGAAGGCGGCCGGCGGCGGCAAGATCATCAATATCGGCTCGATGCTGTCGATCTTCGGCACCAGCTTCGCGCCGGCCTATGCCGCCAGCAAGGGCGGCATCGTGCAGTTCACCCGCTCCTGCGCAGTGGCCTGGGCCGCTGACAATATCCAGGCCAACGCCATCCTGCCGGGCTGGATCGACACCGACCTGACCAGGCGCGCCCGCGCAGAGATCGACGGCCTGCACGACAAGGTGCTGGCGCGCACGCCGGCGGCGCGCTGGGGCGCCATCGCCGACTTCGCGGGCATCGCGGTGTTTCTGTCATCGAGCGCCTCGGACTTCGTCACCGGCACCGCGATCCCGGTCGATGGCGGGTTCTCGATCATGGGCTAGGGCCGGCGATCCCGTGCGCAGCCGTGGCTGCGCCTGCCGCAGGGGCCTCCAGAGAAGAATCTCGAAAACAACCCCATGAACAGTAGCGCTCGCCGTTGTTAGCGGTGCGGAGCTACCGGCGAATGGGCATGCACGGGCCGCCCCCGACGGCCGACCCGACGCGCGGTGATGCCCCGCAGCCACGGCAACGGGCTCGGTGACCGGCAGCGGCGATCGCCGCGATCGCGATGATCGAAATTCCCACGCTCCAATGCAGGACGATCGACACCGTGTCGTAGCGATCTCGATCCTTTGGCATACCGGATCCTTGCAATCGGACGCGCGCCGGACGATCCATATGGTAATTGTACCGCCGCGACACGTCATGCCATTGCGGTGGATCAACCGCAGGCGCGCGGCGCCGGGTTCAGGCGCACGAAGAACATGTTCCGGTCACTTCGACGGCAAGGTCCGGGCGAATGCCAGAACATCGATGGCATCCTTGAGAGGAAAGCCGCGCAGGTTGATCATCGCCGCGCCCGGATGTGCGTTGCGAATCTTGTGCAGCACCTCGTGCGGGAAGCTGTTGGCCTCGGTGCCGATATACGCCGGCTCCTTGTCGGTGCCCCAGTTGAGTGCGCGACCGTCGAAGCCGTGGCAGGCGGCGCATGTGGTCTGGAACAGCCCGGCGCCTCGCGCAGGATCGCCTTTTGCGTTCCCGGTTTTCAGGTCGATCAGACGATCGGCATTGTCCTGGCCCCGGCTGACGAAGATCGCGACGCGCCGCAATTCCTCGTCATTGATCATGTCTTCCTTGTAGCCGTGAGGGGCCGCCCGCAGCAGCGTCATGATCCGCTTCACGTCTCGTCCGAAGGCCCGGCGTATGCCCGTGATGCCGGTATACCGCTCGCCGCTGCCGTACAGTCCGTCCTTGCCGTTGTAGTCCCAGCCGTGACATTCCACACAGCGCCAGGTGTTCGCGCCCGAGCGCCGCCCGCTCTTCGGATAGGCGGGGTGCGTGCTTTCGGGCTTCTTGCGATCCAGCGATTCCCACCAATTGTCGTAGATGCGCCCGCCCGCCGCGCGTAACCAGACTTCAGTGGGCTGCCGCGGCGACCCATGGATAAAGTCGGCGAGGCTGCCATGCTCCGCCGGCTCGGCGGCGCCTTTGCCTTCCTGCGCGCAAAGCGCCTGGACGCCCGACAGCAGCAGGCCTGCAGCAACAAGCGTTGCAAGCATTCGTCGGGTCGCACCCATGGCAATACGATCTCTCAGCGTCCGGTACGACCGAAGCCTATTCAGGAACCGCGCGGGTGAGCAAGCAAATTTCGCCTGGATTGTTCGGGGTCTCACAATCGCGCCTGCTGTCGGCGTTCGACTTCGCATCCACTAGCGCCGAAAGCTCTTGATCTCCGACACGCTGCCGTCGCGGTAGGTCAATTCCACCGAGACCGATCTGGTTGCGGGCGCGAGTTTCAGATAGGGCTGCGACGCGTGCGGAATCGCGCTGGGATCCCTGGGATCGCAGGGCGGCATTTTCAGCACCTTGTCCGGCACCGCACTGTCGATGCCGACGCGCACTTCGCGGATCGCGCAGCGATACGACATCAGGTGCGTGTAATAGACCAGCAGCCCGTTGAACTCGCGGAACGACAGCCAGCTGGTCGCGGTCATGTCGAGGATCTTGCGCTGGTCGCGGATCAGCGCGGCCTCGGGATCGAACCGGATCGGGAACGGCCCCTGCAATTCGCCCTGGGCGTCGACATAGCGGACCTGGATGGTGGCCGCCGGCGCGTCGGCGGGAAGCTCGATCGAGGGATTGGGCATCCGCTTGCGGGTGCGCGGATCGAGCGTGTCGATGAAGCCGGTCTCGCGGAAGGTGCTGGTCTCGCCGATCCGCCAGGAAATCCCCAGCGTCGGGTCGGCGATCGAGAACACCACGGTCCAGCCGCCATTGTGGCGCGAGAACGCGGCGATCGGCGCATTGACGGACTCGTTCGCCGGCGCGAGGCGCTGCACCGGCGGCAGTGCCGCGACCTGCTGCAGCGGCTCGGCCGATTTTGCGGGTTGCGCCGCCGCTTCGGCCGGCGACTCTGCGGGCTTCCTGGCCAGACCGTTGAGGAACACGTCGTCGACCATCTGGTCGAAATAGACCGGGATCTGCTTGTGGCGCACGGTCTCCGCGAGTTCGCTGACCAGGCGCCGCGTGCGCTGCGCAACCTGGACCAGGTTGGCGCCCGGCTCCGTGAGCTGCCTGGCGAACGTTCGCGTGAACACCGAATTGGGATTGTCGTCATTGTTGGAGAGACGATCGAGCGCGGTCTGCCGGGGGCCCGCTGAGAAGATCGAGAACACGCCTTCGGGCAATTGCGTCATCGGCGCGAGGCCGCCGCCACCGGCGACCGCACGGGTGCCCTGGCGTTCGAACGGATTGTTGCGGCAGGCATCGAACACCAGGATCGCGGTGCGCACCTTCTTGTTCTGCAGCCGCTCGATGATGCGGTCAGCGAGAACTGATGCGTCGCGCACCAGTTCTTCCTGCCCCTCGGTCGCGGGCGGCACGTCGGTCGGAAGCAGGAAGTTCTGGCCCGCGATCTCGAAACCGTGGCCGGCATAGAAGAAGAACGCGGTGTCGCCGGGCCCGACCGCCTTGTCGAACGCCAGCAGCGTCTGGCTGAAGGCGGCGCGCGTCTGGTTCTCCGCGACCATCACGGTAAAGCCGAGCTGCTTCAGCGTATCGCCCATGGTGCGGGCGTCGTTGACCGCCTTCTGCAGTTTCGGAACGTTCCGGTAGTCGTTGTTGCCGACGACCAGCGCGACGCGCATTTCCGCCTGCGCAGGGGCGGCAAGCGCCAGCACGGTGGCCGCAATACTGCCGATCGCCAGAAATCTGGAAAGCCAACGCATCATGGAGTTCCCTGCCCGCACGACTCATCCACGGCCCGTGCCAGCCATCCTATGCCGTAGTCGGTATACCCGCGCCAACGGTTCAATCCCGTGGCCCGCGCCGGAAATGCGGTGATCGGCACCCAAAAACAGTCAGGCCGGCCATGTGCCGTTGTTGCGGCGTCCATGATACGATCCTCGGAATTTATTCTTATTCAAATTCCCTTGGCGGATTCAAGGCGCAGCGCCGTGTACAAATGGTCTACCGATCAGGTCGAGCCGACGCACCGCTTCGACCATTGGCGCGAGGTTCGTGCCAGGGGACTGTTCGGGGTGACGGCCGAACTCGAACCGGAGCGGCGTCCGCAATTTTCCGGTGAGTTCTCGCTGCGAAAAATCGGCACCGCCAGCCTGATCGAATTGCGCGCCTCGCCCTATCGCGTCGAACGCACCGCCGCCGACATCGCCCATGCCCCGGGCGCTAGTCTGTGCATCTATCAGCAGCTCGGCGGCGGCGGCTGGTTCGGCGTCAATGGCAGCGACGAATTTGCCCTGCGCCAGGGGAATTTCGCCACCAGCCATACCGACGTGCCCTACCGCACGGCACCGCTCGCCGACGATGGCTTTCATCTGCGCGTTCTCAAGCTGCCGGCGGCCGACTTGATCGCACGTCATGCTGACCCGCCCAACCTCTTTCCAAAGCCGTTCTGCAGCCAGCCATCGCTGACACCGCTGCTGGAGTCCTGCTTCGCGGATCTGACCGAAGCCGACGACGGGGGCGATCCTGTTGTCACCACGCCACTGGTTGAGGCGCTGGCGCAGCTTGCGTTGGTCGAGCGCGGTCTCGTCCGGCCGGCCAGCCGCGCGGCGCTGGCCGCCATCCGGGTCGGACACCTGTCGCTCGCCCGTCGGCTGATCACACGCCATCTGGCCAACGCGGCGCTGTCGCCGGCCTTCGTGGCCGGGCTGCTCGGGATCTCGGTTCGTCACCTCTACGCCTTGTTCGAAGCATCCGGCATGAGCTTCGCGCAAACCGTGACCGCGCAACGCATCGGGGAAAGCCGCCGCCTGTTGAAAGAGGCGCCGGAGCGGTCGATTTCCCAGATCGCCTTCGCCAGCGGCTTTGAGAGCCTTGCGACGTTCTACCGGGCATTCCAGGCCGCGCACGGCGCCTCTCCGGGCGACTTCAGGGCGCAAGGCAGGCTGGCAACTCCGCGCTGACGACCGCCTCGGCCGAACTGAAATGGATGAACGGCTGGTCGGTAGCCGGCACCTTTGAAGGCGAATTCCCGGACGCCACCCGCAGCTATGCCGGCAAGGGCGTGATCCGTTACATCTGGTGATTCGACCGGTATTCATGCAAAAACATTAAGCTTTTCCGCCCTTCCCACGGCGGCTCCATTGACTTTAGCCAATTCGGCCCTATGTTCCGGCCTGACGCGGCCCGGTATCGAAACGCGATGCCTCGAGTAAGCCGCCTGTCTGCGTATCCGATAATCCCGAGCAAATTTGCGTGCCGTTCCGGGGTTGGGCGCGACAGTCTTTTTCCGAGATTCCAAGCGGCGGTTTCGACCAGAGGCTCAATGTCTTTTACCCATCTCGGCTTGTCCGATAAGGTGCTCGCCGCCGTCGCGGCCACCGGTTACACCACCCCCACCCCCATTCAGGAACAGGCGATTCCCCATGTTCTGGCCCGCCGGGACGTTCTCGGTATCGCCCAGACCGGCACCGGCAAGACCGCTGCCTTCGTCCTTCCAATGCTCACCATGCTGGAAAAGGGCCGCGCCCGGGCCCGAATGCCCCGCACCCTGATCCTGGAACCGACCCGCGAGCTCGCCGCCCAGGTCAAGGAACAGTTCGATAAATACGGCGTCGGCCAGAAGCTCAACGTCGCCCTCCTGATCGGCGGCGTCTCCTTCGGCGACCAGGACACCAAGCTGACGCGCGGCGTCGACGTCCTGATCGCCACCCCCGGCCGGCTGCTCGACCACACCGAGCGTGGCGGCCTCTTGCTCACCGGCGTCGAACTGCTCGTCATCGACGAAGCCGACCGCATGCTGGACATGGGCTTCATTCCCGACATCGAACGGATCTGCAAGATGATCCCGTTCACCCGGCAGACGCTGTTCTTCACCGCGACGATGCCGCCGGAAATCCGCCGCATCACCGAGACCTTCCTGCACAATCCCGAGAAGATCGAAGTTTCCAGGCCCGCGACCACCGCCGTCGGTGTGTCCCAGTTCCAGGTCACGGTCGGCCGCGAGCCGCATGACAAGCGCGACATCCTGCGCCGCCTGCTGCGCGATGCCAAGGATCTGCAAAACGCGATTATCTTCTGCAATCGCAAGCGCGAAGTGGCGTTGCTTTACAAATCACTGGAGAAGCACGGCTTCAGCGTCGGCGCCCTGCATGGCGACATGGAACAGTCGGCGCGCACCCTGGCGCTCAACCAGTTCCGCAACGGTGAAATCCCGCTGCTGGTCGCCTCCGACGTCGCCGCGCGCGGGCTCGACATTCCCGCCGTCAGCCACGTCTTCAACTTCGACGTACCGCACCACGCCGACGACTACGTCCACCGCATCGGCCGTACCGGCCGCGCCGGCCGCGCCGGCACCGCGATCTCCCTGGTCACCTCGCTCGATCAGAAATCCATGGTCGCGATCGAAAAGCTGATCGGACAAAGCATTCCCCACCTCGAGGGCCTCGGCGCCACCGAGCCGGCCGATGCCGCGGCGACGCCGGCCGGCACGGAGACCGAACGTCCCCGCCAATCGCGCGGACGCCACGGTGCAAAGGAAGGTTCGAGAGAACGCTCACGCGAGAATCCGCGTGATGGTGCGCAGGATGCCCGCAAGCCGCGACGTGAACGCGAACCCCGGCGCCCGAGCGGCGACCGTCACGCCGAGCCGAAGCCCCAGACATCCGTGGCCGAATTCACGCCGCCAACGGCGCCGCCGCCCTCGCGCACGCCATCGATCGGGCGGGCCGAAGCACCGAAAAACAAGCACGAACCCGCGTCCGAGCCCGCCGATCACTCGCATCTTCCGGCGTTCCTGCTGCGGCCGGTCCGCGCCAGGGTCTGAAGTCAGGTTAAAGCCCGCTGAACCTCAGCCAGAGACCGGTAGGGAACCTGTTTACCGGTCGTTCATGATCCTCCCTTAACTTGGCGGCGATAATTTTAGTTATTGCCGCCGGAAAGTGGGCATTGCTGCCCGCTATATTGGGGACGTGATCCGTGATCAAGGTGCTCGACGAGTACGAACGTACGATGGCCTTCGCCGAGGTCGCGCTCGGCCAAATCAAGTCGCTCCGGCAAACCGCCGTACCCCGCAATTATGAAATCTGGTACGTCTACGCCACCGGATACAATTCACCGCTCAACAAGATCATCAACGAGACGCTGGCGCGCCACGGCAAGTTGACCGAAGCGGACCTCGAGCAGATCTACGAAACCTACCTTTCCCAGATCAAGACCACCGACCGCATCGACAAGGTCGGCGCGCGCGTGATCGGCGAAATCGACGACGTGATGACGCTGATCTCCGATGCCCTCGGAATGTCCGCGAGCTACGACGACAGCCTGTCCGGCGCGACCCAAAAACTCTCGGTGGCGCGCGACCGCGAACAGATCAAGGCGATCGTCGAGACGCTGGTGAAATCCACCCGCGAGATGCGCGACACCAACAAGGCGCTGGAAGACCGGCTGTCGCTGTCGAAAAACGAGATCAGCAACCTGCAACAGAGCCTCGAGGCGATCAGGGCGGAAAGCCTGACCGATCCCCTGACCGGCCTCGGCAACCGCAAATATTTCGACCGCTCGATCGAGATGGCGGTGCAGAATGCGCTGGCCAGCGGCGAACCGCTGTCGCTGCTGATGTTCGACATCGACCACTTCAAATCGTTCAACGATTC
The DNA here is from genome assembly GCF_030654605.1 of Bradyrhizobium sp. Taxonomy (GTDB): domain Bacteria; phylum Pseudomonadota; class Alphaproteobacteria; order Rhizobiales; family Xanthobacteraceae; genus Bradyrhizobium. Next base: position 40,017 of record NZ_JAURXB010000060.1, read on the forward strand.
CTATGGCCATCTCACCGGCGATCAGGTGCTGCGGCTGGTCGGCATGTCCCTGAAACAGACCATCAAGGGCCAGGATATCACCGCCCGCTACGGCGGCGAGGAATTCGCGGTCGTGCTGCCCAACACCGCGCTGCGCCAGGCGCTCACGGTTGCCGACCACATCCGCCGCGCCGTGATGGCGAAGGAACTGAAGAAGAAATCCACCGGCGAGATTTTGGGACGCGTCACCATCTCGGTCGGCGTTTCCATGCTGAAGCCGGGCGACGATACGGATTCACTGATCGAACGCGCCGACGGCTGCCTCTACGCCGCCAAGCGCAACGGCCGCAACCGGGTGATCTGCGAAGTCGATCCGGAATACGCCGCCGAGACCCAAAGCCAGGTGGCGTGAGGTTTTATTCGATCGCGTCCGCCAACGACAGCCTCATGGTGAGGAGCGCTCTTGCGCGTCTCGAACCATGGGGCTGCGACCGGTGCCCGCCGCCATCCTTCGAGACGCCGCGCAAAGAGGCGCGGCTCCTCAGGATGAGGATTTCTTTCGCTTCAGCGGCTTTTTCTTTTTGACCGCAACCTTCGCTTTGGCTGCAACCTTCTTCGCCACCTTCTTCGCCTTCGGCCGCTTGCGCAGCGCCGCGCGCTGGGCTGCGGCCAGGGCCGCCCTCGCCCACATGCTCAGCTCCTCGGAATCGTCGAACAGCCGCGCCGGCAGCTGCCAGTACGAATTGACGACAACGGTCTTCGCCCGCGTCTGATACGAAAACGGCGTCGACCCTTCCGCCTCGAATTGCGGAATGGTCTGCGCGTCGGCGCGAAAGAACAGGCCGGCGCGCAGCGCCAGCGCGAAGTTGATGCCATCGGCGGAAATGCCGAAGCCGGAAAACATCGGGCGGATCGTCACCGGGCCGAAGTCGGAAAACAGATCGATCAGAAAATCGCGGTCCATCTTTCCACCGTCGCCCCGGCGAACGCCGGGGCCCATACGCCGCGGATTCTCGTTTCGGCAGGGTGTTCGAGAACTTCTTTGGATTTCTGGCGCCGGTGGTTATGGGTCCCGGCTCGGGGGCCGGGACGACGGATGATAGGCCTGTGCTAAATCAGCCGTCCGCCTTCGCGGCCGTCAGCTGCACCGATTCGCCGCAGCCGCAGGCGCCGGTCTGGTTCGGGTTGTTGAAGATGAACTGCGCCGACATCTTGTCGGCCTTGTAGTCCATCTCGGTGCCGAGCAGGAACAGCACCGCCTTGGGATCGACCAGGATCATGACGCCCTTGTCCTCGACGACTTCGTCGGTCGGCCGGACCTCATGGGCGTATTCGACGGTGTAGGATTGCCCGGCGCAGCCGCCGTTCTTGATGCCGACGCGAAGCCCGACGATCTCGGAATCGGCGCGCCTGGTCAGTTCGGTAATCCGAAGGGCGGCGGCTTCGGTCAGCTTCATGACCTGCGGACGGGGGCGCGGCTTCGGCTTGGCTGCCGGTGCTGGTGAGGCGGGTATCATATTGGTCATGTGGTCATTCCTGGCCGCCAATCAATGTCGGCGATCGTCGCTTGAAAAGTTAAGCCCCACTGCACTAACGCTTCACCACATATTGAGGACGAGGCGCGCCTCGTCGGTCATGCGATCCGGCGTCCACGCCGGCTCCCAGACCAGATTGACATTGACCATGCCGACGCCGGGAACACTGGCGACCGCGTTCTCCACCATCTGCGGCAGTTCGCCCGCCGCCGGACAGTTCGGCGTCGTCAGCGTCATCATGACGTCGACCGAGCGGTCGTCCTTGATGTCGACCTTGTAGATCAGGCCGAGCTCGTAGATGTCAGCCGGAATTTCCGGATCGAACACGGTTTTCAGCGCAGCCACGATTTCGCCGCCGAGACGTTCGGTCTCCTCGGGCGGCAGCGCCGAACTGGTTTCCATGTTGCTGATCTTGTCCTCCAGACCGGCTTCAAGGTTTTTGGCTTCGATGGTGTCGGTCATGAAAACAGTTCCCGGGCCTTGATCAGCGCCTGTGCCAGATGGTCGACTTCTTCACGGGTATTATACATCCCGAATGAGGCGCGGCACGTCGCCGTCACGTTGAACCGCTCTAAAAGCGGCATCGCGCAATGGGTGCCGGCGCGCACCGCGATGCCCTGCCGGTCGATCACGGTGGCGATATCGTGGGCATGCGCGCCCTTCATTTCGAACGAAATCACCGGGCCCTTGGCCTTCGCGGTGCCGATCACGCGCAGCGAATTGATTTCGCGCAGCCGGTCCTGGGCATAGGTCAACAGATCGTGCTCGTGCGCGGCAATGCGCTCCTTGCCGATCGAATTGACGTAATCGATCGCGGCTCCCAGCCCGATCGATTCCACGATCGCGGGTGTCCCGGCCTCGAATTTGTGCGGCGGATCGCCGTAGCTGACCCAGTCCCTGGCCACTTCGCGGATCATCTCGCCGCCGCCGTTGAAGGGCCGCATCGCCACCAGATGCTCGTGCTTGGCATAGAGCACGCCGATGCCGGTCGGGCCGTACAGCTTGTGGCCGGTGAAGACGTAGAAATCGGCATCGATATCCTGCACGTCGATCGCCATGTGCACGGCGGCCTGGCTGCCGTCGACCAGCACCTTGATGCCGCGGGCATGCGCCAGTTTTACCACTTCCTTGACCGGCACGACGGTGCCGAGCGCGTTCGACATCTGCGTGATCGCGACCAGTTTCGTGCGATCGGTCAACAGCTTCTCGAACTCGTCGATCAGGAAATTGCCTTCGTCGTCAACCGGCGCCCACTTGATCACAGCACCGTGGCGCTCCCTGAGGAAATGCCAGGGCACGATGTTGGAATGATGCTCCATGATCGAGAGCACAATCTCGTCGCCGGCCTTGACATTGGGCTCACCCCAGGAAGACGCCACGAGGTTGATCGCCTCGGTGGCGTTGCGGGTGAAGATGATCTCCTCGGTGCGGCCGGCATTGAGAAATTTTGCGACCTTTTCGCGGCCGCCTTCATAGGCTTCGGTCGCGGCATTGGCGAGGTAATGCAGCCCGCGATGCACGTTGGCGTATTCGCTTCTGTAGGCTTGCGTCATGCGGTCGAGCACCGCATTGGGCTTTTGCGCCGAGGCCGCGTTGTCGAGATAGACCAGCGGCTTGCCGTAGATCTCGAGCGCCAGCGCGGGAAAATCCTCCCGCACCCTCGCGACATCATATGAACCGTTCAGGACCGCTGGATGCATGGTCAACCCCGTGCCGCCAGCCAGCGCTGGGCCGCCGATATCGCGAGTTCGCGAAGTGCTTCATTGGCGATCTGCTCGATCGCTTCGCCGACGAAAGCCTGGATCAGCAGCGCCTGGGCTTCCTTTTCGGAAAGCCCGCGCGCGCGCAGGTAAAACAGCAGGCTGTCGTCGAGCGCGCCGGTGGTGGCGCCGTGTCCACACGTCACGTCGTCGGCGAAGATTTCCAGTTCCGGCTTGTTGTCGGCCTCGGCCTCGTCGGACAGCAGCAGCGCCCGGGTCATCATCCTGGCGTCGGTCTTCTGCGCCCTGGGGCGGACGATGATGCGGCCCTGGAACACCGAATGGCCGCGGTCGTCGACCACGGCGCGAAAAATCTCGCGGCTCGAACAGTTCGGCACCGCGTGATCGAGAAACAGCGTGGTGTCGGCGTGCTGGCGGCCGTTGAGCAGGTTGACGCCGTTGGTCTCGACCCGGGAGCCCTCGCCCGCCACCGAGATGACGGCCTGATAGCGGCTGACCAGCGAGCCGTTATTCATCCCGAAGGTGTTGAAATGCGCGTTGGCGCCGAGCGTCACGACCGCAGAGGAAATATTGAACGCCTCGCGGCTGTCCTCGATCAGGCGGACATGGTCGAGCCGCGCGCCATCGCCGATCGCAACGATCAGGGAATCATGGACCTGATAGGCTTTCGCGCCCTCGGCGCCGATATAGCTTTCCACCAGGGTGGCGCCGGCGTGCTTGCCGACGCGGATCAGGGAGCGCGTGAACATCGCCGCGGGTGCGGCCCCGCTGGCGATATGGACGATATGCAGCGGCAGCGCGATGGCCGCGTTGTCGGCGACCTCGATCACGATTCCATCCGTCATCATCGCGCTGTTGAGCGCCACCATGGCATCGGAATTGTCGGGCGCGAACAGTTGCGCCTGCAGCGCGGCATCGCCGGCTTCCAGCACCTCGCGCAGCGTGCGGATGTTGATGTCTTTGCCGAGATCGGAAGTCTCGGACAGTGTCGGCGCGAACACGCCGTCCACCAGCACGATCCGGCGCACACCTGCGATGGCGTGAAGTTTTAGAGCGGCTGCCGCACGCTTCAGCGCCTCGGCATCCGGCGCCGCCGCCAGCGGCAGCACCTCGCGCATCAGCACGCGCAGATCGGTGTATTTCCAGTCCTCGATCCGCCGGTGCGGCAGACCCAGACGCTGATGGGCTTCCAGCGCCTGCCTTCTCAGATCGGCAACCTTGCCTGTGCCGGGCAACCGGTCACGCGCCACAGCGATGACATCGCTTGTGGCATTGGCGGTTTCGGTCTTGGCCAGTACTACGTTCATCACAAAATCCGCAATCTGCTCAAGCCGCGTCTTCGAACTGGGCGTAGCCGGACGTTTCCAGCTCCAGCGCCAGTTCCTTGCCGCCGCTCTTCACGACCTTGCCTTTCGACATCACGTGCACGAAATCCGGCACGATGTAGTTCAACAGCCGCTGGTAATGCGTGATCACCACCATGGCGCGATCGGGTGAACGCAGCGCATTGACGCCGTCGGCGGCGACCCTGAGCGCATCGATGTCGAGGCCGGAATCCATCTCGTCGAGGATGCACAGGCTGGGCTCGAACAGCGCCATCTGCAAGACCTCGTTGCGCTTCTTCTCGCCGCCGGAGAACCCCACATTGACGCCACGGCGCAGCATGTCCTGCGGAATGTTGAGGGACGCGGCGACGCGGCGCACCTTCTTCAGAAAGTCCGGCGTGGAGAACTCGCTCTCGCCGCGCGCCTTGCGCTGCGCGTTCAGCGCGGTGCGCAGGAACGTCATGGTGGCGACGCCCGGGATCTCCACCGGATACTGGAATGCGAGGAACACGCCCTTGGCGGAGCGCTGGTCGGGCGACATCTCCAGCAGATTCTCGCCCTTGAACAGGATCTCGCCGCCGGTGACTTCGTAGCCCGGCTTGCCGGCGATCACGTGGCTCAGCGTCGACTTGCCGGAGCCGTTCGGCCCCATGATGGCGTGGATCTCGCCCGGGTTCACCGTGAGCGACAGCCCGTGGAGAATTTCCCGTTCCTCGACACGGACCTGCAGATTTTTGACTTCGAGTAGAGACATGGAATTGTCCTTAAGAAACCGACCGAGAGATTTTCGTCATTGCGAGGAGCCGTTGCGACGAAGCAATCCAGCTTTTTTCGCGCAATGGATTGCTTCGCTGCGCTCGCAATGACGGCATCAAAACCGTCACCCCACACTTCCTTCGAGGCTGATCGAGATCAGCTTCTGCGCTTCCACCGCGAACTCCATCGGCAGCTGCTGCAGCACGTCCTTCACAAAACCGTTGACCACGAGGCCGACGGCTTCTTCCTGGCTTAAGCCCCGTTGCACGCAGTAGAACAGCACGTCCTCCGAGATTTTCGAGGTGGTAGCTTCATGCTCGAACAGCGCGGATGAATTCTTCGCCTCGATATAGGGCACGGTGTGCGCGCCGCATTTGTCGCCGATCAGCAGGGAGTCGCAGGCGGTGAAGTTACGCGCGCCGGTGGCCTTGCGATGTGCGGTGACGAGGCCGCGATAGGTGTTTTGCGACACTCCCGCGGCGATGCCCTTGGAGATGATCCGGCTGGTCGTGTTCTTGCCCAGGTGAATCATCTTGGTGCCGGAATCGACCTGCTGGTGGCCGTTGGAAATCGCGATCGAGTAGAATTCGCCGCGCGAATTGTCGCCGCGCAGGATGCAGCTCGGATATTTCCAGGTGATGGCGGAGCCTGTTTCGACCTGGGTCCAGGAAATCTTCGAATTGTTGCCGCGGCAATCGCCACGCTTGGTGACGAAATTGTAGATGCCGCCCTTGCCTTCGGAATTGCCGGGATACCAGTTCTGCACCGTCGAATATTTGATCTCGGCGTCGTCGTGCGTGACCAGCTCGACCACGGCGGCGTGCAGCTGGTTCTCGTCGCGCTGCGGCGCGGTGCAGCCTTCGAGATAGCTGACGTAAGCGCCCTTGTCGGCGATGATCAGGGTGCGCTCGAACTGGCCGGTGTTGCGCTCGTTGATGCGGAAATAGGTCGACAGTTCCATCGGGCAGCGCACGCCCGGCGGCACGTAGACGAACGAGCCGTCGGAGAACACGGCCGAATTCAGCGTCGCGAAATAGTTGTCGGAGGTCGGCACCACGGTGCCGAGATACTTCCGCACCAGTTCGGGATGCTCGCGGATTGCCTCCGAGATCGGCATGAAGATCACGCCGGCTTGCTTCAGTTCCTTCTGGAACGTGGTGGCCACCGAGACCGAATCGAACACGGCATCGACCGCGATACGGCGCTCGCCTTCCGGGCGCACCACGCCTTCCAGCACCTCTACCTCACGCAGGGGAATGCCGAGCTTCTTGTAGGTTTCGAGGATTTCAGGGTCGATCTCGTCGAGTGAGCCGATGGTCTTCTTCGGCTTCGGCGCCGAGTAGTAATAGAGATCCTGGTAATCGATCGTGGGATAGTCGACCCGGGCCCATTTCGGTTCCGTCATGGTCAGCCAGCGGCGATACGCCTCCAGGCGCCATTCCAGCATCCACGCCGGTTCGTTCTTTTTCGCGGAGATGAAGCGGACGGTATCTTCCGACAGCCCCTTCGGGGCCTTGTCGGACTCGATAAGCGTCTCGAATCCATAACGATATTGATCGACGTCGATCCGGCGAACCCGATCAACGGTCTCTTGTACGGCCGCCATTCCATCCTCCGCTCGCGGTTTCAAGGACCGCGGTGTGGATCATTCCAATAAGCTTTACGATGTTTCTTCGAGGAAATCACCTGCCTTAGAACCGTTCAAGCAGTGTTTCGTCGCTATCCTTACGTAGTGTACCGGCAAGCTTAAGCCAAGCCTCGAGGCATCGATCAACGTCCCGGGATGTCGTGGACCAGCCCAGACTGAGACGCACAGCTCCCTGGGCGAGTTCGGGACCGAATCCCATGGCCTCCAGCACGTGGGAAGGCTGAACCTTGCCCGAGGAACAGGCCGAACCCGATGATACCGCAATACCGGCGAGATCGAAGCCGATCACGGCGGTTTCCGCCCTGAGCCCGGGAATCGTGAACAGGACGGTGTTGGGCAGTCGGGGGACCTCGCCGGAGAACACGATGATCCCGGGGGTCCGCCGCAAGCCGCCTTCAAGCCGGCTTCGCAGCGCTCCGAGACGGGCTGCGTCATGTTCCAGCGTCACCATGGCGGCCTGCGCCGCCGCGCCGAACCCGGCGATTCCCGCCACGTTCTCGGTTCCAGCCCGGCGGCCGAGTTCCTGACCGCCGCCCCGCAGCACCGGCTCGAGGCCAAGCACGCCGTCCGCCAAAATCAGGGCGCCGACGCCCTTGGGGCCGCCGATCTTGTGCGCAGAAAGCGTCACCAGATCGGCGGCCAAATCATTGATATCAAACGGTATCTTTCCAAAGGCCTGGATCGTGTCGACGTGCAGCAGGCCACCTGCTTGATGTACGATCTCAGCGGCTTCACCCACCGGCTGAAGCGCGCCGGTTTCGTTGTTGGCCAGCATCACCGAGACCAGCGCCGGGGCACCGCCCGCCAGCATCGCGCGCAGGCGATCGAGATCCAGCAATCCCGCCCTGATAACGCCGACCTGTTCGATCGCCTCAGCCGCAAATCGGCCGCCCGACAGCACCGAGGCGTGCTCGATGGCCGACACCAGCAGTCGTTCGACGGGAGTTCCCGACCCCCGCCGCAACCCGGGCGTCAGCGCCAGCGCATTGGCCTCGGTTCCACCGGACGTAAAGACGAGGTTGCGCGGCGAGGCGCCGACGGCGCCGGCGACCCTGGCCCGCGCCTCCTCGACCAGCCGGCGGGCATGGCGGCCTTCGGCGTGGACCGACGAGGGATTTCCGCTGAGATCCCAAGCCGCCGCCATCGCCTCTCTGGCCTCGGGGCGCAGCGGCGTGGTCGCGTTCCAGTCGAGATAGATCCGGTCAAGCATGGTAGTACTATATTACCTTAAAGACGCATACGCGACGGCCGCCGCCAAAACCGACCCCGGGCACCCTTATCGCAAGTGGGGATCACGCCGTCGCCTGACAATCGCAAACGCTAACGCGTTGAACGCACTGCGAGATGTTCAAGAAGCTTGCTTTTGGCCCCTCGCCTCATGCTAGAACGCGGCCTCCAGTTCACCGAGCGCCGTTCGCATCGCGCCAAACGACGCCTGATCCGCCCCTTTAACTCTGCAAGGCTTCATTGGCGAACACGCCGGATGAGGCCGCCCAAAGGCGGTTGATTTTGCCGAGGAATCAAAATGCCTGAAGTCATCTTCACCGGCCCCGCAGGCCGCCTCGAAGGCCGTTATCACCCGGCCAAGCAGAAGAACGCCCCGATCGCGATGGTGCTGCATCCGCATCCGCAGTTTCACGGCACGATGAATCACCAGATCATCTACCAGTGCTACTACGCCTTCGCGCATCGCGGCTTTTCGGTGCTGCGCTTCAATTTCCGGGGCGTCGGCCGCAGCCAGGGTTCGTTCGACCACGGCACCGGCGAGTTGTCCGATGCCGCCTCCGCGCTCGACTGGGCGCAGACCATCAATCCGGAAGCGCGCGCCTGCTGGGTCGCCGGCTTCTCGTTCGGCGCCTGGATCGGCATGCAGCTCTTGATGCGCCGGCCCGAGGTCGAAGGCTTCATCTCGATCGCACCGCCCGCCAATCTCTACGACTTCTCGTTCCTCGCGCCCTGCCCGTCCTCGGGCCTGATCGTGCATGGCGAGAAGGATGCGGTGGTGCCGCCGAAGGACGTCAACACCCTGGTCGAGAAGCTCAAGACCCAGAAGGGCATCGTCATCGATCAGCAGATCATCCCGGGCGCCAACCATTTCTTCGACGGCAAATTGCAGCCGCTGATGGAAACGGTGACCGGCTATCTCGACATGCGGCTCGCCAACGTTCGCTGAGTTCAGCCGTTGGCCAAGGCCCCGATCGCGGCATCAGACCAGCCGTCGTCACCCGCGAAAGCGGGTGATCCAGTACGCCGCGGCCTCTCGATTGAAAACCAACGTTCCTGGAATACTGGATCGCCCGGTCGAAGCCGGGCGACGACAGCTTTGCTGTAGTTGCCCGCCCACAAACGTCACGCCGCGCGGGCCCGCGCCTGCAAACCCGACAACCACGACTCCCGCCGCTCGACAAAATCGCGCAGCAGCGCCGGATAGTCCGCGCCGACCGCCGATCGCACCGATGGCCGCGCCGCCAGCGCCTTGCGCCAGCGCGCGAGCTTCGGCTTGTTGGCGAAAATGCCGAAATCGGCTATCTCGTCGAACAGATCGAAATAGCGGAACACCGGACCGAACACGGCATCGACCAGCGAGAAGTTTTCGCCGTCGAACCATGGCGCCGCCGCGACACGCGTCTCGAGCCGTGCGAATTTTTGTTCGAGCTGTGCCGTCTTGGCCTTGAACGTGGCTTCGTCCTTGGCGGCATAGAAGCCCGCGATGTCGCCCAGCACCGCCGAGCCGAATTCGATCCAGCCGCGATGTTCGGCGCGGGTCAGGGCATCGGCCGGATGCAGCGGTTGCGGCTGCGTCTCCTCCAGATATTCGAGGATGACGGCCGACTCGAAGATCGCGGTGTCGCCGACCAGCAGCACCGGCGTCTTGCCGAGCGGCGAGAGCTTCAAAAACCAGTCCGGCTTGTTGGCGAGATCGATATCGACCCGCTCGAAGTCAACGCCCTTCTCGTTCAGCGCGATCACCGCGCGCTGCACATAGGGACAGAGTTTGTGGCTGATGAGTTTCAGGGGCGTGACCATGATCGTTCTCGCAGTTTCATGCAGATGCATAAAACTAAATGCACTTGCATGAAACTGTCAAGATCGATGCACCTGCATCCTGATCACGGCCGCGCGATCACCCCGCCGGTCATCGGGATCGGCACGCCCGTGGTGGCGGGATAGCTCAGCGGCAGGCCTTTCAGGCCGCGCGCGGCCAGAAAGCCGAACGCCTGCGCCTCGATGGCGTCGGCCGACCAGCCCAGCGCGTCGGCGGATTCGACGGTCGCAGGCGCAAGACGCTCGCGCAGCATCCGCAGCAAAGTGAGGTTGCGGGCGCCGCCGCCGGCCACGATCCAGCTCTTCGGCTCCTTCGGCAGCAGCGGCACGATGCGGGCGATGGCTTCCGCGGTGAACGCGGTCAGGGTCGCCGCACCATCGGCGGGCGGCATCTCGCGCAGCACCAGCGAGGCAAAATCGTTGCGGTCGAGCGATTTCGGCGGCGGCAGCGCAAAGAACCGATGCTCCAGCGCCCGGATCACCCAAGGCACATCGACCGCGCCCTGGGCCGCCAGGCGGCCCTCGCAATCGAACGGCTGGTTCATCTTGCGGAACATGTAGTCGTCGAGCAGCGCGTTGCCCGGCCCGGTATCGCAGGCGATCAGGACGTCATTGCCGTCGATATAGGTGATGTTGGAAACGCCGCCGATATTGACCACGACGATCGGGCCCTCGCGCTCCAGCGATTGCGCCAGCGCGCGGTGATAGACCGGCACGAACGGCGCACCCTGCCCGCCGGCTTCGACATCGGCGGCGCGGAAATCGTACATGACGGGGATATGGATGGCCTTCGCCAGCGCGGTGGCATCGCCGATCTGCACGGTCAATTTCTGCGCCGGCCGGTGCAGCACGGTCTGGCCGTGAAAGCCGACGATATCGATGTTTTCGCGGGTAATGTGGTGCTGCGAGGTAAAGCTGGCGACCGCCTCGGCATGGGCTTGGGTCACGGCGCGCTCGGCCTCGCCCAGGATGCCCGGCCGGGCATCGCGCTGCGACAGGTTGACGGCCTCGGTCAGCGCCTGCCGCAACAGGCCGCGCTCGTGGGCGGTATAGGCCCGGTAGCCGGACGGGCCGAACGACTTCACCCGCTTGCCGTCGGTTTCGATCAGGGCGACGTCGACCCCGTCGAGCGAGGTGCCGCTCATCAGACCGACTGCCGTCAGCATCATTGCCATCGTGCCCGATTGGGGCACCCCTCCGGTGAAGCCCGGCTTGTGTCAAACCAGCACATCTTATAATGCCACAGCGCACATGCTTGCAGCAGCCTAATCCGTCCGGGTTCCGCAAACAGTTACAATTACCGTGAAATAAGAATGATCAGAGTCGCACACAAATGACTGCTTTTAAATCTGATTTTCTGAACGTCCTGCAGGAACGTGGCTTCGTCCACCAATGCTCCGATTTCGACTGCCTCGACGCGCTCGCCGCGAAGGGCCAGGCGACGGCCTATGTCGGCTACGACTGCACCGCGCCGTCCCTGCATATCGGCAACTTCCTCACCATGATGATGCTGTACTGGCTGCAGCAGAGCGGCAACAAGCCGATCACCTTGATGGGTGGCGGCACCACGATGGTCGGCGACCCCTCCGGCAAGGACGAATCGCGCGCCATCCGCTCCGTCGCGGAGATCGAGGCCAACAAGGCCAGCATCCGCGGCGTGTTCGCCAAGGTGCTGCGCTATGGCGAAGGGTCCAGCGACGCGGTGATGCTCGACAACGCCGAATGGCTCACGAAACTGAACTGGATCGAGATGCTGCGCGACATCGGCCGGCATTTCTCGGTCAACCGCATGCTGACGATGGATTCGGTGCGGCTGCGTCTCGAGCGCGAGCAGGAGATGAGCTTCATCGAATTCAACTACATGGTCTGCCAGGCCTACGATTTCGTCGAACTGTCGCGCCGTGTCGATTGCCGGTTGCAGATGGGCGGCTCGGACCAGTGGGGCAACATCGTCAACGGCGTCGACCTCGGCCGCCGCATGGGCACGCCGCAATTGTTCGCGCTGACCACGCCCCTGCTGACGACGGCGTCGGGCGAAAAGATGGGCAAGACCGCCCAGGGCGCGGTCTGGCTCAATGCCGACCAGTTCAGCCCGTACGATTTCTGGCAATACTGGCGCAACGCCGAAGACGCCGACGTGGTGAAATTTTTAAAACTGTTCACGATCCTGCCGATGGGCGAGATCGCCAGGCTTGCGGCGTTGCAGGGCGGCGAGATCAACGAAGCCAAGAAGGTGCTGGCGACGGAAGCGACCGCGCTGCTGCATGGCCGCGACGCCGCCAACACCGCGGCGGAAACCGCGCGCCAGACCTTCGAGGAAGGCACGCACGCCGAGAACCTGCCGACGATCGAGATTTCGGGCGCCGAGCTGGAGGCCGGGCTTGGCGTGCTGGCGGCATTCGTCAAGACCGGCCTGGTTGCCTCCAATGGCGAGGCACGGCGTCAGATCAAGGGCGGCGGCCTGCGCGTCAACGACACCGCCGTCAGCGACGAGAAGATGTCGCTGACGCCGAAGGACCTCACCCCCGAAGGCGTGATCAAACTGTCCATGGGCCGCAAGCGCCACGTCCTGCTCAAGCCTGCATAGGCGCATTCGCTATATGCGCTTGCTAGGGGCCGCGGAAACGCGCTCCCTTCTCCCATGGATCAGAATACGCCACGGGAGGATGCGCCGACAAAACCGCTGAAGCCGGCGCGGGTGGCGCTCAACGTGCTCGCGCTGTGCTTTGCACTGTCGGTGCTGGGCCGCGGCCTCGGCGAGAGTTTTACGGTATTCCTCAAACCGATATCGGAAGATTTCGGCTGGGACCGCGCCGAGGTGGTCTCGGTCTATTCGCTGACCTGGCTGGCGGGAGGATTGACCGCGCCGCTGATCGGCCGGCTGTTCGACCGCTCCGGCCCTCGCGCCGTCTACTCGCTCGGGCTGTTCCTGCTCGGCGCCGCGTTCCTGGTCGCGGCGCATGCGCAGCATCTCTGGCAGGTTCAGCTCAGCGTCGGGCTCTGCGTCGGGCTCGGCATCGCCCTGATCGGCAATGTGCCGAATTCAATCCTGCTCGGCCGCTGGTTCGGCCCGCGGCTGCCGACCGCGATGGCGATCCTGTATTCGGCGACCGGCGCCGGCATATTCGTGCTGCTGCCGGCCTCGCAACTCTTGATCGACCGGATCGGCTGGCGCGATGCCTACCAGCTGTTCGGGATCGTCGCGCTGTGCCTGCTGCTGCCGCTGCTGGTGCTGCCGTGGCGGCTGTTCGCCACCGGCTCGCCGCACATCGCCCGAAAAACCGATGCTGACTTCGTCGACAATGGCTGGACGCTCGGCAGCGCAATCCGCCATCACGCCTTCTGGGCGCTGTTTTGCACCTTCTTCTTCACCGCGGTGGCGATGTACGCGATCACCGCGCAGATCGTCGCCTATCTGATCGACGCCGGATTTCCGCCGTTGCAGGCGGCCACCGCCTGGGGCTTTTCCGGCATCCTGACGCTGTTCGGCATGCTCGGTATCTCGACCCTGGACGGCATCATCGGCCGCCGGCCTTCAGTGCTGTTCAGCTACGGCGTCTCGATCGTCGGACTCATCCTGCTCTGGCTCATTCAGTATTATCCGAACTACTGGCTGCTGACGGGTTTTATCCTCTGCTTCGGCAGCATGATCGGTTCGCGCGGGCCGCTGATCACGGCGACCGCGCTCAACATTTTCAGGGGCGAGCGGGTCGGCACCATCTTCGGCACGATTTCGATCGGCAGCGGGCTGGGCTCCGGACTGGGCTCCTGGGCCGGCGGCCTGATCCACGACTGGACCCAGGGCTACAACTGGCTGATCGCATTCGCGCTGGTCAATGTGGTGCTGGGGTTGATCCCGTTCCTGGTGGTGCCGGCGCTGAGGCGGTGAGCGAATTAAACCGTCATTGCGAGCGCAGCGAAGCAATCCATAGCTCGGATGCCGTTGCAATGGATTGCTTCGTCGCTTTGCTCCTCGCGATGACGAGGAACGACGGAATCAGTTGTTCGGCGGAAACTCGATCGGGTTGTTCTGCTTGCCGGTGTTGAACTCGAAGATCTTCCTGAGCACGCCGGGCGCCATCGCCGAAATCGGGTTGACGCGGAGCACCGGCTGGCTCGGCGTGCCGACGATCTCGTACGTCATTCCGATCAGCCCCTCGTTGCTGCCGCCGCCGAGGATCAGCCCGAGCAGCGGAATCTGGCCGAACGCATTGTTCAGCCCGTACATCGGCACGAAGGTGCCGCTCATGCGCACCTGGTTGCCGGGGAAATCCAGATTGCCTTCGATGGTGCCGCCGATCATCGGGCCCTTGAGGACGCCTTCCCGGATCGTGAGCTGCCCGCGTTGCCGGGTGAATTCCGCGCGCACGCGCGAGAAGGAAACGCCGCTCTGCGCGCCGGCCGGCCCGCCGGCCACCGCGCGATCCAGCGAGGCCTCGCCCTTGATGGAGAAATCGCGGACATTGATCAGGCCCTCTTTCGCGCTGGGCTCGACCGTCGGCGGATCCATCGCCAGGCTGAGCTGGCCGCCGACCACCTTGGCGTAGGTATCGGAGAAGCGCAGGAACGCGCCGGCGTCGGCGGTTTCGAGATAGATCAGCTCGCGCCCCTGCGGGCGGCGCAAATCCGCCGTCAGCGGCGTATCGCGGCCAAGCTTGCCGCTCAGCGTAAAACTCTTGATCGCGCCGTTGCGCCGCGAGAACTTGACGTCGACGCTGCGCAACGCCTCACCGTAGAAGCCGGCCACCGCGCCGAGCTTGAGGTCGACATCGAAATCGATGCTCTTGGTCTTGCTCTTGGGGTCGGCGTCCTTGCCGGACATGGCCGACTTCAGGAAGCCGCGGCCGTCGAACACATCGCCGCGCATCGTCACTTTCAACACCCCATCGGGGGTGCGGTCGGCCTTGAGCGAGGTCTTGTCGCCTTCGGACGGCGAATAGGTCGGGAAGTTGGCATTGATCAGATCGCCGTTCTGGTCGACCTCGAGCGACCCCTTGATCGAAACGCCGCCGCCGTCGATCACGATGTCCTCGAGCCGCGTGGATTGCTGCTTCTGCACCACGTTGAAAACCGCCCGGCTCGACTTGCCCGGCAGCTTGACCCAGCCCGGCAGGATATTGTCGAGCTTCAGCGCAGTCAGATCGGCCTCGATGCCCATCCGGCTGGTTTCGCCGATCTTGCCCGACAGCTTGAGTGGAATGTTGCCGGTGACGGCGGGGCCGAGATCGAACCCGAGCCGGGCGCGGCTGGCGTCGTCGAGCGTCGCCTGCAGTTTAATGTCGGCATCGCCCTCGTTCGGCTTGCGATAATCCAGCGAGGCCGATTGCCCGTTGATCTTGACCTCGCCCTTGACCTGATAGCCGGCGTTATTGGCCGTGACCTTCAACGCATTCGATTCAAGCTTCTGGTTCATCACCAGTTTGTCGGCGGAGAAACCTGCCAGATCGGCCGAGATGGCAAAGGTGGTGTCGGCCTTGCTGAGCGAGCCCTTGACCGGCAGGCCGAGCGTGACCAGAGCGCTGACCGTGCCCTTGCTCGAATTGGGATCGATCAGGGTGCCGGAAAACTCGCTGAGGCGGTCGGATGCGAGAATTTCGGCCATCGCGGGCACCGGGCCATCGATCCGGAACCGGATCTTCGCCGGTGACGGTTTCGGCGCCATGTCCGGCACTTCGAAGACGAAATCGGTGATGTTCAGCTTGCGCCCGGTCGGCGTATCGGACGCAGCCTGCCCGATGGTGACGGTCGCCGTGCGGCCGGTCACCCGGGCCTTCAGGTCGGCGTCGCGTACCAGCGGCATTTCGTCCACCGGCCGCAAGGTCACGCCTGACGCGACGATGTTGACGGCAAGACCGTCATCCGGGATCGGGGGTCCTCGCCGCGACAGATTTCGAACCGGCGAGTTGACGCCGACCTCGATGCGCTGCAGCGAGCCGCGTTCGACCCGCTCGATCACCCATTCGCGGACCTCGGGAACGATCAGGATCGGCCACATCCGCTTCAGCGCCGACGCCGACATCGGCGTTCCCGCAAAACCCAGCGTCAGGCGCGGCTCGCCGGAATATTCGACACTGCCGGTGCCGGCGACGCCGATCTCGCCGTTGCTGATATCCGCCTGCGTCAGCAGCACGCGCTTGCGGTCGGTGTCGAAGCGAAGGCCAATGGCGATGCGATTGAAAATCAGGGGTTGTTCGTTGTCCGCCCCCGACAGCACGATGGTGCCGCCGGAAAATCCCAGCTGCCATTCGGCGACATTGCCGTTCGGCGGCTCGAGATGCGCCAACAGCGTGACCCGGTTCGCGCCGGAAATAATCTTGAACGGCGCCACCAGCACGCGCCGTCCGGAATCCCATTCGACATTGATCTCGGCCGAATCGATCGCCATCGGATAGTCAGGCGTATCGCTGTCGATGATGTGCCCGGCGCCCGCGGTTACCTTGCCGCGGAAATAGGTCGGCAGGCCGTCGCGCCCGAGTTCGCCCTTCAGCTCGCCGGTCAGCGGCAGGTCCGCGCTGTAGGTCAGGTCCTTCAGCCGCATCGCCAGCAGAATATTGGCCGTGGGCACGTTGGTGGCGCGGATGTCGACCGATCGCACCCCGTTGGCGGGAGCTCCGACCACGACGCGAAGCGACCAGGCGCGGCTGCCTTCTTCACCGAGACTGATCGCCACCCCGCCGCCACTCGGCCGGCGCATGCTGAGGCTGATATTTTCGAACGTCCATTTGTTGCCGCGCTGCTGGTCGTCGACGACAAGGTTACCGTTCTTCAGGCCGATCTCGTTGAGGTTTTGCCCGTCGAGCCCGGTCAGGCTCAGGCTGTCGAGCCAGTCGAGGCCGGCGAGCAGACCGCTCTGCGAGGTGTCGGGAACCGGCGCCGCGGGCGCGGTCGTGGCGCCGGGCGAAGATGGCGACGGGCTTGCTGGCGGCATCGCGGGAATCTGGCGCGGAAATGTCGGCGCCAGCCCTGCTTCCTTTTTCGAGGCCACGCCGGTGGCGAGTGGCTTGGCGGTGTCGCCGGCCGAAACCGTGACGGTGCCATCAGGCGAGATCCGGACCGCTAGTTCGGCATCGACCAGATTGAGGCTCTCGGCGCGAAGCCGTCCCATCAACAAAGCGGTGCCGGAAAGCTTCACCTCGGCCTTCGGCGCGGCCGCGACGATAACGCGGTCGCTGTCCCTGACCACGATATCGCGGATGCGGACGGCGATGCGGATTCGCCCGGCCCGCTCGATCTGGGTGCCGCCGACCTCGACGGTGTTGCCGTGGCCGATATTTTCCTCGATCGCCGCCGCCAGCCAGGGCGTCGCCATCTCGAGATTGATCGGACCGGCGCCGAGCCGCCACCACAGCCCGCCGAAGCAGCCGCCGAAGATTACCAGCAGAACCGCGCTGACGACGGCGAGGCGTTTGACCCAGCGTTCGCCCGAGACCCAACGGCGCAAGCTTCCGAAACGATCGCCCAGCCGGTGAAAGCCGGAGTTGGAACGCGACAACAGCCGGCGCGCGCGGTGGCGCGCCGCCTCGTCATGGTCCTGATCCCAATCGGCATCGTCCCACTGCGAGGACTGGACGTCAGCACGCGGACTGGACCCTTGGTTCGACGTTCTGGGCGACGTTTTCCTGGCCATTGCCTCTCGGTGCTGGCGCTCATTGTAAGATGGATCGCCGCCAAGGCCGCGCTCGTCCACATGGTACGAGCGCTCCCGTGTCGGCACTGCTGCCAATCCTCGATTAATACTGTTACTCGTCATCGGGCCCAAGGAGCCTGTTCAACGAGGGGCCGGAGCTTGCGTCGAATTCCCTGCCACCATACTCCGGGGTCATCAGATTTGCCCAGCTGCGGGACCTGTTCCCGCATCCCGGGACAAGCCCCGCAATACCCCCATGATTGATCCGCCGAAAGCGACGAAAGGAAGGCGTATGTCCAAGAAAACGCGCAAGAAATCCCCCAAAACCCCCGCTTCGAAGCCAGCCGGCGCCAAGACCACCAGCAAGCCGAAGAAAACGCCCAAGAACACGTCGAAGAACACGTCGAAGAACACTTCCAAAAAATCGACCGGCACGGCGGCCAAAACAGGTCAGGCGAAAACCATCAAGGCGACGGTCAAGACATCAGCCAGCGGCGCCAGCAAGAATCCCGGTAACACTCCTGCCAAAGCATCGCATAAGGCCGCATCGAAACCGTTAAAGGCGATTCGCCACAGCGAATCGGTTGCGCCCGTCGTGACCGCATCGAAGGCGGCCGCGCCGAAACCGCCGGTCGTGACGCCGCCGATGGACAAGGCCCCCGCCCCAAAACCGGCCGCGCCGCGCCAGCTCGGCCTCAGCGAGGGGACCAGGGCGCCCGCCTTCCGCCTGCCCCGCGACGGCGGCGATTCGGTCTCGCTCCGCGACTTCAAGGGCCGGAACCTGGTGCTGTTTTTCTATCCGCGCGCGGACACACCGGGCTGCACCAAGGAGGCCATCGACTTCAGCCGGCTGTCGGGTGCGTTTGCCGAAAGCCGGACCGCCGTGCTGGGCGTGTCGGCCGACCCGCTGAAGGCCCAGGAGGCCTTTCGCGACAAGCACGAACTGGTCACCCCTCTGGTTTCAGACGAACAACATGAGATGCTGGATGCGTATGGCGTATGGGGCGAAAAATCGATGTATGGCAGGACTTTCCTGGGTATTCTTCGCACAACGGTTCTGATCGGCGCCGACGGCCGGATCATCCGGATCTGGCGCCATGTGAAGGTCGACGGCCATGCCGACGAGGTGCTCGCGGCGGTGCGCGCGCTGTAAGATTTATCCGGTTCCATTCGCTGAAAATTAACCATGAACCGGTCAAATCACCCGCGCCAATTCAGCCGTACGGAGCTCATTTCCGACCGGCGCGGGAGTGCCGATGTCGTACCGTTCCGGTCATTATTCCGAGTATCCCCAGCACCATCCGCATGACCATGGCAGGACTCCCCCTCGCCGCCCCGCGAATCGCACGCCGGTGGCCCCGGCGACGCAGGAGCAGGACGGCTACACCCTGGTCCACGCCGGCAAGCAGGTCCGCTTTGGACCGGTGGCGTTCTGGATCGTGGTCGGCACGGTGACCGTGCTTGGGATGTGGTCGGCGGCAACCGCGACCTATTTCGCCTTCCGCGATGACGTTCTGACCCGGCTGATCGCGCGTCAGGCGGAGATGCAATACGCCTATGAAGACCGGATCGCCGAACTGCGCGCCAAGGTCGACCGCACCACCAGCCGCCAGCTGCTCGATCAGGAACAATTCGACCAGAAGCTCGACCAGATCATGAAGCGCCAGACCACCCTGGAATCGCGCGCCACCGCGCTCGGCGCCATTCCGGACGCCGGCGTCACCGGATCGATCCGGCCGCCGGCGCGCGGCGCCGCGGCTATCGAGACGGTGCCGGGAACACCGAAACCGTCGCCGATCAGCGACACCGTGATCTTCGTGACGCCGCCGGATCGCGAAGCGCGGCTGGAATCGCGCGCGCCCGTGGTGGCCAAAGTCCAGCCGAACCAGTTCGCCAAGGTGCAGGGTTTCGACAACGTCGTGCTGCGCCTGCAGTCCTCGCTCGACAAGGTCGAGGGCCGCCAGATGGCGGCGCTTTCTTCGGTCGAGGAGAGCATGGAATCGCGCATGCGCCGGATGCGCGGCGTCATCAGCGATCTCGGCCTCGACATGGCGCAGCTGGAAGCCGCGACCCCGCGCGCCGGCGTCGGCGGCCCGTTCGTTCCGGTCAAATTGGGTCCGGATGCGAGCGCCTTCGAACGCCAGCTTTACCGGATCAACACCACCCGCAGCCAGGTCGAGCGTCTCAACCGCACGCTGGCGCTGGTGCCCTATCGCAAGCCCGTGATCGGCGAAGTCGAGTTCAGCTCGGGCTTCGGGGTCCGCAGCGATCCGTTCCTCGGTCGCCCCGCGATGCATACCGGCCTCGATTTCCGCGCCGCCACGGGCGACCCGGTGCGCGCGACCGCAAACGGCAAAGTGGTCACTTCGGGCTGGCAGGGCGGCTATGGCCGCATGATCGAGATCGACCACGGCAACGGGCTGTCGACCCGCTACGGCCATCTGTCGGAAATCAACGTCAAGGTCGGCGACCTCATCAAGATCGGACAGGTGATCGGCGCCGTCGGCTCGACCGGCCGCTCCACCGGTCCGCATCTGCATTACGAAACCCGCATTGATGGCGACGCGGTCGACCCGCAGAAATTTTTGCGCGCCGGCGTGCGGTTGAGTTCCGGCTAGCATCCGGCATCCCGGCTCTTCGTCGAAGCGCTCTTCTTTCGGTCGGCTCTTGGCCATCTAAAACGCGCCGAGAAATTCTCCCAAAATTCATGGCTTGAAAATCCCTGGCATCGATGTCGGTCGCCTGGAAGGTCAAACGTCCTTGCAGCAGAACACCGAGCAAATCCGCTCGGCCAGGGAGTTTCACATGTCTGGAAATACCGTTCGTCTGCATCGCGTCTTCGCCACGAAGCCGGAGAAGCTCTTTCGCGCCTTTCTCGATGCGGACGCCATGGCCAAATGGCTGCCGCCGCACGGCTTCACGTGCAAGGTCCACCATCTCGATGCCAAAGTCGGCGGCACGTTCCGGATGTCGTTCACCAACTTCACGACCAGGTCGAGCCATTCGTTCGGCGGCGAATATCTGGAGATCGTGCCCAACGAGCGCATTCGCTACACGGACCGCTTCGACGATCCCAATCTACCCGGCGTCATGGAGGTCACCGTGATCCTGAGGGCTGTTGCCTGCGGCACCGAGATCAACATCGAACAGGCAAACCTGCCGGCGGTCATTCCGGTTGAATCGTGTTATCTCGGCTGGCAGCAATCGCTCAACCAGCTCCAGGCGCTGGTGGAGCCGGACATTTCCGAATAGTCCGCCGACCTCATCCCCGCGATCGGGGCGCCCCCTCTCCCGCTCTTGCGGGGGAGGGTCGGGGTGGGGGCTGCCTCAACGCGTACACTGTTCGATGCAGTCGCCGTATCTGGCGGTGCAAATATTTTGCTCCCGAGCAATCTGAGAGAGCCCCCACCCCAGCCCTCCCCCGCAAGAGCGGGAGAGGGGGCGCACCGGATGCGCGTGCCGCACGCGTAGCGACCACCCCCGTCAGTGCTCGACATCGCCGGCAGGCATTGTTGCGCCACTCCAATTATGATTGATGCGACCACGCAACGATTCCAGTCCCCTGCCCGAGGCACCGTCCGTTGAGCCCGCCGAACAAGCGAATTGGTCCCAGACATCCACGGCTCGGCGCCGCCGGATTCCGCGCCGCGCGATGGCTCAGCGCGCGGCTGTTCGCGGCTGCGGGCTTTCATCAGCTCGGCTCGCAATTCGCCGACCGGCGCATCGCGCATGTCCGGGAAAAACTGCAACGCGGCGAGACCGTGTATCTGGCCGGGCTGGGGCCGCCCGGCACCCACAATTCAGGCGTGGCGCTGGTCGAGGTGACGCAGGCCAATGGGCCGCGTCTGATCGTCAACAACGAGGAAGAGCGCTTCTCCGGCAACAAGCACACGACAGAATATCCGCGCCATTCGATCGACGCCATGGTGGCCACGCTGCGCGGAATCGGCCGCGATATCGGGGATATCGACGCCTGGCTCACCAGCTGGGATTATCCGACCCTGGCCGGCACCATCGCCCGCTCGGTGCTGGAGGAAGTGCCGCAGAGCCTGAAACTGCTGCGCACCACGGAGGCCGCCGGTTTTGACGGTCGCCGGCTCGACCAGATGACGCGGACGCCAAAAATTCTCGGACGGCAGCTCGGGCTTGCCGAGCGGGTGCCGCTGATCTGCCTGCCGCACCATGACAACCATGCCTGGTTTTCGTTCGCGGCATCGCCGTTCGCCGATGATGGCGAACCCGTCGCGATCGCGGTGCTCGACGGCACCGGCGACAACGGATCGATCTCGCTCTATGTCGCCGAAAACGGCGCGATGCGGCAGCTCAGCTGCAACGACAGCATGTTCGACTCGCTCGGCGCCTTCTACAGCGTGATTTCATCGACCCAGGGCGGCTGGACCTGGCTGTCCAGCGAGGGCCGCTACATGGGCGCCGCCGCATGGGGCGACATGAACCGCGCCAGCAATCCGTATTACGGGCGGCTGCGCGAGGTGCTGGATTTCGGTGCTGATGGCGAGGTCCGGGTCAACCGCGCGCTCGCCAATTGGTACTGCGACCCGTTCGATCATCCCTACAAGGCGCCCCTGATCGACATCCTCGGCGAGCCCTTGAAACCCGACCAGCTGTGGAATCCCGACGCGGTGCTGCGGGTCGAGGACATCACGCACCGGCCCGACACGAGGGATCGCCTGAACAAGGCCGCCGCGACGCAGCTGGTGTTCGAGGACGCCATGATCCATGTCATCGACCACCTGCTGCGCTTGACCGGCGCGAGCCGGCTGGTGCTGACCGGCGGCGTGGCGCTGAACGCCGTCGGCAACATGCGGCTGCTGGAGCATTTCGACGCGGCGTGGTTCGCGAAGCACCAGCAGCGCGAGGCCCGCCTGCACCTGTGGGTGCCGCCGATACCCGGCGATCCCGGCGTCACCATCGGCGCGGCCTGGCTGTTCGCGCATCTGGCGGGCGCGCCCCGGGGTGCCCCGATGACGCATGCGTTCTATTGCGGCATGCCGCCACGGCATCAAGACATCGCAACCGCGCTGCAGGCCGCCGACATCGCGTCACGACAAATCGGAGACATCTCGACATCAGAGGGGCGCGACGCCGTGGCCGATCTGATGGCGTACATCGTGGCACGGAGCGGCATCATCGCGCTGTATCAGGGCGCCGCCGAGACCGGGCCGCGCGCGCTCGGGCATCGCTCGATCTTTGCCAACCCGTGCGACGCGCACGCGCGCGAGCGGCTCAACGAACGGGTAAAGTACCGCGAGGCGATCCGCCCGCTGGCGCCGATGGCGACGCTGGAGGCGGCTCACCGATATTTCGAGTTGCACGAGGGGGCCTCCGACGCCGGCTACAACGCCTACAACTACATGGTGCTGACCGCGCCATCGAAGCCGGGCTCGCGCGAAAAAATTCCGGCTGTCATCCACGCCGACGGCACCGGCCGGATCCAGATCGTGCGGCCGGACGACGATCCCCTCACCTACGCCTATCTGAAGGCGCTCGGCCGCCACATCGGCGTCGAGATCTCCGTCAACACCTCGTTCAATGTCGCAGGGCCCATCGCGCAGACGCCGCACCAGGCGATCGATACGCTGCGGCGCTCGAAAGGCCTCGACGCGGTGCTGCTGGTGGCCGATGACGGCACGGTCACCGCGGCCTGGCACGGCGGCGAGCGCGACAGCGGCAGGTTTACCGGCTGGCTTTCGGAATGGAAACAACGCCCCTGATGAACCCAAGCGCGCGCCCGTCGATCACCAGCAACGCGCTGCCGATCACCAGCGCGCCTGTGATCTCGGTAAGCGTCATGGTTTCGCCGAGCACGAGATAGCCGAGCAGGATCGCGGTGACGGGAATCAACAGCGTCACCAGCATGACATTGGTCGGGCCCGACCGCCGCAGAATCTGAAAGAATACGATGTAGGCCAGCGCGGTCGACAGGCCCGCGAGCCCGAGCAACGCCAGCCATGTCGTGACGCCCGGCATCGGCAGTTGCCAGGGACGCTCGACCACGCCGGCGATGACCGCCATCATCAGCGTGGAGGCCATCATCTGGAACGTCGCGGTCGCCAGCGGCGGCGAGTCCGACAGTTTTCGTCGCGCATAGAGCGCCGACAGCCCGTAACTGAACGCGCCGGCGAGGCAGAGCAGGATGCCAAACCCCTGGCCGCTGCTGAAGCCAAGGTGCTGGCCGTGCAGGATGGCAACCCCGATCAGCCCGATGACGACGCCCGCGACACGACGTGCCAGCAATCTTTCGTCGCCGGCTGCCGCCATCACCAACACGGTGAACAGCGGCGTGGTCGCATTCAGAATCGAGGCCAACCCGCTCGAAACATAAGTCTGTCCGGTGACGATCAGCGAGAACGGCAACACGTTGTTGAGGAGCGCGATGGCGAAGAAGGGCTTCCAGCCCGCCACTGTCCGCGGCAACCTGATTTTGTACGCCCACAGCACCGGCAGAAGAACCAGGGCCGCGAGCGCGACCCGCAGCAGCACCACCGTCAGCGGCGGCAGTTCCCGCAGCACGACGCCGTTGAAGAAAAACGAGCCGCCCCACAGCACCGAAAGCACCGCAAGCAGCGACCAGTCCCTGATGTCGATTCGCTGGTCGGTCGGCGTCATGGCGGTGGGTGCCTGCGTGATCAGGCCCATCGCTTACCCCGAAAGCCGGCGCATCGGCCACCCGATTTCCCGCAACAACCTACCCTCATGCTGAGGAGCCGCGCCCGCTTCGCGCGGCGTCTCGAAGCATGGCAGCGGGCGATATGCCAGATGGTTCGAGACGCGCGCCGGACAGCGCAGGCGCGCTGTCCGAACGCGCTCCTCACCATGAGGCAGCGGCGCGTGCCGCTACGGCTTGCGCAAGCAGAGGCCGACGGTTGGGGGCGTCGAGCATTTCGCGCCGTCAGCCGCGCCGCCACCCGGACAGAACACCGACACCAGGGTCTCGTTCACCTCGCAGCTTGCCGCGCCGTCCCCCTGCACAACCCTCAAGCCGGCAGCACCGGCATCACCCTTGTCGCCCTTGCTGCCGGGGGCGCCTTGCGGTCCCTGAGGTCCTTGCGCACCCTGCGCGCCGGGCTGTCCCTGCGGTCCAGGCGGTCCCGCGGGACCTTGCGGGCCGGGCTGCCCCTGGGCGCCGGCGATCCCTTGAATGCCTTGGGCGCCCTGTGGGCCGTCCGCGCCCCGCTCGCCCTTCGGTCCGGGATCCCTGCCGCATCCGGCAAGGACAAGCGCAATTCCAACAAGCAGAATGGGAACAACTTTCATGACGACCCCTCGCGGCGAATGAATGGATTGGCTGCAACAGCGCAGCGCCAATACTAGGCCGCGGAACGTGACAGGTTCAAATAGAACTAAAGCCGAAGCGAAGATTTGGTGCGATGCAATCGCAGCGTTTTCGAGCGAAGTGGGTATCGGTTCGCGTAAAAAACGCGTCAGAACAAAAAAACTATCGCGCATTGTCGGACTTGGGCCGCGAGACGATCTCGATCATCTTGCCTTCGTCGTCGTCGGGACCATGGGCTTTGGCACGGTCATAGGCGGCAACCGCGGCGCGGCCCATGATGGGGACGTCACGCAGCAGGCTCTCGGCCAGCGCCACCGCATAGGCGGCGTCCTTTTGGCGCAGCGACGCCGTGAACGTCGCGCCGGCAAAGTTCCGCTCCACCATGCGCTTCGAATGCCGGATCACCTGCGGGCTGGCGGCCACTCCGCTCTCCACCGCCTCCAGCACCAGCTTCATGTCGAGACCGGCCTGCTCCGCCATCGCAAGGCCCTCGGCGATCCCGGCGATCTGGATCGCGCCCATCAAATTGTTGATCAGCTTGTAGACCGTGCCTGACCCGACCGCGCCGAAATGCCGGATGGTCGTCGACAGCGGGGTCAGGAAAGGCCGCGCCCGCTCGAGATCGGCCGGATCGGCGCCGACCAGCAGCGTCAGCTTGCCCGCCGCCGCCGCGTCCGGCAAACCCGTAACGGGGCTGTCGATGTAAACGATGCCGCGTTCGCGAAGCACCCGCGCCATTTCGAGCGCGTGGCGGTAGGAAACCGTGGAGCATTCGATCGCCAGCGTGCCGGCCTTCATGGTCGCGGCGGCGCCGTCTTTCGCCAGCCACACCGCGCGTGACGCCTCGTCGTCGGCAACCATGGTCACGACCGCATCGGCGCCAATCGCGGCATCTTCCGGCGACGTCGCCCATTGCGCGCCGCGCGCGATCAGGTCCTCGGCCTTGGCCTTGCTCCGGTTCCACACCGCGACGCTGAAACCGGCGTCGAGATAGCGGCCGGCCATGCCATGGCCCATGCGCCCCAAACCGATGAAGGCGACTTTGGCCATGGGCTAGTACCTCGTCACAGTGATTTTGACTGGTTGATTCCGAGCCAGTTCAGGATGGGTAAGTCTTCTGGAGCCACGAGGATTTGGATGCTTCGAGCGACGCCTGGTTGGCGCCGGATGAGGCCGTTTCGTTCGAGG
>NZ_JAURXB010000062.1 GCF_030654605.1 Bradyrhizobium sp.
GATGTTGTCCCACTTCAGGTTCTTCAGATGCGCGATCTGGATCTCGTTGTCGAAGTGACCGATGTTGCAGACGATGGCGCGGTCCTTCATCGCGCGCATATGCTCGATGGTGATGATGTCCTTGTTGCCGGTGGCGGTGACGAAGATGTCGGCGCGGGGCGCCGCGTCTTCCATGGTGACGACCTCATAGCCTTCCATCGCCGCCTGCAGCGCGCAGATCGGATCGATTTCGGACACCATGACGCGGCAGCCGGCCTGGCGCAGCGAGGCCGCCGAGCCCTTGCCGACGTCGCCGAAGCCCGCGACCATCGCGATCTTGCCGGACATCATGACGTCGGTGCCGCGGCGGATGCCATCGACCAGCGACTCGCGGCAACCATAGAGGTTGTCGAACTTCGACTTGGTGACGCTGTCGTTGACGTTGATCGCCGGGAACAGCAGCTTGCCGCTCTTCTGCATCTCGTAGAGGCGGTGCACGCCCGTGGTGGTTTCTTCCGAAACGCCTTTGATGTTCTTCGCGATCTCGGCGAAGTAACCCTTGGGCTTTTCCTTCAGCAGCTTCTTGATCAGCGCGTAGAACACTTCCTCTTCTTCCGATTCCGGCTTGTCGAGGAACGCGACGTCCCCCTGCTCGGCGCGCAGGCCGTGATGCACCAGCATGGTGGCGTCGCCGCCGTCATCGAGGATCATGTTTGGGGTGCCGCCGCCGTGCCAGTCGAACATCCGGGCGGTGTAGTCCCAGTATTCAACCAGGCTCTCGCCCTTCACCGCGAACACGGGAATGCCGGCCGCCGCGATCGCGGCCGCGGCGTGGTCCTGGGTCGAATAGATGTTGCAGGAGACCCAGCGGATGTCGGCGCCCAGCGCCGCCAGCGTCTCGATCAGCACCGCGGTCTGGATCGTCATGTGCAGGGAGCCGGCGATGCGGGCGCCCTTCAGCGGCTGCTTCGGGCCGTATTCCTCGCGCGTCGCCATCAGGCCGGGCATCTCGGTCTCGGCCAGCGATATCTCCTTGCGGCCGAAGTCGGCGAGCGAAATGTCCTTGACGATGTAATCGGTGAAGGCGGGCTTCTTGGCGGCGGCGGTCATGTGATGGGTTCCTGAACAGGTGAATTCGGACTTATCGGTACAAGATGAAACTGGACGCTTTATGGCGCGGTCCGCTCCCTCGCCCCGCTCTTGCGGGGAGAGGGCATCGGCGGCCTACGGCCGCCGTTCTTCATTCCAAGAGCGCCGATGCTGAGCATCGGCGATGGTGAGGGGCTCTCTCAACAAACACCGCTTCGCGGATAGTCCCCCTCACCCGGCGCTGCGCGCCGACCTCTCCCCGCAAGCGGGGAGAGGTAATTGATCAGACGGCGCGCTTCAGCGCGTCGGCCAGGTCGGTCTTTTCCCAGGAGAAACCGCCGTCCTTGTCCGGGGTACGGCCGAAATGGCCGTAGGACGAGGTGCGGGC
>NZ_JAURXB010000069.1 GCF_030654605.1 Bradyrhizobium sp.
TTGTCGTCAACCGCAAATATCTATTGATGTCGTCGCCCGCGAAAGCGGGCGATCCAGTATTCCAGAGACGGCAGCAATCGAGAGGCCGCAGCATACTGGATCCCCGCCTGCGCGGGGATGACGATCGTTGGATCGGATCGCCTTCGCCCTCAGCGCAGCGGCTTCTTCAGCAGCGAGAACCGGTCGGGATCGAGTCCCATCGACGGCTGCAGCAGCGGCGCTTCCATGATGCGTGGTTCGATGGAGCGGGCGGCGGGACGTTCGTTGATGCCGGGATCGTTGGGAACGTCGCGATGCGAGGTGGCGCCGCGCCAGCGTTCCAGCACCGCGCCGACGAAGTGCATGTCGTGGCCGGCGGCGACCGAGGGCACCGTCGAGATGGTGGCTTCGCTGCGCGGTAATTGGTGGACCGGCACTTCCTTGAAGCGCAGGCGGGTCGGCAAAGCGACGCCTTCGCCGAACGCCAGCACTTCGCGGGTGCCGAGCGAGGGCACGAACGACAACAGGTTGGCGGCGGCGTCCGAGACCGCCGAGCGCAGCAGCGCCTGGTCGCGGTCGTTGGCCAGCCGCATCGCGAACAGGGTGTTGCACTGGGAAATGATGGTGGCGTCGAGCTCAGCCGGGCGCTGCGTGACGAGGCCGAGATAGACGCCGTATTTGCGGCCTTCCTTGGCGATGCGGCTGACCGCCTTGCGGGTCGGGCCGAAACCGATGTTGCGGTCGGCGGAAGCATAGCGATGGGCCTCTTCGCAGACGAACAGCAGCGGCGAGACGCCGTCGCTCCACAGCCCGAAATCGAACGCCATGCGGCACAGCACCGACACCACGCTGTCGACGACTTCGGCCGGAAAACCGGCGAGCTGCATGATGGTCATCGGCCGGCCATTGGCGGGCAGCCGGAACAGATGGCTGATCACTTCGGCCATGGTGTCGCCGCCGACATTGGCGTTGTCGAACATGAAGGCGTAGCGCGGATCGTTGCGCACGGCTTCGATGCGCGAAATCAGCTTGTGATAGATGATGCGCGACGAGCGGTTCTCCAGCTTGCCCATGCGCTCGTCGATCAGCGAGATCAGGTCGACCAGCCGGTAGGGCACCGGGGTATCGACGGTGTAGCCGATCGTCTTGGGATCGATGCGCTTCAGCCCGAGCCGGTCGGAGTTCTGGTACTGGGTATAGATGCCCTTCGCCATCGGGATGACCTCGGCGAGGATGTCGAGCTCCTCGGGCACGCCGGGACGGCCGGCGAACAGCACGTCGACGATTTCTTCGAAATTGAACAGCCAGAACGGCAGCTTGAGGTTACGTGGATTGAGCACGATCGCGCGGTCGCCGAAGCAGCGGCCATATTCGTTGTGGACGTCGAGCAGGA
This sequence comes from Bradyrhizobium sp., assembly GCF_030654605.1. Lineage (GTDB taxonomy): Bacteria > Pseudomonadota > Alphaproteobacteria > Rhizobiales > Xanthobacteraceae > Bradyrhizobium. The sequence goes on from NZ_JAURXB010000069.1 coordinate 1,373, forward strand.
ACACCCGCAAATTGGGCCGCGATTTGAGGATTTCGTTCAGCAGCAGCGACACGCCGCTGGATTTGCCGACGCCGGTGGAACCCAGCACGGCGAAGTGCTTGGAGAGCATTTCCTCGACATCGACATAGGCGATGACGGACGCATCCTGCTGCAGGGTGCCGACATTGATCTGATCCGATCCGGTCGGGGCATAGACCGTGCGGAGCTCCTGATTGGTGATCAGCTCGACGGCATCGCCGATGGTCGGATAGTTGGTGACGCCGCGCTGGAATTTGGGCCGCTCCGGACCGCCGAGGATCTCGCCGAGCAGGTCGACCCCGGCGCTGGCGATGTAGGCATCGGAGGAGGGCAGGTCCTCGCAGGTCACGTCCGTGATCATGGCGACGATGGTGGAATTGGCGCAGCGGATGCTGACGAAGCGGCCGACGGTCGCCCGCACCGCCGAGAGGCCGAGTTGGCTCGCAGCCAGCAGGCCGACCCGGGCGAGGGATCCGCGCACCGAAATCACACGTCCGAAGGATGTCACAGTGCTTGAACCTGGCATGTCATGAATTTGGACCGGGGTTCACTATGGAGGCCGGGGCTGGAGAAACGGTTAAGCGCTGACAATCCGAGGTCCGCTAAATCCGCGGTATTCTGGTCACAGCTCCGTCCAGTTGAGCCGCACCGCGAGCCTGCAGCGGCGGATTTGGCGGGAAAATCGCGGTTTTTGCGGTGCGTCCATGGGTTCCGGCGGCGCCGGCCTGTTAACCTCTGCTTTACCAAGGCCGGAAGAGGCGAGACCTCCCGACGGTCGTCACCGACGCGGGCGGGTGATCCCGGCGTGCAGCGACCGCAGGCCCGGCCGCCAAGGTCAGGCGCGATTGACACAGGCGACCGCAACGCTACCCTGCATCCAACTTCCAGGGAGCGATTTCCGCCGCGGGGAAATCGGCTTTTCCGGACTAACAAGAAACAAGGCAGGGTGGAACGCGATGAACCGCGGCACCGGGATTTGAGCGAGTTCGCGCGGTCTTCCGCGCTGGCACCTTTCCGTATCCGAAACTACCGCTTCCAGTGGCCCGCCGATCTGCTCACCTCCTGGGCGTTCGAGATGGAGACGCTGATTCTCGGCTGGTATGTGCTGGTCGAAACCGGCTCGGTATTGTTGCTGACGGTGTTTGCGTCGCTCAGTTTTGTCGGCACCCTGATTGCCCCGGTGTTCGGCGTGGTCGGCGACCGCATCGGTCACCGCGACCTGCTCGCGATGATGCGGGCGTTTTATGCGGCGCAGGCCGCCATCCTGATGACGCTGGCGCTGACGGGCCATTTGAATCCGGTCTATGTCCTCATCATCGTGGCGGTGATGGGCCTGGTGCGGCCCTCGGACCTCGGCGTGCGCGGCGCGCTGGTCGCCACCATCATGCCGCACGATCAGTTGATCGGCGCGATCAGCATTTCCAGGACCACGATGGACACCGCGAAATTCGCCGGTGCGCTGAGCGGCGCCGGCCTGTTCGCAGCGCTCGGCATGGGGCCGGCCTATATCGCGATCGTCGGCCTTTATCTCGTCTCCACCCTGCTCGGCCTGCGCGTCGTGGCACCCTCGAAACCGCATCCTGCCGGCGAACCGATCGACGGCGCGCCGCTGCGCTCGACGCTGCGCGACCTGAGGGAGGGCGTCGCCTATGTGTGGACCACGCCGCGGATGCGGGCGGCGATCTGGGTCGCCTTCCTCGTCAACCTCACCGCCTATCCATTGTCCAACGGCTTGCTGCCCTATGTCGCGCGCGACATCTACGGCACCGACCAGACCGGGCTTGGCTATCTGGCGGCCAGCTTTGCGCTCGGCTCGCTGGTCGGCTCCATTGCGCTCAGCCTGATCGGCGGCATCCGGGTGGCGCGGCTGATGATCGGCTCCACCATGGCGTGGTTCGCGACCCTGCTGGTGTTTGCACAAATGCAGAGCATGCCGGCCGCGATCGCCTGCCTGATGCTGGCGGGCTTCATGCAGAGCCTCGCCATGATCTCGGTCGCCGTCATCCTGATGCGCGCGGCGAGCGAGCATCTTCGCGGCCGCGTGATGGGCGTGCGCATGCTCGCGATCTACAGCCTGCCGCTCGGCCTCCTGGCCGCCGGCAGCCTGATCGGTGAAATCGGATTTGCCGCGACCGCCTCGCTGTACGCCGCCGCGGGGCTGGCGCTGATGCTGGCGATCGTGCTGCACTGGCGCGCGGATCTGTGGAACGTGAATGCGCCGGCCAATGCGAGGTAGGCGGCGAACCGGAGGGCGATTGCGATGACCATGCGCCTGCGTACCCTGCTCGGCGACCATCCCGGAACATCAGCGCTGAAGGATGGATCGCTGATATCCGATCTCGTCGCGTTCGACTTCGCGCAATACTCGCCGACCAACAAGGGCTTCAAGCCGATGGTGCGCGAGCGAGCCTTCGACGTCGCGGAAATGGCCATCGTCACCTATCTGATGGCGAGGAGTTTCGGCAAGCCGATGGTGCTGCTGCCGCATGTGGTGGTGGCGCGGCATCAATATGCGCATGCGGTCTACCGGGCTGATCTCGGCACCCTGAAACCGCGCGATCTCGAGGGCAGGCGGGTCGGCATTCGCTCCTTCACCACCACGACCGGCGCGTGGCTGCGCGGCATTCTCGCCAATGAGCATGGCGTCGACCTCGATGCGATCAACTGGGTGACGTTCGAGGACGCGCATGTCGCGGAATACGTGGACAGGACGGAACGCGCGCCCGCCGGCAAGCAGATTGTCCAGATGCTGCTCGACGGCGATCTCGATGCGGTGCTCGGCGAGAAGGTGGAGAAGCCGGGCCTGAAGCCGTTGTTTCCGGACGTCGCGGCGGAAGAAAAATCCTGGTTCGCCAAATACGGCGTGCTGCCGATCAACCACATGGTGGTGGTCAGCCAGCAGCTGGCCGATCGTCACCCTGACGAGGTGCGGGAAGTGTTCCGCCTGCTGCGCGAGAGCGCTACGCGTGCACCGGCAGCCGCGGTGCCGCAGTTCAGCGCAGACGAGATGCGCCGCTCGCTGGAGATGATCATTCGCTATGCCGCGCAGCAGGGACTGATTCCCCGCGCCGTTGCGGTCGACGAGTTGTTCGACGATCTGACGCGGACGCTCGGTGTTTCTTTTTGGCCTGCAGGATCGTCCGCGGCGCACGCCGGCTCATGGCGGCGTGCTCGGAGCCGTCAAGATAGCGCGGGTCGGGACGGAGAAGCGGGCTTCAAGTCGAACAAAGAAACAAACCCGAGGGGCTAACCTGGCGCAAATATCCATGACATGACCAACCCGGCGGAGCCGTCCACGCCTTCCGGCTCCTCCTCCGAAAACAAAACAACGAAGGCGACAGATCACGAGCTACAAGGATACGACATCTTCACCCGCTACGGACACAGCCCGTGGGGATCGACCAGCGAGACCATGCACGGCTGATCCGTCTCTATTATAATTTCGAGGGTCTCGAGGCTCAACGCCGCTTCCCCGGGGCACCTTCGACGTGTTTCCCGGCTTCGTCGCCGAGGAGTCAAAGTCGAAGCCGGACGCCGCCGGGCGGCTCGAGGCGCTGGCGCGGGCATGGCACACGGCTTACCGGCGCGCCGAACTGCGCAATGCCGGCATCCTCGCGATCATGGCGTGGCGCTCGTGCTGCTGGCCGGAGCGACACTCTTTGGTGTCCTGATCGTGCTGCAAACGGCGCTGCTCGCCGACGTCCTGGACAGCTGGATGCGCCGCTGAAGTCCGACTGGAAGACGGTGACCGCCATCGCGTGGATCCGTGCGTATTGCGCGAAATTGGGTGTCTGGCTGGGGAACTAGGATTCGAACCTAGACAAACAGAGTCAGAGTCTGTTGTGCTACCGTTACACCATTCCCCAATAACTTCAGATACTTAAGGTGTATTCTGACAGTTCCGGCGACGGATCGGGGCGACCCCTCCGAAGCGTGCGTCCTTCTACCCGCTAGGTCCCGGCCTTGGCAAGCGCGCGGCGATGCGCTTGTTGCGGGGGGCCGGGCCCAAGCCGGCCATTTCGAGGCGTGACCCGCGCCGCAGTCAGGATCGGTGGCGAATGAGCGTGAATTTCGAAGAACTGGATTTCCGGCCGACGCCGATGGGCGTGCTCAGCCTGCGCCGCCGCCGGCTGCCGGGCACCGAAACCGACATCTACGAGATCAAGCTCGGCGACGAGTATTTGATGTCGAGCCGGTTCACCGTCGCCGAGATCGAACTGGCGCGGCTCGGCCTGGCGGCGCTGCCGCGCGGAAATCTCGACGTCGTCGTCGGCGGCCTCGGGCTCGGCTACACTGCGCAAGCCGTGCTGGAAAGCCCGGCCGTTCGATCGCTGCTCGTGGTCGACGCGTTGGCCGAAGTCATCGAATGGCACGAACAGGGGCTGCTTCCGCTCGGCAGGCAGCTGACCGGCGATCCGCGCTGCCGCCTGGTCAATGGCGACTTCTTTGCGATGTCGGGATCGGCCGAGGGCTTCGACCCCGAGAGGTCGCGCCGCCGCTTCGACGCGGTGCTGGTGGACATCGACCACTCGCCGCGAAACCTGCTGCATCCGCGCCACGCTGCGTTGTACGGCCGCGAGGGGCTCGAGAGCCTGGCCGATCATCTCAATCCCGGCGGCGTGTTCGCGCTGTGGTCGAACGACCCTCCGGATACGGCGTTCAGCGCGGCGCTTGCGGCGGTCTTTGCAACGTCGGACGCGCATGTCGTGAGTTTCGACAATTCGTTCGGGGATCATGACGCCAGCAACACCGTCTATATCGGTGTCAAGGCGGGTCTACTTCGTGTGGCCCCGTGAGCCGCGCGCCTGACGCGGCGGCGCCTTCATCTCGGCCTCGAGCAGCAGCAGGAGGCAGCCGGTGAGGCGCGCTTCCATCTCGTCGTCGTGAATGGATAGCGGTCCGGGATTGTTGAGGATGGCGTTGACCAGCGTTCCCAGCACGACCTGAAAACCAAAGGCGATCGCCCGCGTCTTGGCGGCCTCGCGCCCTTTGCCCATGATGCAGAGCAGGGGCGGTGTGGCATGTCCCGTGGCCGCGCGCGCCAGGCCCTTGAACGGGGTCCACCGGCTCGGCCGTGTATCGTCGTGCTGGAGGGCTGCGCGCAACACGCCTTCATGGCTTCTCATCCAGCGGATCAGCCCATGGACCAGGAGGCGGCAAAGCCCGGCCAGCGAGCCGCCGGCGGTGTGTTCGTTCTCGATCAGCCGCGACAGCCCGCTCGCGCCGTCGCGCGCGGCGAGTTCGATCAGGGCATTGAAATAGGCTTCCTTGCTCTCGAACCGGCTGTAGAAGGCGCCGACGGTGACGCCGACTTTCGTGCACAGCGCCTCGATCGACAGTTCGGCGAGGCTGCGCGTGCGCAGCATCTCCGCGCCCGTCTTGAGCAGCGCCGCCGTCGTCTCGCGGCTGCGCTTCTGCCGCGACGGCGTGACGCCGGGAAGGTCGAAATCTGCCGTTTCAGGCTGCATCGGATATTGCATCTCAGGCCGAATTATCCATAATCATAATTCGGATTATGCTTTTTGGCAATCGTATCGATGGCCGCAAGGGGCGAACGGCGGATCAACCGCCGTCGCGGCGACAGGGAGAGACGCATGAGTGCAGGCAGCGACAAGTCCTTTGGCGGCGCGATCGGCAAGACCATCGCGGGCTCGAAACCCTGGTGGCCGGCCGCGCCAAGACCGCCGGAAGGCGCCCCCAATATCCTGGTGGTGCTGTTCGACGACGTCGGCTTTTCCGATTTCGGCTGCTACGGCTCGCCGATCAGAACGCCGACCATCGACCAGCTTGCATCCGAAGGCCTGCGTTACTCCGGCTTCCATACCACCGCGATGTGCTCGACCACGCGAGCAGCCCTGCTGACCGGACGCAACCACCATTCCGTCGGCGTCGGCTGCCTCGCCAACTTCGACTCCGGCTACCCTGGCTATCGCGGCAAGATCGCGCGCGAGGCGGGGACGCTGGCGGAAATGCTGAGGACGCACGCCTATCGCAACTACATGGTGGGCAAATGGCATGTCACGCCGCTGACCGAAAGCGGCGCCACCGGGCCGTTCGACGGCTGGCCGCTGGGCCGCGGTTTCGACCGCTTCTACGGCTTCCTCGACGCCGAGACCGATCAGTTCGCGCCGGAGCTGGTCTCCGACAACACCCACATCGATCCGCCCGGCAGCTACGCCGACGGCTATCACCTGACCTCGGATCTGGTCGACCAGTCGATCCGCTTCATCGCCGATCATATCGCCGACCGGCCCGATCTGCCGTGGCTGACCTGGGTCGCGCTCGGCGCCTGTCACGCGCCGCATCAGGCGCCCATCGATATCATCAAGGGCTATGACGCGACTTTCGCGCACGGCTGGGACACGGAGCGCGAGCAGCGGATGGCGCGGCAGATGGCGATGGGGATCGTGCCGCAGGGAACGCGAATGCCCGCGCGCAATGACGGCGTGAAGGCGTGGGATGAGCACAGCGCGGATGAGCGACGCCTGTTCACGCGGCTGCAATCGGCATTTGCCGGCATGCTCGATCATGCCGACCGGCATCTGGCGCGGCTGATCGGGTTCCTCGACACCGCCGGAATTCGCGACAACACGCTGATCCTGGTACTGTCCGACAATGGCGCGAGCCAGGAAGGCGGGCCGTTCGGTTTTGTCAATGCGATGGGGCCCTACAACTTCCGCCCCGAACCGATCGTGGAGAAAGTAAGAAAAATTGACGACATCGGCGGGCCGGACTCGCACAACAATTTTCCGCATGGCTGGGCGATGGCGTCCAATACGCCGCTGCGCCGCTACAAGCAGAACACCCATGGCGGCGGCATCCGCGATCCCTTCATCATGTCGTGGCCCGGACGCATCGCTGCAAGGGGTGAGTTGCGACATCAGTTCGTGCACGCCAGCGATCTGGTGCCGACCTTGCTCGACCTGATCGGGATCACCGCGCCGCCGGTCATCGGCGGAGTTGCGCAAATGCCGATCGAGGGCGAGAGTTTTGCGCGCTCGATTGCGGACGCATCGGCGCCGTCGAAATCATCATCGCAATATTTCGAGATGTTCGGGCATCGCGGCCTCTGGCACGGCGGCTGGAAGGCGGTCTCCTTTCATCCGCCGGGCACGCCGTTCGAGAACGACAAATGGGAGCTGTTTCACCTCGACGGCGATTTTTCCGAGGTGGAGGACCTCGCGGCGAAGCAGCCCGAGCGGCTGGCGGAAATGATCAAGTTGTGGTGGAGCGAGGCGGAGAAGCACAATGTGCTGCCGCTCGACGACCGCTTCGCGGCGCGCTTTGCCGAGAACGCCGCGCGCTTCCAGGGGGCGCGCAACAATTTCGTGTTTCACGCCGGCATGGGGCATGTGCCGACCGACGTCGCCCCCGACGTGCGCAGCCGCAGCTACACCATCGAGGCGCATGTCGAGATCGGCGCCGCCGGCGCCGAGGGCGTGCTGATCGCGCATGGCGACGCCACCTCGGGCTACAGCCTCTACATCAAGGACGGTTTTCTGGTTCATGACCTCAATATCGGGGGAGGGCACGAGATCGTCCGTTCGAACCGCGAGGTGCCGTCGGGCTCGCATCGGCTCGGCGTCCATGTCGAGCGCCTGGTGCGGGAAGCTCCACCGGCCAAGGGTTCGCGCACCGGGGTCAGCGCCTACACGCTGTTGATCGATGGCGAGCCCGTGGGCTCGCTGCAGACGCAGCAGGGATTCCATAACTTCATCTCGTGGTCCGGCCTCGACATCGGCCGCGACCGCTCCAGCCCGGTGTCGCATTACGAGGCGCCGTTCGAATTCACCGGCCAACTGCTGCGGGTGACGGTCGCCATGCACAATGACCAGAAGCTCGACGGCGACGGCATCGGCGCCGCCGAAATGGCGCGCCAGTGAGGTCGTCATTCCGGGTTCGATGCTTCGCATCGCCCCGGAATGACTGGCCTACTTGATCCGGTCGTATGCCGCGGCGAAATCGGTCAGCGGGATCGGGATGGTGATGTTTTCCTTGCCGAGGTTCTGGAACGAGACCTTCAGCTGCTTGCCTGATCTGAGCGCGGCGAGCAGGTCCGGCGCGATCGCGGAGCCGGCGTAGCAGCCGCGGTTTTCGCAGGTCTGGATCTGCAGGTCGGTCGCCTTGCCGTCATCGACGTGAAGTTTCGCGCCGCCCGGCAAATGAAGCCCGAGCGGCAGTTGCACCAGCGCGACCGGCGCCTTGGTGTCGGCGGGCACGCGGATGTTGACGAGGACGATCAATTGCCCGGTCTTGCTGAGCACCGCGGTCTGCTCCATCGCGCATTCGAGCGGCGCGGCGCGGCTGGCGCTGGTGCATCGCGCGTTCCAGCCCGGCTGTGCAGCAGGGGCCGGCTCCGCCTGGGGCGCGGCCGGTGTCGCTTGTGTCGCCGCCGGTGCAGCCTTCGACTTTTGGGCCTGCTGCGCGTGGCTGACCCCGATTGATCCGGCGGCCAGAATGGCGATGCAGATCGCAGTCTTGATGGACATTTTCACTGAATGGGCTCCGGAAGGAATACATTCGGATGTGCTGTCGGGGGCTCAAAGTCAAGCCGCTCGACTGCTGCGGCGCTCGATCGATCGCGGCGTCCAGATGCCGTGGGACGTTTCGCAGTCACCGGCAATGTAGGCTCATTCTAAACTGCATGGGGCCCCGCGTCTTTTTTTGGACTGCAGGGCATGGTACGGAATGCTCACGCCCGCGGCCCCGATCTCGGCACCGCGACCCAGGGCCCCGTCGAACGACTGGGGCGAGATGACCCTGAAACGGTCAAATTAACCGGTATCTTTCACAATCTTATTCGCCACTGGGCTGAAGTATGAAGATGTTCTCCTCTCGAGCCGCATGGGTCGTGACCTTCGCACTGGCGATGGCGTTGTTGCCGTCGTTGTCTCAGGCGCAGCAGAAGGCGGCGCCTTCGGCTCCGCTGTCGCAAGCGCCGGTCGCTCCGGCGCAGGCCGCGCCCGCCGCGCAGGCACCGACGCCCGCCGCGGCCGTTTCGTCCGTGCCAACCGCGCCCGCGGCCGACGTCATTCCCGCCGAGAGCAAATTGCTGAAGCCGATTGCCGCGGTGCCCGATATGTCGCCGTGGTCGATGTTCCAATCGGCGGATGTGCTGGTCAAGGCCGTCATGATCGGGCTGGCTTTCGCCTCGCTCGTCACCTGGACCATCTTCATCGCCAAGATGATCGAGATGTCGCTGGCCCGGCGCCGGCTGCGCAGGGCGCTCGGCAAGATCGGCGAAGCGCGGTCGCTGGCCGAAGCGCAGTTCGCGCTCGGCGCCAAGGAAGGCGTGCTGCCGTTGCTGCTGGCGGCTGCCATGCGCGAGGCACGGTTGTCGGCTGGAATTTCCAGCGACGCCGGCATCAAGGAGCGGGCGGCGTCCAGTTTCGCCGAGATCGTGCGCGCTGAAGCCCGCCGGATCCGGCTCGGGATGGGACTGCTCGCCACCATCGGCGCCACATCGCCGTTCGTCGGGCTGTTCGGCACCGTCTGGGGCATCATGAACAGTTTCATCGGCATCTCGAAATCGCAGACCACCAACCTCGCGGTGGTCGCCCCCGGCATCGCCGAGGCGCTGCTCGCCACCGCGCTGGGCCTGGTCGCGGCGATCCCGGCCGTGATCATCTACAATCACTTCGCACGCGTCACCAAAGGCTACCTCGAACTGGTCAGCCGGGCCTCTGGCGCCTCGGCACGGCTGTTGTCGCGCGATCTCGACCGCACCCATGTCAGTTCTCCCGGCGCCCGCCACTCGCGCGCGGCGGAGTAGCCGATGGCTGTCTCGCTTTCCGATTCCGACCTCGATGACGACAATGATTTCGCGGAAAGCCACGAGATCAACGTCACGCCCTTCATCGACGTCATCCTGGTCCTGTTGATCATCTTCATGGTGGCGGCGCCGCTGTCGACCGTCGACCTGCCGATCGATCTGCCGACCTCGACCGCGACGCCGCAGAAGAAGCCGGACAAGCCGACTTACGTCAGCATCAAGCCCGACCTCGCGGTGGCGATCGGCGAGACCGTGGTCAAGCGGGTCGATCTGGTGCGTTCGCTCGATGCGATGGCGGATGCGGGCAAGGATCGTTTCATCTTCCTGCGCGCCGATCGCGCAGTGCCCTATGGCGAGCTGATGGACGTGCTGGAATTGCTGCGCGCCGGCGGCTATTCCAGGATCAAGCTGGTGGCGCTGGAGGGCGTTCCCGGCGGCGCCGCTGCTCCCGACAACGCTGCTCCCGGCAACCCGAAACCCTGACGCGGGGACGACGTCGAGATGTCCGACCTCGAAACCGAAGCAAAGCCCTCGAGACGGCTGTGGGTCTTCGCCGCAGCGGTCGCGGTCGCGCTGCATCTCGGCTGCGGCGCGCTGGCGATCGCGCATTTGCGGGAAGCGGAATCCGACGACGCGCTCGGCGCCCATGCGATCGAGGTCGGCATCGAATTCGCTTCGGTGCGCCGCGAGGTCACCGACCTGCCGCCGGGACCGGACGCCGATGCGTCGGTGGCGTCGCCGGCGCTGGCCGAGCAGCAGGCCGAGGTCAAGGAGACCGAGCTGCCGAAGGACATCCCGACCGAGCCCGACGAGGCTGACCGACTGGTGACGCCGAACGAATCGAACAAGCCGAAAGAAGAGGATACCAAGGTTGCTGCGGTGCAGACCCAGGCGTCCACCGAGTCGGTCGCCTCCGAAGCAACGGCGACGCCGAGCTCCGAAGCGATCCCGGAGGGACCGCGTTCGGTGGCGCCCGCGCTCGGCAGCGGCGAGACCGCGCGGCGGATGCGCGCGACCTGGCAGAAGCAGCTGGTCGCCCATCTCGACAAGCACAAGCGCTATCCGGCGCAGCGCGCGCAGAAGAGCGCCGAGATCACGGTCTCGTTCGCGCTCGACCGCATGGGCCGGGTGCTCTCGGCCACCATCGTCAAGGGCTCCGGCGACACCGCCTTCGACGAAGCAGCCCTCGCGATGCTCAAGCGCGCCGACCCGGTGCCGATGCCGCCGCCGCTGGTCGCCGACGAAGGCCTGAACTTTACCCTGCCAGTGAATTTCCGGGTCAAGGGCAAGAGCTGACGGGCAGGGTGGGGCGAGCTGCCGGCAAACCGCTGCGCGCGCTGCGCCGCTCCATCATGGTTGTCATCCCCGCGCAGGCGGGGATCCAGTACGTCGCGGCCCATCGACTCCATGACTGCTGTCTCTGGAATACTGGATCACCCGCCTGCGCGGGTGATGACGGTTGTGGGTGTATTGGCAAACACAATTCCGCATTCTCGCAGCGCCATGCGCCCGAGGTTTGCTATCGGTTGCCGCCCTCGAAACAAGAAGAGGGCGCAGGGAAAGCCGGATGCGCGCTGCACCCGCGGTCTCGTGTGCAATAGGGTAGAGGTAGGCGGCACACGAGCATACAGGTCCAGCGGAAACATCCGACTTTCCCTGCGCAGTGGCTTTACGGATTATATCGTGCTCTCCTCGGTGAGCCCTGCGCTTTTGCCACCGTCGCCCCCGGGGAAACCAGTTTCCCTGGAACTTGACACCAGCCCTTGGGGTGTCGGGACCACACGTTTTTTCCGTACGCCGCCAGCTCGCCCGTCTCGCGCGCCGCCGCGTCCACCGCAACCCGCCCCGCGTTCGTGACGTCCGCGAAACGCCCCTCTGAGTGGGACGGGATGCGGAGAGATATAGACTGATTTGCGGATGCTGAAAATCAGAATATTTTTTCAGCAGGGGGTTGACTCAAAATTCTGGTAAACCGAAGTGATTTGCCCGTCGGGTCGATTTGTTGAATCTGTTCGACAAATCGGTGTTTTTGCGCCGGCTCGTTCATCAAAAAAATTGTGTGTCCAAACAAAAATGCCCGGCGATCACTCGCCGGGCATCGTCGTTACAGCGTCAGGCAGCAGCGTCAGCTTACTTCTTCACCAGCGGACAGACGCTCTTGTCCAGCGGAATGAACGCTTCCTCGGCCGGGATGGTGGCGACCAGCTTGTAGTAGTCCCACGGCGCTTTCGATTCCGAGGGCTTCTTGACTTCGAACAGATAGGCCGGGTGGATCTTGCGGCCGTCGGCGCGGATCGAGCCCTTGCCGAACAGGTCGTCGTCGGTCGGCATTTCCTTCATCTTGGCGACCACGGCGCGGCCGTCATGCGGATTGCCGCCGAGCGCTTCCAGCGCCTTGAAATAATGGATCAGCGAGGAATAGACGCCGGCCTGCACCATGGTCGGCGGCCCCTTCTTGTATTTTTCGTTGAAGCGCTTGGTGAAGGCGCGCGTCTTGTCGTTGGCGTCCCAGTAGAACGTCTCGGTGAAGTTCAGGCCCTGCGCGACCTTGAGGCCCAGCGCGTGAACGTCGGTGATGAACAGCAGCATGCCCGCGAGCTTCTGGCCGCCGGCGACGATGCCGAATTCCGCCGCCTGCTTGATCGAGTTGGTGGTGTCGCCGCCGGCATTGGCGAGACCGATGATCTTGGCCTTGGTGCTCTGCGCCTGCAGCAGGAAGGAGGAGAAGTCGGCGTTGTTGAGCGGATGCCGGACGGTGCCGAGCACCTTGCCGCCGTTGGCGGTGACCACCGCCGCGGTATCGCGCTCCAGCGCATGCCCGAACGCGTAATCCGCAGTCAGGAAGAACCAGCTGTCGCCGCCGGATTTCACCAGCGCCTTGCCGGTTCCGTTGGCGAGCATCCAGGTGTCGTAGACCCAGTGAACCGTGTTCGGCGAACACTGCGCGCCGGTGAGATCCGACGAGGCCGAACCGGAGTTCAGGTTGACGACGTTCTTGTCCTTGGCGAGGTTGGAGATGGCGAGGCCGACGCCGGAGCTGGCGAGATCGACGAACACGTCGACCTTGTCGACATCGATCCACTGCTTGCCGATGTTGACGCCGACGTCGGGCTTGTTCTGGTGGTCGGCCGAGATCAGGTCGATCTTCCAGCCCTTGGCCAGCAGCCCGGAATCCTCGATCGCCATCTGCGCCGCGGCCGACGAGCCGGGACCGCCGATATCGGCGTAGAGGCCGGACTGATCGCCGAGGCTGCCGACCTTGACGACCTTGTCGAGCTTGGCTTGCGCGAACGCGCTTCCTGACAACACCAGGCTCGTGGTCAGCACCAGGGCGGCCATCGATCGTTTCTTCATTATTCCTCCAAAGGATGTTTTGAAATTCACGCGAGATGATCAGCGCGAGCGCGCATTATGGCGCGCATTTCGCCGGCCGCATAGCGGCGTGCGAAAACAGCGCCGCGCGTGCTTCGCGAATATTTCGTGTCGCGGAGAATTGCGCCGTCAACCTGCCGTGTCAGCGCCAGAAATAGCGCACGCTGGCATAGACGATGATGAGGCAGATGAAAATCAGCGCTACGGGAAGCCGGGGCTTGGCCGGTGGACCGCCGGCAGTTTTGGCCGGCTTCGGCGCCGGCCGCTTGAAGGCGGTGACGTTGTCCGCGCCCGGGGCGTGGCCTTGCCCGTTCAACTGGGCCTTGACGTCGGGCGCAGCACCGGCGCCGCCCATTTCGCCGTAGTAGCTGCGGTAAATCAGGTGGATGGTGGCCTCCGAGGCCTCGGGTTCCGCCATCTTCTCGAGCAGGGTTTTATAGCCGGCCAGGAAGCTCTGGGCTTCCGCGGGCAGGGAAGAGGTGCCGTTCAACTTGGCCAGCATCTTCCAGGTCGCAAAGTCCGCACGCGCCCTGGTGTCGGCACGTCGCGCGATCAGCATATCCGCAGCTTTAATCAAATTGGCCTCAGGCCTCGTCGGCATCTATCGGGCTTAGACTACACATTGCCGGTCAATACGAGAAGTAAACGGATCACATAGCCGGTCGATGTCCGCACTAGCGCCGAAATAACATCAAGATTTAGACCGAACTGGGAACCGGCGAGCGGCAGGACGATCAGAATCCCGATCAAAATCAGCATGCCCCAGGGTTCCAGCCGGGACAACGGGTAGGCCAGGAAGTTCGGCAGCAGCCCCACGGCGACCCGGCCGCCGTCGAGCGGCGGGATCGGCAGCATATTGAAGACCGCCAGCAGCACATTGATGATCAGCGCGTTTTTGAGGTTGTCGGCAACCCATTTCGCATAATCGGCGGGCGCCAGAGGCAGGGCATGGAACGCCAGCGCCGCCAGCAGGGCCAGCGCGATGTTGACGGCGGGGCCGGCCAGCGCCACCCAGACCATGCCGAGCCGGGGGTTGCGCAGGTTGCGGAAATTCACCGGCACCGGCCTGGCATAGCCGAACAGGAACGGGGCGTGGGACAGCAGCAGGAGCCCCGGCAGCAGCACCGTGCCGAAGGGATCGATGTGCTTGAAGGGATTGAAGCTGACGCGGCCGAGGTCGTACGCGGTGTTGTCGCCGAGCCGGCGCGCGGCAAAGGCGTGCGCGGCCTCGTGAAAGGTGATGGCGATGATCAGCGGCAGGACCCAGACCGAGATGTCGTAAAGCGAGATGTTTGAAAACAATGGATGTCCTGTCGAGCGCCGGGTGATGTCAGGTTATCACGGATTTAGGGAGGGGTGGGGGCGTTATGTCCCATCCTGTCGTCCCTGCGAACGCAGGAACCCATAACCACCGTCCTGCATGGTTACGCGAAAGTCGTCAAATAGCCGTTTCTAAAATGAGAAGCCGCGGCGTATGGGTCCCTGCGCCCCGTGCGCAATTGCGCACTAGGCAGGGACGACCAGTCGTGGGATTATTGCGGCACGGTCGCCTGATATTGCGGCAACCCGTCGTCGAGCTTCACCCAGTCCATCTTCTCCGAAACCCAGATGTGCGCGGTCGGCGCAAAGGCGTTGCGGTCGTCGAACGTCGCGAGTGCCACGCCCGCCGCCGTGCCGTTGCGGCGCGCGGAAAACAGCCGCGTGCCGCAAACCTTGCAGAATACCCGGTCGATCGCTTCCGACGAGGCATAGCGCGCGGTCTCGCCTGTCACCGACAGCGCGCCTTGCGCAAACAGCGCGCGCGCATAGAACGGCGAGCCCATCGCCTTCTGGCAGTTGCGGCAGTGGCAGATCCGGACGTTGAGCGGCTCGCCCTCGCACCGGAACCTGACCGCGCCGCACAGGCATCCGCCTTCGTGTGTCATGGTGATCTCGCTACTGGTTCTGCCGTCATTGCGAGCCAACGGGGCGCGCATTCGCGCGACCCGTTGGCTCGCAATGACGTTGATGGATTTGTGGGTCGGATCTTCAATACGTCGCCCGGCCGCCGGAAATGTCGAACACCGCGCCGGTGGAGAAGGCGCAATCTTCCGATGCCAGCCACGCCACCATCGCCGCCAGTTCTTCCACCAGCACGAAGCGTCCCTTCGGAATCTTCGACAGCATGAAGTCGATATGCTGCTGCGTCATCTGGTCGAAGATCGCGGTTTTGGCCGCCGCCGGCGTCACCGCGTTGACCAGGATGTCGTGCTGCGCCAGTTCCTTGCCGAGCGATTTCGTCAGGGCGATCAGGCCGGCCTTGGAAGCCGAATAGTGCGCGGCGTTGGGGTTGCCTTCCTTGCCGGCGATCGAGGCGATGTTGACGATGCGGCCATAACCTTGCTCGATCATGGCAGGCGCGATCGCCTTGCAGCAGATGAAGGGGCCGTCGAGATTGATGCGCAGCACCTTGCGCCATTCATCGAGGTCGGTGTCCCACACCGTCTTGTTGATGCCGGCGATGCCGGCATTGTTGACGAGGATGTCGATCTTGCCGAAGGCGGCCAGCGTGGCGTCGCGCGCCTTTTCGACCGCGGCGAGATCGGACACGTCGACCTCGATCGCGATGACATCAGCGCCGATTTCCTTCGCGGTCTTTTCGGCGAACGGCAGGTCATGATCCCAGATCGCGACCTTGGCGCCGGAGGCGACGAAGCGTTCGGTGATGGCGCGGCCAAAACCCTGTGCGCCGCCGGTGACCACGGCAGTGCGGCCGTTGAGATCGATCTTGTTCATGGTGGAAACCCCTTCATTGTTTGATCCTCATGGTGAGGAGCGCGCCCTTGCGCGCGTCTCGAACCATGAAAGCCCGGCTCTCTCATCCTTCGAGACGCGGCCAAGGAGCCGCTCCTCAGGATGAGGTTTTCGTCACAGCATGTAGCCGCCGTCGACGACGAGGTCGACGCCGGTGGTGAACGCGCTTTCGTCGCCGGCGAGATAGACCGCCGTGGCGCCGATTTCTTCCGCGGTGCCGAGCCTGCCCATCTTCTGGCGGGCGACGAATTTTTCACGGCCGTCCGGGCCGGCCGCGGCGGCGCGTTGCAGCATCGAGGGCGTTTCCACCGTGCCGGGGCAGATGCTGTTGCAGCGGATGCCCTGGGTGATGAAGTCGGACGCCACCGCGCGCGTCAGCAGCGAGACCGCGGCCTTGGATGCACTGTAGACATAGCGGTTGGCCGGCGGCCGCAGCGCCGCGCAGGACGAGATGTTGACGATGCTGCCGCCGCCGCCCGCGATCATCGCGGGCAGGAACGCCTTGATGGTCCG
This sequence comes from Bradyrhizobium sp., assembly GCF_030654605.1. Taxonomy (GTDB): domain Bacteria; phylum Pseudomonadota; class Alphaproteobacteria; order Rhizobiales; family Xanthobacteraceae; genus Bradyrhizobium. The sequence continues at coordinate 17,841 of NZ_JAURXB010000069.1, forward strand.
GTGCATCGACTTGACGTTGAGGTCGAACGAAAAATCCCAGTCTTCGTCCGAGCAGTCGAGGATGGTTCCGTGATGCACGAAGCCGGCGGCATTGAGCAGGACGTCGATCCTGCCGACGCGTTTTGCAAACGCGTTGACGTCGGAAGTATTGCGGACGTCGAGCCGTGTGGCCTCGGCAATGCCTTCCTTCGCCAGCGTGGCGAGGCCCTTTTCATCGATGTCGGTGGCGATCACCGTGGCGCCCTCGCGCGCGAATGCGATGGCGCAGGCGCGTCCGATGCCCGCGGCCGCTGCGGTGACAACGGCGCGCTTTCCCTTCAGGCGGTCTGACATTTTTTCTCCCGTGGCGGTTTTCTCTGCGCCTTCAACGAGTCGTCCCCGCGAATGCGGGGACCCATACGCCGCGGCGTCTCGTTTGGGCAGTGTTGTTGGAGGCCTTTTTCATCTTCGAGGCCGGTGGCTATGGGTCCCTGCGTTCGCAGGGACGACGAAGCTAATGATTATCCCGCGCCGTGCCGATGGTGCCGGCGATGTCGTGGTAGCGGGTGGCGAGCTCCATGCAGGCGCCGGTGGATTGCTGGCCGACCGTGTTGCGATAGAGTTCCTGCCACGGCGTCTGGTTGGCGGGGTATTTGAAGCCGCCATCGGCCTTCAATTTGGCGTGGCGCGACTTCACCTCCTCGTCGGAGATCAGGATGTTGGCGCTGCCCTTGTTGAGGTCGATGCGGACCCTGTCGCCGGTCTTCAGGATCGCCAGCCCGCCATTGGCGGCGGCTTCCGGCGTGGCGTTGAGGATCGAGGGCGAGCCCGAGGTGCCGGACTGCCGGCCATCGCCGATGCAGGGCAGGGACAGGATGCCGCGTTTGATCAATGCTGCCGGCGGCTGCATGTTCACCACCTCGGCGCCGCCGGGATAGCCGATCGGGCCGGTGCCGCGCACGAACAGGATGCAGTGCTCGTCGATCTCGAGCGAGGCGTCGTCGATGCGGTGGTGATAATCCTCCGGGCCCTCGAACACGATGGCGCGGCCCTCGAAGGCGTTGAGATCCTTCGGGTTGATCAGATAGCGGTCGCGGAATTCCTTCGAGATCACGCTGGTCTTCATGATCGCGGAATCGAACAGATTGCCGCGCAACACCAGGAAGCCGGCGTCCTTCACCAGCGGCTTGTCGTAGCTCCAGATCACGTCGCCGTCGGGTTTCGGGGCCTCGCGGCAATTGTCGCCCATGGTGTGGCCGTTGACGGTCAGCGCATCTTCATGGATGCGCTTGTGCGCCATCAATTCGCGCACCACCGAGGGCACGCCGCCGGCGCGGTGATATTCCTCGCCGAGATAGAAGCCGGCCGGCTGCATGTTGACCAGCAGCGGCACGTCATGGCCGTGTTTCTGCCAGTCGTCGATCGAGAGCTCGACGCCGATATGGCGGGCCAGCGCATTGATATGGATCGGCGCGTTGGTCGAACCGCCGATCGCCGAATTGACCACGATGCAGTTTTCGAACGCCTTGCGGGTCAGGATGTCGGACGGCTTCAGGTCTTCCCAGACCATGCCGACGATCCGCACGCCGGTCTCGTAGGCGATCTGGCCGCGCTCGCGGTAGGGGGCGGGGATCGCCGCGCAGCCCGGCAGCGACATGCCCAAAGCTTCGGCCAGCGAGTTCATGGTGGTGGCGGTGCCCATGGTGTTGCAGTGGCCGACCGACGGCGCCGACGAGGCCACGATGTTCATGAACTCCTCGTAGTCGATATCGCCTGCGGCCAGCTCCTCGCGGGCCTTCCAGACCACGGTGCCGGAGCCGGTGCGCAGGCCCTTGTGCCAGCCGTTCAGCATCGGGCCGCCCGACAGCACGATCGCCGGCATGTTGACGGTGGCCGCCGCCATCAGGCAGGCGGGGGTGGTCTTGTCGCAGCCGGTGGTCAGCACCACGCCGTCGAGCGGGTAGCCGAACAGCAGTTCGACCAGCCCGAGATAGGCGAGATTGCGGTCCAGGGCGGCGGTCGGGCGCTTGCCGGTTTCCTGGATCGGATGCACCGGGAATTCCATCGCGATGCCGCCGGCGGCGCGGATGCCCTCGCGGACCCGGTGCGCCAGTTCCAGATGATGCCGGTTGCACGGCGACAGATCGTTGCCGGTCTGCGCGATGCCGATGATCGGCTTGCCGGATTGCAGCTCGTGCCGGGTCAGGCCGTAATTGAGATAGCGCTCGAGATAGAGCGCGGTCATCCCCGGATTATGCGGGTTGTTGAACCATTCGCTGGAGCGAAGCTTGCGCCTGGTGACGCCGGTAAGCGGCTTGTTCATTGTTGTTTCCCCGCATTCAACTTCTTTGGCACTTCTTGTCGCGTGAGCCTAACGCGCGAAATGCGTGTTCCGCAAACCCGGGCTGATCCCGGGTCGCTGGTCTGGTGATCCAAGTAATAGCCCCGCGCAAAAGGTAGCGCTACCATTTTTTGCTACGATGATTTGATCGGTGGCTGGAGCGATCAGGCGCGCCGCGGCGACGAGCTTTCGCGGACCATGAGCTGGAAACCGAGGTCGACGACCGGTTCCGGTGGGCGATTACCGTCGATCGCCGCCAGCACCATGGTGACGGCGCTGCGGCCCATTTCGTAGCGGTTGGTGCGCACGCTGGTCAAAGGAGGGACGGCGGAAGCCATGAACTCCAGATCATTGAAGCCGACAATCGCCATATCCTCAGGCACGGACAAATGCCGGCGCTGGCATTCGAACAGCACGCCGAGCGCAAGGTCGTCGTTGCCGCAGAACACCGCGTCGGTATCGGGGGCTTTCGACAACAGGTCGGCCAGCAGCGACCCGCCGAGCGTGATGGAGGTCGGTACCGGGGTCGTCACGATCAGGCGCGGATCGAACAGCGAGGCGGCCTTCATGGCATCGCGGTAGCCCCCGAACCGCCGCTGCACCCGCGGATCCATTTGCGCGCCGACAAACCCGATGCGCTGATAGCCTTGCGGGATCAGGTGGGAAACTGCAGCAAATGCGGCGTCATAGTGCGAAAACCCCACCATCATGTCGACCGGGTCGGGGCCGACTTCCATGATCTGGGCGATCGGGCAATTCATCGCCTCCATCACCGCGCGGGATTCCGCGGTCTGATCGATGCCGGTCACGATCAGTCCGGCCGGCTTCTGGGCCTGGAACAGGCGCAGCAGCTGCTCTTCCTGCAGGATCGAGTAGCGCGTGTTGGCGAGCTGGATGCTGTAGCGGCTGCCCTCCGAGGCATCGTAGATGCCGCGCAGCACGTCGGAGAACACGTTGTTGGTGAGCGAGGGAATCAGGACGCCGATCACCTCGGTGCGCTGCGAGGCCAGCGCGCGCGCCGCCAGGTTCGGAACATAGCCCAGTTCTTTCGCCGCACTCGCCACCCGTTCACGTTTGCTTGGCGACAGCGCTTCCGGCTTTCGAAAAAAACGCGATGCGGTGATGGGGCTCACCCCCGCCAATTTGGCGACTTCCGTGAGCCGGATTTCGCCAGACTTCGCTCGTTTCCGTTCCATGAAGCGGTCATATCACAACAATTCCGGCAGTTGAACAAACATTGACAGCGCTACCACCGGATTGCTAATGATTGTCGAATTGCGGACAATGCCCGAACAAGTTCAACTTCGGAACGACGGGGTTGAGAAACAGAGCAGCGACGGCTTCGCCGTACGGTGCCGTGAAACGTGGAGGGAAATTTATGTCGTCGGTGCAGATTCGCGACGTGCGCAAGTCGTTTGGGGGCTTTGAGGTCCTGCACGGCGTATCGATTCCGATCGAGGACGGCGCCTTCGTGGTGCTGGTCGGTCCCTCCGGCTGCGGCAAGTCGACCTTGCTGCGGATGCTTGCCGGACTCGAAAACATCACCTCCGGCACGATTTCGATCGGCGACAAGGTCGTCAACAATGTGCAGCCCAAAGAGCGCGACATCGCGATGGTGTTCCAGAATTATGCGCTCTATCCGCACATGACGGTCGCCGACAATATGGGATTTTCCCTGAAACTGCGCGGTGCCAGCGCGGAAGAGATCTCCACCGGCGTCAGGCGCGCCGCCGAAATCCTGGCGTTGACGCCGCTGCTCGATCGCTATCCCCGGCAGTTGTCCGGCGGCCAGCGCCAGCGCGTCGCGATGGGACGCGCCATCGTGCGCGATCCCCAGGTCTTCCTGTTCGACGAGCCGTTGTCCAATCTCGACGCCAAGCTGCGCGTGGCGATGCGCACCGAGATCAAGGAACTGCACCAGCGGCTGAAGACCACGACCGTCTACGTCACCCACGACCAGATCGAGGCCATGACCATGGCCGACAAGATCGTGGTGATGCATGACGGCGTCGTCGAGCAGATGGGCACCCCGCTCGAACTCTACGACAAGCCGGACAACCAGTTCGTGGCGGGCTTCATCGGCTCGCCGGCGATGAACTTCCTCAAAGGCAAGGTGAAGTCGAACGGCTCCGCCTCGTTCGAGGGACCGAACGGCGTCAAGCTGCCGCTGGCCTCGGCGCCCGCCAATTCCGAAGGCCGGCCCGCGGTGTACGGCGTCCGGCCCGAGCATTTCACCATCGCCGACGACGGCGTGGAGGCCGAGATCGTGGTGGTCGAGCCGACCGGCTCGGAAACCCAGGTGTTCGCCAAGCTCGGCGGCGAGCAGGTCGTCGCCGTGTTCCGCGAGCGTCATCAATTCAATCCGGGCGACAAGATCCGGCTGAAACCGGATCCGGCGCTCGTGCATCTGTTCGACGAGACCACCGGGAAGCGACTGAACTAAAAAACATAATCAAATCCAAAAGGGAGGATCGACTATGCATAACTTTACCCGCCGTAGCCTGCTTCAGGGCGGCACCGCACTTGCTGCAACCGGCGCACTGACCGGGCCGGCTCTGCTCGACTTCGCCAAGGCCTGGGCGCAGGCATCGCCCTGGAAGGCGGAGAAGGGCGCCAAGCTCACCGTGATGCGCTGGAAACGGTTCGTGCCCGCCGAGGACGACGCCTTCAACGCCATGGTCGCGGCCTTCAAGACCGCCACCGGCACCGAAATGAACGTGTTCAGCGAGTCCTTCGAGGACGTGCAGCCGAAGGCGTCGGTCGCCGCCAACACCGGGCAGGGTCTCGACCTGGCCTGGGGCCTGCACACGCTGCCGCAGCTGTTTCCGACCAAAGTGCTGAAGATGAACGACGTCGCCGACTATCTCGGCAAGAAGTATGGCGGCTGGACCGACGCGGCCGCTGCCACCTGCAAGCAGGGCAACGACTGGCTCGGCATTCCCGTCGCCACCATCGGCGGTTACATGACCTATCGCAAATCGGCGATGGAAAAGGCCGGCTTCAAGGAATTCCCGAAGGACTTCCCGGGCTTCCTCGAACTGTGCAAGGCGCTGAAGAAGAACAACACGCCGGCCGGCTTGGCGCTCGGCCACGCCTCGGGCGATGCCAACGGCTGGCTGCACTGGATGCTGTGGGGCCACGGCGCCTACACGGTCGACAAGAACAACAAAGTCGTGATCAATTCGCCGGAGACCGTGAAGGCGCTGGAATACACCAAGGCGCTTACCGACACTTTCATTCCCGGCACCGCGTCGTGGAACGATGGCTCCAACAACAAGGCCTTCCTGTCGGGCGAACTCTATTGCACCGCCAACGGCATTTCGATCTACGTCGCGGCGAAAGACGATCCGACCAAGAAGGAACTCACTGCGGACACCTATCACGCGCTGTATCCGGTCGGGCCGATCGGCAAGCCGACCGAACTGCAGCTCTGCGTTCCGATCCTCGCATTCAACTTCACCAAGTATCCGAATGCGGCGAAGGCGTTCGTCGCCTTCATGCTGGAGAAGGAAAACTACGACAAGTGGTTGACCGGCGCGCGCGGTTATCTCACCCACACGCTCAACTCCTATGACAACTCGCCGGTCTGGACCGCGGACCCGAAGAACCAGGTGTTCAGCCAGGCCAGCAAGCGTACGCTTCCCGCTTCCGGCATAGGCACGCCGGGCGAGAAGGCGGCGACCGCGATCGCCGACTTCCTGGTGGTCGACATGTTCGCCAACTACTGCACCGGCCGCGAGACCGCCGCCGGTTCGATCGCGATCGCCGAGCGCCAGTTGAAGCGCATCTATCGCTAAGGCTACCCGGGCGGGCGGCAAGCAATTGCCGCCCGCCCGCCGACCACGACACGACGTCAGTACTGGCGTCCTTGCGTTCATGCGAGTGGAGACGGCGCGTTTGCCGATTTTAATGCGGGATTCCGTTAATGGCTGACATCGCAGTGCAACCCCGGGCCGCCAGGCCGCCGATCCGCGATGCGACCGCTTGGCAGCAGGTCAAATCCAATCGCAACTTCATCGCCCTCTGGTTCATGCTTCCGGCGATGGCGTTCCTGATCTTCTTCCTGGCCTATCCGCTGGGGCTCGGGATCTGGATCTCGTTCACGGATGCGCGGATCGGCCGCCCCGGCGCGTTCGTCGGACTTGAGAATTACGAATGGCTCTGGGACGATTCGATCTTCTGGCTGTCGGTGTTCAATACGCTTCTCTACACCTTCGTCGCGAGCGCCATCAAATTCGGCATCGGTCTCTATCTCGCGCTGCTGCTGAACGAGAACATGCCGTTCAAGGCGATGCTGCGCGCGCTGGTGCTGATCCCGTTCATCGTGCCGACCGTGCTGTCGGCGCTGGCGTTCTGGTGGATCTTCGATTCGCAGTTCTCGATCATCTCCTGGTCGCTGAAGGAGATGGGATTGATCACCGAGAACATCAATTTCCTCGGCGACGTCTACTGGGCGCGGGCCTGCGTGATCTTCGCCAATATCTGGCGCGGCGTGCCGTTCGTCGCGATCACGCTGCTGGCC